>JARRNO010000001.1:0-48202 GCA_037384885.1 Acidobacteriota bacterium
GTCTACTTGTCGGACGAAGAGGTGCAACGCTACTACGAGAATTTTTCCAACGGCGTACTCTGGCCTCTTTTTCATTACCTGACGGACAAGTAGACCGGCGCCGTCTTGAAACCAGCCAGCTTCTCTTCCAGGCGGGGAAGGGCTCCGGGCCAGCCGATCCACAGTGAGTCCGACCTCTGGTGAGGTCCGCGAAGTCCCGTTGCCAAGCCTCCCGCCGAAGGGGTAATTTCGAAATCATCCCCCTTCGGCTTCACCGTAACCGGCAACCGATTCGAAACGATGAGTACCTTGCCCATGTCTTCCCTGATCCTTCCCGAGTACGCCCGGCTTCGCTTACTCTAACCTTAAGACCTCGCGTTTTGCGCAGCAAGTAGAAGCGCTTTAAAAACCCCGGCCCGCCTGTCAGCCGAATGTTCCGCCGTTCCAGCCCCAGTCCCATGCTTCCACTTCCCTGAAATTCAGATAGACTCGGTCGCCCTTGATGCCCAGGGTCTCCCCAAGAATCTCGCAAACCCGGCGGGACAGCTGCGTGTTGACATTTCCCCCGAGCCCGCCGATGCTCCGGACTTCGGCAAAAGCGGCTTCGCCCGATCTTCCCCCCATCATGAGCGGCGTTGAATCCAGGGCGATCATGACATATTTCTCCGGTTTGCCGATGGTCTCCGATACGACTGTGGACAGCGACTTCATAAGATGCTCGCGGACTTCATCGGCAAGCGCCATAGATGTTTCGACCTTCAGATACGGCATGATGGCCTCCTATTCACATGTTGCGTGGCCCATCGCTCAAAACCCAGCCACACTCTCTCTTACGGGAGGGACCGGTCACCGTCAGGGCCACTCAGCCACCGCCCGAATTCACCCAGTGCGGTGGAGTGCAAAAGATAGAGGACGCGGTGGCGACGGGCGAGTTTGACAACAGCCCGGAAGATCGCGCCGGAATCGTCCAGGTCCACGGGTTTCTCTGCAAATTTCTTGACGTAGCCCCACATGTGGTGAAGAGCGTTTCGCAGACATCCCGACGCGGGCTTTTCCCTCAAGAGTTCCGTCAAGACTTCAGCAAGCTCATGGAATCCTATGGCGCCGGCCGCCGCCTCCGGTCCGATGTCCTTGTATTTTCCCGGACTCCGGGCCATGACCGAGTACTTATGGTGCGCCCAGAGCGGTTGCGGCGCGGAAGGGAGGGGAATCCGTCCCGGCCCCTTTTCTTCGTACTTTTTTCGCAAGATCGCGAATTGCTCCCCGGGAGGGTTGATAAAGGCGCCCGGCCAGACGACCACCCCGTTCCGTGCGCCGAGAGGGCTTCTGTGAGAAAACCCTCTTAACTGCATTTCCGCAATGAGGGCGTCGTGTCGCGCCGCCAGAGCCGGGAGACGGCTCTTCCACCGCAGTGTTTCCGGATGCCTGGAATATCCCTTTTTACCGTTGAGGAGAATCGAGTAGATCCCGTGAAGCTCCCGGTGCTCGCCCAAGAGGCTCCTGTCGTTCAAATAGCCCGGATCGACATCCCAGATTCGCATCTACCTTCCAGATTCCCCTACCGGCTCCTTCCCCTGAAACAGAAGACGCACCGGCTCACGGAAAAGGACCAGGAGCGTCAACAGCCCGAGAATCGTACCGTAGGGGAAGCTCAGGCAAGACAGAACAGCTACGACCACGCAGAAGGTGTGGTGTCGGCGGGCGGCGATAAACCGCCCGGTCAGGTAACTGAGGAGCGCGACCGCGCCCACGGCGAAAGCAGTCATCCCTGCAATGATCAAGAACAGCCCGCCCACAAAGGCCGGCGGCGCCTCGACCTCTTTGCTCGAAACTGCTGCGGCGGCCATGAGAACAAACCCCGTAGCGCCATAGATGGCCGGGAGGAAAAGAAACATGGCGGCGAGGCCCGCCCTGATATACCAGAACCACGTCAGGAGCTTCAGGTGTTCCGCGTCCAGTATGGTTTGTCTTTCGCCTTCCCGCGTCATGTTACCGGCTCCTTTCTGCCGTCGCTCCGGATGCCGTTCCAGCAGCCTTGGGGGCGTTCTTCCAAACGGACTCGACAGGATGCGAAAACCGCGTCTCCCCCAAATGCGCAAGTCCGTACATATCTTCGAGCGTCCTCAGCACCGAGTAATGGTTGATCCGTGATTCGCTGACGCCGGGACGGATCACTCCGCCCGAAAACATCGTCACGATATGGTTGGCGCGGGTAAAATCGTCTTCGTCCCAAGTCAGGATAAAGAGGCTGTTGTTCCGGCCGGCCCAGCGGATATACGGCCCCATGTTTTTCCGCAGCCAGGCGTCACCCTGGGTAATGCTGCCGTCATGCATGTCGTGATCCAGATTCGGGATCACGAAGTTGACGGTGGGAAGTTTGGAGAAGTCGCGCGGAAAACTCCTGAAAGGCAGGTTCCAGGAGGGGGGGAAACGCCCCCGGCGCTGCCAGTTCACCGCAGGATTGTGTTTACGGACATACGTGCCTCTCCGGCAACCTGTATACCCTTGGTCCGGCATGGATTCGCTGAACACTGCAAAATCGAGGTCTGCTGCGCGAAGTTCACTCGCCAGGTTAGCGCCTGAGAGGTCATGCGGGCAGGAATCATCGGCGATCCCCTGCATGGACCCTGAAAAAAGCGCCAGGTAGTTGGGCTGGCTTGGATGTGTCAAGGCATAGGACCTCTTGAACAAGACGCTCCGACTTGCGAGAGAGTTGATATAGGGCGCCTGCGGATTCCCAATGATCTGTCCGTACCCCTTGTTTTCTTCGATCACCACCACCACATGGCCGGGTCGTGGGAGGCTTTTTACGCGAACAACTTCGGGGCGAGCCGCCTGGCCTTTTCCGCCTTCGGCCCCGGCGTTGCGGCGGCAGGCGCTCCCTCCGGCTGTCAAGCCGGCCAGGAACACGAGACAGGCGATGCGGCTTCTCCTCACGTCAGGAATCCATCCTGAGCACTTCCGCGCCCCTGAGATGTCCCGCCTTCATGTCCAGAAGCGCCTGGTTTGCATCCGCCAGGGGATACTCTGTCACTTCGGGCTCGATCGGGATCTCGGCGGCCAGTTCTAAAAACTCCGTCACATCTTTGCGGGAGACGTTTGCCACGCTCTTGATTTCCTTCTCCATCCAGAGATGCTGCGGATAGTCGAGATTGAGCAGGTATGCCTTGTCGGCGTCCTCTTTACGGATGGCGTTGATCACCAGCCGGCCCCCTGCGTCCAGATTCTTGAGCGCGTCCACGACCGGCTTCCAGACGGGAGTGGTATCCACGATTGCATCCAGCTTTTCCGGAGACTCCGCTTCGGAGGGGCCGGCCCATTCCGCACCAAGCTCCATGGCGAAAGCCCTTTCCTTCTCACTGCGAGCAAAGACGTAGATCCGCGTTTCAGGCCAGCGGCGGCGCGCCATGGCAAGCATGAGATGCCCCGAAGCGCCGAAGCCCGTCAGGCCAAGCGCTGCGCCGTTGGCGATCCCGGCCAGATTCAAGCTGCGGTACCCAATGGCCCCGGCGCAGAGAAGGGGCGCGGCCTGCGCGTCGGAGAATGTCTCGGGAATGGGATAGACGAAATCCTCCGGCACGACCATGTATTCCGCATATCCGCCGTTTGCATCCCGGCCGGTGGCCCGGAACTCGGGGCAGAGGTTTTCGTTCCCGCTCCTGCAGAACTTGCAGCGGCCGCAGGACGAAAACACCCACGCGACGCCGACCCTCGATCCCTCGGCGTGCCGGTGGGTTCCCGGACCGGTTTTGACAACCCGGCCCACGGCTTGGTGACCGAGAACAAGCGGCAGCGACGCGGGTGGGGTCCGGCCCTCGATTTCATCGAGTTCGGTGTGACAGACGCCGCACGTGGAAACGCGGACCAGCACCTCTCCGCTCTCGGGTTCGGGAATGGGAAGGTCCCCCAAATGGAGAGGAGACGGATTGTCCCTCAGGGCGCCCAGTTCGCTCAGGATCATTGCTTTCATGGCCGTACTCCCTGGTTGGGGCCGGACCCAAAGGTCCGGGCGAATCATAAGAAGCAGCAATCCCCTCTTGTTTCAGTATAAACCCACAAGCTGAGACGCGTCTTTCCGTCGCGTGCCGCGCCGGGTGAGGCCATGGGAGATTTTCGCCGGGAGGAAGGGGATGTCAATTCGTAGCCGCAGCGCCCGGAGCATCCGGAGGAAGAGGTTTCTTGAACAGCCCGAGCTGCCGGAAGGCCGCCATGTTGTCCCAGGTCACCCACGTCTCTGCGATCTTCCCTTCTTTGAGCCGGTGGATACCCGACATGTCCAGGCGCATGGCCCGGTCCGTCGGCTGGAAGTCACCCAGCGGCCCCCGCTGTGTGCCGTGATAGACAGCCAGGAACGCGACGTAATCCCCTTCCGCCACCAGCCGGACCACCTCGATTTTCCTGTCCGGAAACGTTCTTTTGTCCGCCTCGAGAAACTCCTTGAAGGCGGTCAGGCTGTCCACGACCAGATCCGGCGTAGCCTGGCAGTGCCGGACATAATCCGTCCTTATCAAGGCGTCGAGGGCCGCAAGGTCGTTCCGGTTGACCGACTCGAACATTTCGGCGACGACATCCCTGTTCCGCGTTTCCGTCCCCGCAGGCCCCCGGCAGGTGCTCAAGAGGAGCAGCGCCGGCAGAAGCCCGAACGCCACCATCCACTCCCAACCCTTTCTTGTCATGGCATCTCTCCCGTGCGGGATTTTTTTGAGAATCCCCAGTTTCTCCTGCTATCAATGTAAGACTCGCCGGGAAGCTCCGCAAGAAGGACGCCCATCTGCAATCACACGGCGCGCCTGGCTCCTTCGCCGTCTCTCCGGAGCCCCTGCAGGCCCCTGTGAACGACGACCCCCCGAATCGCCCAGGCGCGGTCCGCCGTGACCGTCAGCCCTCCGCGGTTGTTCTCGGCCTTCCCCTCGACCACCAGGGGTTTTCCGCGCGTGAGCAGCTGGCCGAAACGCCGGAAGGCATCTGGAAAGAGTACCAGTTCGGACAGCCCCGTGGGGTCCTCCAGTGTCGCGAAAGCCATCCCTTCCCGGTGTCTGCGTGTGACAATCCGTTTGTTGGTGATCACCTGTCCCCACACCCGGACCCGCCGGCCGGCGCAGCCGGAAAGATCTTTCGCATGAACATATCCCCTCGCCTCCGCCCATCCCAGAAGAGGCGCAAGGGGGTGCGCCGTGACGCAGTAGCCGAGCGTACGACGTTCTCCCGCCAGCACCTCCGCCAGGCTCAGGGGCCGTCCGGGATCGTCCGAGCGCTTCGCCTCGCGCCCCCAGGCGGCCGCCATTCGCGCGGGCCCGGGAGCACCCGGCGGCGGGCCGCATGGGACGTAAAGTTCGATCCCGTCCTCAGCATTCGGAGCCGGACGCAGAACCGGGTCCCATCTCACCCGGTCTTCGGCCCGGGCCATCGCCTTGACGTCGCCCCCAAACGATTGAAGAAGGTACAGCATCATTCCCCGGTGTAATCCAAAACCGTCACAAGCGCCCGCGCGGATCAGAATCTCAAGATCAGCGGGCGCCACGTGCGCCCTCAAGCGCGACCATAGGTCCGCCAGGGAGGAGAACGGCCGCTCGCCCCTTTCCTCGTAGAGCCTGTCCAGGACTGCGCGGCGCACTCCCCTCAGAGTGAGAAAGCCGCAGCGCAGACGCCGGTCCTTTCCGGCAAAATCCTCTTCAGAGGCGTTCACATCCGGGGACAGCACGGCCAACCCCCACCGCCGCGCCTCTTCCACGTAGGCCGGCGTCCCGTAGAATCCGCCCTGGTTGTTGATAAGCGCCGCGAAAAATTCAGCCGGGTGGTGCGCCTTCAAGTAGGCCACCTGGTAGGAAAGTTGGGCGAACGATGCGGAATGCGCCTTGCAGAACGCGTAGCCCGCGAAGCTCCGGATCTGCCGCCAGAGCTCTTCCATAACGGCGGGCGCGATTCCGCGCTCTCCGCCCCTTTCGAAAAAAGCTCTTTCCAGGCCCGCCATCTCATCGCGGCTCCGATACTTTCCACTCATGGCCCGCCTCAGCAAGTCCGCTTCCCCCAGCGAAAGCCCGGCGAACTCGTGGGCCACGCGGATCACATCTTCCTGGTAGACCATGACCCCGAACGTATCGCGCAAAATGGGCTCCAGCGCGGGATGGGCATAGACCGGAGGCTCTTCTCCCAGCCGGCGCGCCACGTAAGCATCCATCATGCCTGACTCGCTTACGCCGGGACGGATGATGGAGGAAACCGCGGTGAGGTCACGGAAAGTGCGTGTTTTCAGGCGCTGGAGGAGGAGACGCATCCCGGGCGATTCGATGTAAAAGCAGCCCATGGTCTTTCCCTGTTGGAGAATCGCGTTTGTTGGCGCATCGCCGTAGGCCCGCTCAGGCGGGAAGACAGAAGGAACCGCCCCCGTGTGCCGCTTGACCGCATCCACAGCGTCGATCAGAACCCCGAGCGAACGGTTGCCCAGCAGGTCGATCTTGACAAGCCCCATTGCCTCCACATCGAACATGTCGGCCTGCGTGACGGCAAGGCCCCGCGCCGAGCGCTGGAGGCTCAGCCTGCGGGTGAGCGGCTGGGGGGACACCACCACGCCGCCGCAGTGAACGGAGAGGTGGCGCGGAAAGCCGTCGACCCACGAGGCCGCCCGCAGGATGTCACGCCATGGGTGGTCCCGAAGCGGGGCGCCTCGCCCTGCGGGAGAACACTTCAAGGCCAGGGCAAAGTCCTTGGCCGCCGTGTGGGGGACGGCTTTCGCCACCAGCCCCAGCTCTTCTTCCGGCACGCCCATGGCCTTACCCACCTCCCGGAAGGCCGAGCGCATGGAAAAGCAGTTGTGCGTGGCGATCATGCAAACGTTCGCTTCGCCGTAGGTATCGTAGACATGGCGGATCACCAGATCGCGCTCACGCCATGAAAAATCCAGGTCGATATCGGGCGGATTCCTCCGCTCCGGATTCAGAAAGCGCTCGAAATACAGCCCCTCCTTCACAGGATCCACGTGCGTAAGCCCGAGGCAGTAAGACACGAGGCTGGACGCACCGGACCCTCTTCCGATGTTGGGGATGCCTTCCCGCCTGGCGAAGCGGGCGATATCTTCCACCACCAGGAAATAACCCGCAAACCCCATCCTGGAAATCACGTCGATCTCATTCTCCAGCCGCCGGAGATATGCCGTCGTTACGTTGTTCACCCTACGGGCCAGGCCCGCGTAAGACAGCGCGGAAAGTCGTGATCCAGCCGTCTCTCCGGGCGGCAGCGGCGGGGCGGGAAGCTGCCAGTTCCCCAGGGGCAGTTCCACGTTGCATGCGGCGGCCAGATCCGCCGCGGCTTCCAGGGCCCCGGGGCGGGAGGCGAACCGCGCCTTCATTTGCTCCGGAGAAAGAAGGTAGTCGCCGGGCGCGCTTTCCGGCGGCCGGTGCTTGGCGGCGCGGAGAATGCGGTGAATGACATATCCACCGGGATCGCAGAAGGCCGCCGTGGGCGCCGCCAGGACGGGGAGACCGAGCCATTCGGCCACGGCGCAGGCCTCCCCGTCTCCTTCGCGGTCCCGGCCCGTCAGCCGGGCATAGAGCCGCCCCTTTTGGGCGCCCGCTTTTTTCAAGCGGTAGAGCAGCTTGCGCCCGGAAGCCGCCAGCGCCACATGTCCTCCCGCCGTGGCGGCGGCCGCCTCTCCGGCGCGGTCGAACCGGCCGGGTTCGAGCTGCCGGCGGGTGATCAGCCCGCACAACCGCGAATAACCTTCGAAATCGAGAGCAAACGCGAAGAGGCGGCCGCTCCCGGGACGCACCCCTTCCGGAGACGTCAACTCCACGCCGAGAATGGGCTTGAGATTCGCCCGCTTCGCCAGGTTGTAAAAACGGACCGCCGCATAGAGCCCGTCGCGGTCGCACAATCCCGCCGCACCATACCCCTTCGCCGCGGCCTGCTCCACAAGGCCTTCCACGCTCATGGCGCCGGAATAGAAGGTATAGGCGGTGCGGTTGACCAGCGGTACGGCGGACATGAATAAACTCCTTCAAGGAATGGGAATAGCGCGCATGACTATCCTCTAACCACAAAATATAGTCATTTATGACCATTTTTTCAAGTAAAAAAGAGGGCGGAGACAACCCCGCCCGCTCCCGAAAGGAGGGAAGTTTCAATGAGGACTTGGTGCGGCAAATCTTGGCGCTTGCAGTAGCTGCCTTTCCAGCCTTCCTACCAGCTCAAAACCACGTCGTTCCCCTGTTTCTGGACGTGGAGCGTACTGTTTCTCCCGACGCGATAGAAGTAGAGCGTGCTGTTTCCCGCGGCCCCGCTGTCGGTATAGTTGGTGCCCACAACACCCTGCAGCGCCGCCAGATTGCTCGGATCCGTTCCGCGGTAAACCAACCCTCCGATCGCGGAAAAGGAGCTGTCCAGCGTCAGCTTGCCAAATCCCCAGAGGTCGTTCGGTGTGGTCCCTGTAAAGCTGTCCGACCGGGCGCCGTTCTGAAGGTCGTTGCGCACTTCTCCCAGCGTCAGCGTCGGATCGGCGCCCAGGAGAATGGCCGCCGCCCCCGCCACCTGGGGCGAACTGAAGCTGGTCCCTTCCATGGCAATGTGCTGGTCGGGCGGCGATTCCTGGACGATGTAGTTCTGAGCCGAACCGGTATAAAAGCTGCTGGGAAGCTGGCTGGAGAGCGTCGTCACGACCGCTTCACCGGGTGCGGTGATGTTGGGCTTCTGGTCAGTCACGAGGGAGTTGCCCTCGGCGACGCCCCGCAGCGGCCCGTGCGAGGAATAAGAGGCCAGGTCGTCCAGCGTCTCGCTCGTCGATTGCGTGGTTCCGGTGCTGTCCACCCAGGACGTCCTGCTCGTGTAGGCGCCCACAGCGATCACGTTGTGCGCCGCCGCGGGCCCGTTGATGAGCATGGCGTCGTCGCCGCCGAGATACCGGTTGATGCAGTCATTCGTCTCCGAGGCGAAATATCCGTAATACCAGGTTGGAATGTAGCCGTCCAGACGCGCTCCCGACCCGGCGCCGCCGTCCTCCCGGAACTGAAGCACGATGGGGATCGGGTAGCCGCTTCCGTCGGTCTGGTAGAGATCGCCCCCGAAGTTGCGCGACTCCCGGGTCGTGGCGTAATCATATGCGACGTAGATGTACTGCAGGCTGGAATTGCTGTAGTACGTCATGGGCTTTTCAAACTCGAGATAGACACCGATCTGGTTCGACGTGGAAGACGTCGTGATGTCACCCACGAAGGAGTCGTATTGGTTTTGGCCGTGCGTATCGCGGCTAAAAGAATAAATCCCGTCATTCCCGGCGCTTACATTCACCCAACCCGTTGTCGTATAGCCCCATTGCCAGGTTTTGCCGCCGTCGCTGCTCGAAGCGTATGGAATCCAGGCGTTGACCTGTATGTTGGCCGATGCGGGCGCGTAAAATTCCATGTACATGGGTTCGCCCTGGTAGCCGCTGCCGTTCCAGTTGTAGGAATAGGCCACCACGTTGGTGTCGTCCGTGTTGTACCCGGTGAGCCGGCTCGCCTCCTGGCAAATCGGCCCGCCGGCGTGCATGTTGTTGCCGCTGTCGTTTCCGGCGGCGGCCGAAAGGGAGACGCCCTGCGTCCCGTCCCCCACGCCCAGCGTGTTGTCGATGTAGTAGGACAGTTCGTCGCTGCCGTCATGCGGGCCCCAGCCGTTACCGAAGCTCATATTGATGGAGACCGGCTTGTTGAGGCTCTGCGCTGTGCTGATGATCCACTGCAGCGCGTCTTCAATGTGCGCATCCGTCAGGTCCGACTTCACGAGAATAATACCGGCCTGATCGGCCTGGCCGTCATAAACGCCTCCGGTGGAAAGGCCGTTGCCCGCGCCCACGCCGCTCGTCGCCGTCCCGTGTCCCCAATCTGTGGAATTGCTGTCGGCTTCGGCGCAGGCACTGTTGTTGATGTCCTGGGCCGTCCAGAGCGTTCCGTAGCCGAATCCCGAAGGCCCCGGCCCCGTGCTGTCGGTCTGGTCCCAGATGTAAAGGATGCGCGTCGTGCCGTCGGGGTTCTTGAAATCGGCGCTGCTCCAGTCGATTCCCGTGTCGATCCCCGCGTAAATGGCGTTCTTGCCGTGATAGCCCCATTGGTTGTGGACGATGTCCGTATGCGTTTCCGGCAGCGACTTGTCCATCATGGGATGGTTGATGAACGGGGCTCTGACGTTTTTGACGTCCGGATCGGCAAGAAGCGCTCTCACGTTCGCCACGGGCACCACCATGAAGGTGCGCGGCTGCATGGCGAACTCCTTCCCCACGATTCTTGCGCCGTGCGCTTTCGCCACGAGTGGAAGGACGCCCGGCGACGACGCGGTCACCACAACGCCAATCCCCAGCTGCCCGCCGATGTTTTCAAAGCGGAAAACACGCCCGGGCCGCTGAACTCCTTCCGCCCCAGTCTTCAGGCGGACCAGCCCCGCATCCTTCAGGCGAGAGGGATTGATGCGCGACAACCGCGGCACGCTCTTTTTCAGACCTTCGGGCGGTCGCTTGAGCTTCAGCGTCGCCTTGTCGATCTTGAGCGGCATATTCCGCGCGCAGAACAACATGCCCAACCTCGGCCCCAGCTTGGCGGCGTCCTTTTGCGGCAGCGGGTTTGTTTTTAGGGACTCTCTGGCTTCGCTCAGCGCCTGGTTCAGCGCCTGCGAATCCGGCGGCGCCGCCCCCGCCGCCAGCCCGGCAGACAGCAAGAGGCCCACCAGTCCAGCCGCAAACAGCAGCCGCGCCGCCCCGGCGCCCTTCCCGACGTTACAGATTGTTTTCAAATGTGCCCTCATCGCTCTTTATCCTCCCTGGAAACCCTCCAAATCAGTGCAGGCCCCAGTGGTAAAGCTTTTGATTGCAAATATGCTGCCAAAGCGCGGCAGAGCGTTGGAAACGGTCTATCCGGCGCTGCTGGTGAAGGCTTTCGCCTTGCTTCTGCCACGGGATCGCACCCGGGTTCACACCGGACTGGAACCATATCACCTCACTACATGTTCCGTAATCGTAACATATCTATCTTTTACTGTGTCAAGACTTCAAAACATGAGGGGATTTAAGGAAAGCGGACAAAAAAAGGAGGCCGCGACCCGGCCTCCTTCGGTTCCTCTATACAAAGGGTAACGTACGATCAACGCTTACAAAACTTCAGGAATCGCTTATGCAGGCGATTGTCTCCTGTCAATTCGGGATGGAAGCTTGACGCCCACATCCTGTCCTGGCTCACGAACACCGGCGCGTCTTCGCAGCGCGCGAGAACCCGGACACCGTCTCCCAACGGTTCGAGAATCGGCGCCCTGATGAAGACGGCGTGAAAAGGCGTGTCGAAATCTTCGATATCCAGAAATTCCTCGAAGGAGTCCACCTGCCGTCCGAAGGCGTTGCGGCGGACGCAGATGTCCATCAGTCCCAGCCGCTTTTGCGCCGAACCCTCAATTTCGCGAGCGATCCAGATCGCGCCGGCGCAGGTCCCCCACACTGCAAGTTCACCGCTGTCATAGCGCTCCTTGACGGCCTGGTCCACGCCGTATTCCGCGGCCAGCTTACCGATGGTGGTCGATTCCCCGCCGGGAACGATCAGTCCGGACAGCCCTTTCAGGTGCTCCGGAAGACGGACTTCCGCCACGACAGCACCGAGGCTTTGCAACATTCTCCGGTGCTCACGGAAGTCACCTTGCAGTGCGAGTACACCGATCTCCATCTCCGCCCCGAAAAAGCACGCCGGCCCGGCGGGCCTCACCAGCCCCGCTTGGCCATCCGCTCGCTCTCATCCAGTGTGTCCAAGTTGATACCGACCATGGGCTCACCGAGGTTCTCGCTGATTTCCGCCAGGATAGCCGGATCATTGTAATGAGTCACGGCTCTCACGATCGCCGCCGCCCGCTTTTGCGGATCTCCTGATTTAAAAATGCCCGACCCAACGAAGACGCCGTCCAGACCGAGGTGCATCATGAGAGCGGCGTCGGCGGGCGTCGCCACCCCGCCTGCCGCGAAATTCACCACCGGCAGCGCGCCGTTTTCGTGGACGTAGCGAACCAGGTCGAAGGGGGCGTTGATTTGCTTGGCGGCGTCCATCAGCTCGTCGCCGCGCAACCCTTCCAGCCACCGGATCTGCTTCTGCACGGTTCTCGCGTGCCTCACGGCCTCCACCACGTTTCCGGTTCCCGCTTCGCCCTTCGTGCGGATCATCGCGGCCCCTTCCCCCACACGGCGGAGGGCCTCACCGAGATCCCTCGCGCCACAGACAAAGGGGACCTTGAACGTCCACTTGTCGATGTGGTGTTCTTCGTCGGCCGGAGTCAGCACTTCGGATTCATCGATAAAATCAACTCCCAGCGCCTCGAGGATCATCGCTTCCACGAAGTGGCCGATCCTGGCCTTGGCCATGACGGGTATGGATACGGCGTCGATAATTTTCTTAATCACGGTCGGGTCGGACATGCGCGCGACGCCGCCCTGGACCCGGATATCCGCCGGAACGCGTTCAAGGGCCATGACGGCTGTGGCGCCGGCCTCTTCCGCAACGCGCGCCTGCTCGGGAGTGGTCACATCCATGATCACTCCGCCCTTGAACATTTCGGCAAATCCTGTTTTTACGCGTACAGTTCCTTTGTCCATCAGTTCCTCCGAACGGTACCTATTATATGCGCATTACCCGGTCGAGACAAAGCGGGGCGGGCATACCCCCGCCTGAAGCCCGGCGCCCTGATCGGACTGCCGCATGACCCAGACCAGATTGCCAGATTTCTTGGACGAGGTCCATTGCCGCTCCCCTCCATGCTGCGCTGGAGGGTGAAAGCACCCCGGGGAGGATTCTTTAGAGAATGGGAGTGTTGCGGAAATACGGAGCCGGGAGGGTTCCGCAGCGCTTCAAAACAGCCTGCGCTGGAAAACCGTGTTGCTGACAGTTTCCAGGTCCGGATAGGCGTCGATAAGACCTTCCGGAACCTGCTGCCGCTCACCCGTCAACGCGAATTGAAACTGGAAGGCGTTTGCGGCCGCCTTCCCGCGGAAATGGTTGTTGAAGATGACAACCACTTCCCGCGCAAGCACTGCACCGTCACGGACCCTCTGAACCCAGGGCGCCAATTCCTGCCCCGAGTAGAGGTAGTCGTAGCGCTCGTTCCGGCCCACGCCCTCGCGGAACCAGGCCGTCGCATTCCTTCCGTGAAGGCGGCAGTACGCAAGATCGGCGGTAGCCACCATTGATGGGCCCAGACACCGCCCAAGATCGGGTTGATCGATGCTGCACAGGGCTGCTCCATGCTCACGGCACAGCCCGGCGGCCGCTCCGCCTTCCCACGACGCGTGGCGGAGTTCCACCGCCAGGGGGTACACCGAAAATCTCCGGAGCAGATCGGCCAGGGCGGCCCGGTTCTCCGGCGTGTTTTTGAAGGACCAGGGCCATTGGACCAGGACGGCCGACAGACGGCCGGTGCGGACAAGGGGCTCCAGTGCGCGATGAAAGGCCCGCTCGTCCACAAGCGAGGCTTTCCGCGTGTGCGTGAAGCCCTGAAAGAGCTTGACCGAAAAGCGAAATCCCGGTCTGCCGTCGATCCTTCTCGCCCATTCGGCCGTCCGAATCGGATCCGGTATGCGGTAAAAGCTGCTGTCCACCTCGAGGACCTGGAAGCGTTCGGCCAGAAAGGATAACGGATCGAACGCTCTACCCGCCTTCATGGGGTAGACGGTTCCCTTCCAATCCGGGTAGGACCACCCCGCCGTACCGATCCGAATGTTGGATGAAAGGCCGCGTTCGACGGCGGCGTCCGTCATGATTGGCATGGCTACCTTTCCTTGCTCCAGACGACCTTGTAAGCGAAGCGCACCTCTTCGGGGGGCACCACCACGGGATCGTAAAGCGTATTGACCGACTCGAGAACAACCATTCCGCCGGCCTCCCTGTACCGCTTGATATATTTTTCGCCGTTCGTCAGGCCCACCACGGCGTAATCACCGCTGACAGGGCGCTTACGCGTATCAACGAGAACCACCTGCCCCTTCTCATACTTGGGCGTCATGCTGTCGCCGGAGACCTCCACCGCAAAGCCGTGGGGATCGGTAAAACTGGGCGGCCGTTCGACGAAGTACATCCCCCCGCCCGCCGGATATCCCTGGTCGGTGAATTCCACGCCGGGGCCCGCTGAAACGAATGCGACCACTGGGATTTCCGCTGGGATGGACAGGTTGTCCGCCAGAACGGACACTCGCACGTCAAGGGCCTGGGCGATAGCTTCGAGCGACTTCAGCGAAGGTGTGATCCGGCCCTTCTCGATCCGGGCGAAATTGGGCGGACTCCACCCAAGCCGCCTCGCCACTTCAGCCTGGGACAGCCCAAGCGATTCGCGCACCACCCTGATCCGCTCGCCATAGTTCATGACTATCCTCCACGTCTACAATATAGTCATATATGACCACTACGTCAAGCGCGGCGTCCCGGAACGGCATTCCTGCGCACAACTTACCCGCCGAAGACGACAGCCGGCGCGAAATAGAAGGCAAGCGCCGGCTAACGGTCCTCCCCGGGGGGCCTGTCGAGAACCTCCCGGACCTTTCTGGCCAGTGCGTCGATCCCGTATGGTTTGGGCAGGAAGTCGAAGTTTTCTTTTTTGACAAAGCCTTCGTGGACCAGGTTTTCCGTATACCCGGATGAAAAAAGGAAGCGGCACGGGCGCCCCATAGCCCTAACGCTTTCGAAAAGCTCCTTGCCGCCCATCATGGGCATAATCACATCCGTGATCACGAGGTCTACCTCCTCGGCATCCTCTTTAAGATGCGCCAGGGCGTCGGCGCCGTTCTCGGCTTCAAGAACCCGGTACCCCAGACGAAGAAGCGCTTCCACAAGGACCATCCGAACCTCACGCTCGTCTTCAACGACCAGGATGGTTTCGTGCCCTGGCATCACCGGCGGCTCGATCTTTGTGCCGACACGGGCGGCGCGTCTTGAGACGATGGGGAGATAAACCTTGATCGTCGTCCCCTCCCCCGCTTCGCTGTATGCCCGGATCATGCCCTCATGCTGTTGAATGATGCCGTACGCCGTCGAGAGTCCGAGGCCCGAGCCCACATCCGGAGCCTTGGTGCTGAAGAAGGGTTCGAACACGTGCGGCAGAACGTCCTTCGGCATCCCCACCCCGCTGTCCGAAACGGAAAGCAGGACATAGCGGCCGGGACGGGCCCAGGGATGCGACTTGAGATAGGAGCCGTTGATCACCACGTTTTCGGTTTCGATAGGATAATCCGCTCGAGGAGCGGCAGGAACTCGCGAATCACCTGGTTGAGGTTCAGATCCACCGGTTCGATCACCTGCCGGCGTGCAAAGGCGAGGAGAGCGCGGGTCAGCGCGGCCGCCTTGTCCGCCATCCTGGCGATCACTTCCAGTTCATTCCGCTCGGGCGCGCGGGCAGGCAGCGTCTTCAAGGCAAACTCCACCGATCCCATGATGGCGACAAGAATGTTGTTGAAATCGTGGGCGATCCCTCCGGCAAGCTGGCCGATGGACTCCATCCGCTGGGATTCCGCCAAATGATCCTGCAGCTGCCGCTCCCTCGTCACATCCCGGCAGACGGCCACGTAATGCGGGAGCATTCCCTCCGATTCCCTCACGGGATAAACATCGGCTGAGACTTCAACGAGCCGCCCGCCCTTTTGACGGCTCACCACGTTGCCGCGCCAAACGTCACCCCGCTGCAATGTTTCGACAAGGTTCTCATAGAACGCGTCATCATCTTCGGCGCTCTTTAGAATGTCCGCCTTCTTCCCCACGAGTTCCGACGCTTTGTATCCCGAAAGCCTCTCGAAGGCCGCATTCGCAAAGATGATCAATCCGGCTCCGTCGGTCATGAGGAACGCGTCCGAGCTTTGCTCCAGCGCCCGGCTCAGGAGGGTTCTTTCCCGGTCCAGCTGCTTGCGGTCCCCCACATCCCTCAGCACGACCTGCCTTGCATCCACGCCTTCATATAGGAAAGGGCTGGACACAGCCTCCACCATCACCTTTCCACCATCGCTCCTGATGACGGTCAGCTCGAGCTTACGGGCCGCCCGTCCGCTTTTCTGTATCTGCTTGACACGCTCATGGTCCTCTGGAACGAGAAAGTCGAGGACGCTGCGTTCCAGCACTTCCGCTTCTTCCGAAGCACCCAGTATCCCGATCCCGGCGGCATTCACAAAAAGGATGATACCCTGCGCGTCATGCACAAACACCGCGTCGGGCATCATCTCCACGAGATGTCGGTAGCGCGTCTCGCTTTGCTCGTGAGCATGCCTCGCGCGCCGCGCTTCTTCATCTTGCATCTGCAGTTTGTCCGCAAGGGCATCCAGGGCCTTGGACGCAGCGGACCACCTTCCCGCGAGGCTCACCGCTCCCATTCGCGAACCGTAGTCTCCTTGGAACAGGCGCCGGCAAGCCGATTCCATATCCATCAGCCTGCGATTGGTCCGTCGCCGGTCCAGAAACCAAAAGCCGCCGATCAGGAGCACCAGTGCGGCCCCCAAGTACCCCAGCCAAGCCGCCTCCCTATGGTTCCGACGCTGCTCCTGGACAGGCCCGGAGAAGAAGCACGCCTTCATGATCCTCGGCCCCCGAGGAGCATGCACTGCTGCGGGCCTGGTGTCGTGGCGGCTTTTCGCGCGGGAAACGGCCGAAGGCCACGTTCCAATGGCCAGTGCGAGCCAGAACAGCGCGGCGCACAAGGCCGGAAGACGGCGGTAACGGCTCTGGTGTAGAGATTGACTCCATGCTTTCAGCATTTTCCCCCCGCGCACGCCGCCCTCTGTTGATGCGTCACGAATGCGGACGGTCTGCAAAAGACACCCCGGCCCGAAGGCGCGTCGGGACCGAACTTTCCATGGATCGTTTTTTGGGAAGAGACAAGGGAAAAGGAGGCGGCAGAGGCGTCTCCATGATCGGATACACGCCGACACCAGCCTCCTGTCAAGGTCTGGCAGAGCGGTCGGCCTCGGAAGGCCGTGGGCGCCGCAGTTCGAGCGGCGCCTCGACAGCTTGTTTTCACGGTTCTTCCACAATCACCCTTTTTGAAAGCTCCGCGCGCCTGCCCGCGGCGGCGGGAGGTCTACCTTCTGTTTTCACGGTTCGGCTTAAGAATACCTGTCTGCGCTCCGCCCTGTCAACCGGGTCACTTTGGTCAAATACCTCCTGACCCGCACGTGTTCGACGTGCGAGTTGCCTCCTGCCAACAGCCTGACCCACCTGTATTTTCTCTTGCATTCTCCCGGGATATTCCCGTAATCTGTACCCCTGAAGCCAAGATGCGGTGCAAGTCCGAAGCCATGCAAAACGGGGAGCGTAATTCCAGTGAAGGGACATTTCAAATTTTTCTGGGTATTGCTGGCCTCCATCCTTCTTCTCGCGGGACTGAGCCAGACTGTCTTCCACGCGATTCCCGGATCGGCCGGACCCCGCTCGCCTGCGTCGCTGTCCAGCCTCCCCCTTGATACCCTCTATTCGCTGCTCCGCATGACGGCCGCCTATCTCATCTCCCTGCTGTTCTCCCTGCCCTACGGGTACTATGCGGCCGCCAAACCCAAGGTGGGACGGATCCTCTTGCCCCTCCTGGACATCCTTCAATCCATTCCCGTCCTCGGCTTCTTTCCCGCAGCGGTCTTCTTTTTCGTGGCATTGACCGGCGGCGGCCGCTTCGGTGTCGAGATGAGCTGCGTCTTCCTGATCTTTACCGGACAGGCCTGGAACATGGCCTTTGGTGTCTATGAGTCCTGCTCCACGGTTCCCCGCGATTTGACGGAGCTTGGCCATTCCTACGGCCTGTCCCGCAGCCAGCTGTACAGGAGGGTGTATCTCCCTGCATCCGTTCCGAAGCTCGTATACAACTCGATGATGTCCTGGGCGGGCGGCTGGTATTTTCTCATCGCCTGCGAAATCATTGCGGTGGGGCCGGTGCACTATGATCTTCCCGGGCTGGGATCCTTTCTAATTCGCACCACAGAGCAGGGCAGAATCGCGGATACCTTCATCGGACTCGGAGCGCTAGTCCTGATCATCGTGGCCATGGATGTCGCTGTCTGGCGCCCGCTGACGGGCTGGTCCGCACGCTTCCGCTACGAACTTGCCGCATCATCGCTCGTCCGGAAAGAAGGGAGGCGCCGCCACGAACGCCAGCGCGGGCGCGTCAACCGCCGCATCCGCTTGTTTTATGGCCGCGTCTTCCGGAGGCGCCTCAAGCACGCTCAGAACCAGTTCTGGGAAAGAATCGTCCGGGTGCGGCTCCGCTCGGAAAGGGTGGCGCGCGCGGGAAGGTGGGGCTGGACGGTTCTCGGCTGGGCGACGTCATTCCTCTTCGTCTTGCTCATGGGGTACGCCCTATACAAGGTCGCGCTTGCGCTTGCCCAACCCTGGCCGGCCGAAGCCCGCAGGATCCCCCTTGCCATGCTTTATTCCACTCTTCGGATGATCGTGGCTTATGTCCTGGCGCTTTCCTGGACCATCCCCATTGCGGTCTGGGCGGGAAGCAGCAAGCGGATCATGCAGATCGTCCGCCCCGCGGCGCAGATCGGGGCCTCCATTCCCGCCACCGCGCTCTTTCCCATCATCGTAATCCTCGTCATCAATCTCTTCGGTGGAATGAATCTCGCCTCAGTCATCCTGATTCTCACGGGCATGCAGTGGTACCTGCTGTTTAACCTTCTCTCGGGCGTGGAATCCATTCCTCAAGAGCTCAAGGAAGCCTCTCAGTCCCTGGGGCTGACCAGGTGGCAGCGTTTCCGGCGACTCACGCTTCCAGCGATTCTTCCCTCCTTGATTACGGGAAGCATCACCGGGTGGGGCGGCGGCTGGAACGCCCTCATCGTTTCGGAGTACCTGAATTTCAGCCATAAAACCTACTGGGTGCCAGGCATCGGCGCCATGCTGGACCGGGCGACGTACGACCTCGGGAACATTACCCTGATGGTACTTTCGCTGAGCACCATGGTGCTCGTAATCGTGCTTTTGAACCACTTTTTCTGGAGAAGGTTGTATAATCTCGCGGCGGAGCGTTTTCGCCTGGACCTCTAAATGCCTTTATGCTAGATTGGATTGAATATGGGCAAGATTCTCGAGCTGACCAACGTCTCCAAGTCTTTTCCCTACGGGAAAGGCTCCCTGCCTGCGTTTGAAGACGTCTCCTTCAGCGTCGAAGAAGGCGAATTCGTGGTAATTGTGGGCTCCTCGGGCTGCGGCAAAAGCACTCTTCTCAGAACGATTCACGGCCTGCTCCAACCGAGTTCCGGAGTTGTGACCTACCAGGGCAGGACCAGCCAGGGGGTGAATCACGATTTCGCCATGGTATTCCAATCCTTCGCCCTTCTTCCCTGGCTGACCGTTATCCAAAATGTGGAACTGGGCCTGGAACCCAAAGGTTATTCGGCCCAGGAGCGCCGGCACAAGGCCATGTTCTACATCGACAAGGTCGGGCTCGACGGCTTCGAGGAAGCCTACCCGCGGGAACTTTCGGGCGGCATGAAGCAGCGCGTGGGTCTGGCAAGGGCCCTTGCAGTAGAACCCGCCATTCTCCTGATGGACGAACCCTTTTCGGCGCTGGACGCCCTGACCGCGGCCTCGCTCCGCGAGGAAGTCATGGAACTTTGGAAAGACCGGGAAATTCCCGTGAACACCATCATCATGGTGACGCATATTATAGAAGAAGCGGTGGAAATGGCCGACAGGATCTTGATCTTCAACGGACATCCGGGGGAGCTTTGCATGGACCGTCCGGTGCAGCTGCCCAGACCAAGGGACCGGAGGGACCGGTCCTTTTCCGAAATCGTGGACCAGGTTTTCGAAGCTATCGCGTGAAGGAGCATGTTCATGGACGTGGACCCGTTACCTCTGGCAGAAATAAGCAGGATTCTGGGACTGCTGGAGATACTCGACGATCACGGCGGCAGGCAGGACATTTACAAGCTCGCCAAAGAACTTCAGTTTGAATCGAGCGACCTCGTAGATGTGATCCGGGGCGCGGAGACGCTCGGACTCGTCACCACGCCCGGAGGAGACGTGGACATCCTTGAGAGCGGGACCGAAGTGGCCAAGGGGGACGCCAACACCATCAAGGCCATTCTGCGGAGCCGCATGCTCGAAATTCCCCTGTTCCAGTATGTCAAGGGGAAACTCGAAGAGGAAGAAGACCACCAGATGCCCCGCAGAAAGGTTGAAGAGCTCCTGACGCAAATACTCCCCACCTACAACCCGGAAGAACAGTTTCTCGGCCTGGTCAACTGGGGGCGTTACGCGGAGATTTTCGGCTACAACAGAGACCACGACATCTTTTATCTCGACGAAGGCCAGACGCTGGAGTAAGCTCGAGGAACGCCGCGGGTTCTGAGACGGACGAGTTCCTCCCCGAGGAAGCGCGCATGCCGGAAAGGCCGGCGTGCCGGTAAAGGACGGATCGCGCTGCTCAACCGGCGTGCCGCGATGCCGGATCGACGGCGGGGTGCGAGTTGGCAACGCCGTTCCCCCGACAGGATCACGATGAAGAAAAGAACCCGACGTGTTCTTGCCACCTTTTTCGGACTCATCCTGTTCGGCGTGGCTGTTTTCGTCCTCTATCACGACATACGCAATTACAACTTTCACAAGGTGCTCGCGTACATCCAGGGGTTTCCCATCCACCGACTCATCCTGGCGTTCGTCTTCATGGTGCTGGATTACTGGGTGCTGACCGGGTACGACACGCTCGCCGTACACTACATCGGGCGCAAGCTGAAATACCGGAGGGTCGCCTTTGCTTCTTTCATCGGCTATGCCTTCAGCCACAACATGGGAACGCCTGCGTTAAGCGGCGGCGCCGCCCGGCTCCGCGTATACAAAAGCTGGGGGCTCTCCACGATGGAGATCACCCAGATCGTCGCGTTCTGCACGCTGACCTTCTATCTCGGCTTTTTCGCCATGGGCGGCACCGTCTTTCTTTTCGAGCCGCTTCCCCTTCCGAAAGACTTGAGGCTCCCCTGGGTGACCGTTCGCCCCCTCGGCATTATCTTCCTGTTTCTCCTGGCCGCCGTCACCGTCGCCGTTTTCATTCTCCGCAGGCCCATTCACATTTACAAATGGACCATTCCGCGCCTGTCTCCCCGCGTGTTCGGGCTCCAGCTTCTGGTCGCCCTCGGCGATTGGCTTCTGGCCAGCAGCGTGCTCTACGCCCTGCTGCCTCCGAGTAAACATATCGCCTACTACAATTTTCTGGGAGTTTTCCTGTTGGCCCAGATCACCGGGCTCGCCAGCCAGGTTCCCGGCGGACTGGGCGTCTTCGAAACGGTCATCTGGTTTTTGCTGAAATCGAGCTTCCCGCCTTCGGCCCTGCTAACTTCCCTGCTTGTTTTCAGGGGCATTTACTACCTGGTGCCTTTCTTCGCGGGCGCGATCATGCTCGGCGTCCACGAGTTGACTGCAAAGCGGAGACGGCGTAAAAGAAGGGCGCTCCCTTCCGGCGGGAAACCGCGAGACGGGGGAAGAGCGGGTTAAAAGTGCGGGAGCCGCAGGCGTTCGGATTTATCTGAAAACGACGCCGCGGGCGCCAGGCTCGAGTTCTCCGATCACATACGGGTTCTCACCGCGGGATTCCAGCTCGCGCAGAACCCTGTCCGCCGATCCGGCGGCCGTGCAAAGCACGAAGCCCACACCCAGGTTAAACGTCCTGCGCATGTCTTCCTCCGGGACGTGTCCCGCCTCCTGAAGAACCTTGAAAAGGGGATGGACCCGAAGCGAGGTGGTGTGAATCACCGCGCGGACGCCCTCTGGCAGAATTCTGGGCAAATTGTCCGGCAGGCCTCCCCCGGTGATATGCGCCAACCCGTGAACGTCCGTACCCGCCTCAAGAAGCTCCATGACGGGCTTCAAATAGGACCGATGCACTGCTAATAGAGCATCTCCCACCGTACATCCCAACGCTTCAAGATGCGAATCGATCCGCAGTTTCATGCGTTCAAAGAAAATGCGCCTGGCGAGGGAATATCCATTGGTATGAAGGCCTGTGGAGGGGAGTCCCACGAGAATATCTCCCGGCCCCACATCCCGGGGCAGGAGTCGCGGGCGGGCTACAAGACCGACGATAAATCCGGCCAGATCGAAATCCTCTCCCGCATAAAGCCCCGGCATTTCGGCCGTTTCACCGCCGATGAGGGCACAACCGTTTTCTTGGCAGGCGGCCGACAACCCTTCCACAACGGACGCGAGGCGATCCGGCACCAGTCTTCCCGCGGCGAAATAGTCCAGGAAAAAAAGCGGGCGCGCTCCCTGGACGAGAATATCGTTGACGCAGTGATTCACCAGGTCCCGGCCCACGGTGTCGTAGCGTCCTGCCATCTGGGCCACCTTGAGCTTCGTGCCCACGCCGTCGGCCGAGGCTGCGAGAACTCGGCTGCCCGGGTCGCCGGGGTCCAGCGCGAACAGTCCGCCGAATGAACCGATGTCGGAAAGGACGCCGGAAGTGAAGGTCGCCCCAGCCAGCCGCTTGATTTTCGCCAGAGCCCGGTCCTGCGCGTCGATGTCAACGCCTGAGTCCTTATACGTATTTCCGTCTTTCACGGGGGATCCCCTCATCGAACAGGTTATAACTGGAACTTCCGGACGTCCTGGTTCAGGCTGCCTGTTCCCTGCTGGAGTCTTCCGGCGGCCTCGGACAGGTCGCGGAACCCCTTTTCGAGGCGGCGGGCGCCTTCCATCAGTTCCGTCATGGCCTCGTAAATCGCCGCCGTCTCTTTCGCCTGGCCCTGAACCGACTGGGTAGTCGCCTGGCTGTCGTCCGTGATCTTGGAAACGGCTTCAGTAATGACCCGCGCGCCCTTGGCCTGCTCCTGGGTCGCATTTCTCAGCTGGTAAGCCACGTTCCGGACCTTTTCCGCTTCGCCGTTCAGGAATTGAGTGCTGTTCACCTGTTCCTGCGTCGCCTTCCGGATGCTTTCGATCATTTCGAAAATGCGCTGCATGGTTCTGTTCGCCGATTGGCCTCCGTGCGCAAGTTCATCGGTCGCCGTGGCGATCCGCTTGCTCATCTCCTCCTGGCTGGACGCCGATTCCAGGATCGTCCGGAGGGTCTCCGCGGCCTGCTTGGAAAGATCCGCGGAGTTCTCAACCACCTTGAACGAGTTCTGAATCGCGTCCGTCATGGCTTCGCCGCCCGAGGTCAGGGAGCGGATCAGCGCCCGGATCTCCTTGGCGTTGTTTGCCGTCCTTCCAGATAATTCCCGGATCTGGGTGGCTACTACCGCAAAGGACCGGCCGTGTTCTCCGGCGCCGGCGGCGATGATCGAAGCGTTGAGCGACAACAGGTTCGTCTGCTCGGTGACGTCCTGGATGACATCCACGATACGGCCGATACGTTCAATGCTTCCGTTCAGTACTTCGAGGGTTTTCAGACTTTCTTCACCGGCCAGCCGGCTGCGCAGAATCTCGTCTTCCACGGCCGCCACCGCGCTGAACCCGTCTTCCGCATCTGAGGTGACCTTCTGGGATGCATCCAGCAGGGCTTTGGCGTTTCGTCTCGTCTCTTCCAGGGCGGCGTCCAGCTCCGTAAGGAAGGAGACAGATTCCTGCGCCGCCTCGAGCAGCTGGCCGGAACCCTCGCTCACTTCCTGGGCGCTCGCGGCGATCTGGTTGGACGAAGAGGCCGTCTTCTCCACCGTATCCATCAACGTCTCTGCGTTCCCGGCGATCTCTTCCACACTCGCCTGCATTTCGAGGATCGTGGAAGACACGTCCTGGGTGGTGCCGACGATTTGCCCCATGGAAGAGCCGATCCTCGACATGCCGTCTTCAAGAGCCTTTGCAGCATGAGTGGTCTTTTCGGCAAAATCCGACTGCCGGTCCACTTCCTGGTTGAGGGTGCGGCTGACCTTTACCGTTTTTGCGACCTCTTCTTCAACGACCGCGGAGGCCTGCAGGACCTTTGATGTCATGGTCCTCAGAATGTCGAAGGAAGTACGAAGGTTGTCGGCCACGTGTCCCAACTCGTCATCCGACCAGATGGGCACCGCCTCGCGCAGATCCCCGGAGGCGAGCCTGCCGCTGTAGGCGTTGATCTTGGCGAGAGGGTTGGACATATCGCCGCCCAAAAGCCAGACGTAGCCACCCAGCACGAGAAGCGTCAAGAGGAAGAAGATTGCCGAGATCCACAGGAATCCGACGCGAATCTTTGTGAGCGACATGGGAGTCGCCGTGATCACAAGCCACTGTTCATGCCCCAGGGGCAAGAGATTTACCCGGCCCTCCGGAGTCCAGACTTCGCCCCTTTGCCTGAAGGCGTTCACCCGTTTCAGCCAGGCGCCCACCCGCTTGTTCAAAGCGTGAGCCCCTGTTTCGGCGAGAACGCCTCCTGCGCGATTCACTGCCGCCATGTTGTAGAGATCTGAATGGAAACGCTTCAGAACCCCCTGCCATTGATTCGGCGGAGACCCCTTCAAGGCATTCTGAGCCGCCACCGCGTGAGGATGGCCCTCCTGAAGCGCCACGCTTTCCATGGCCGCACCGATGCGGGCGTAGAAGAGGATGCCGTAGGCCAGGAATGCCAGGATGGTCATGGCCAGGACGGACAAAACAACCTTGCTTCGAAAGGAAACGCGCCAGCGCCCCACTGCCGGAACCTTCCCTAGCTGAGACTGCACCTCTTCGAGAAGCTTCCGCAGACGGGACTTTCCGATGAAATAGGACATGGAAAGGCTGATGGTCGCGAGGATCGCCCCGGTGAACACGAAAGCCAGGGACGACAGGAAGGTCCCCACCAGCCAGATCTGGTCCACGATCACAAGAAGTACAACGGCCATGATCCACATGATCAGGCCGAACCGCTGGGAACGCGGCACGAAGGCGGCGAGGTGTTCGTACAGCCTTTCGAGTTCGTCCTGGCCGAGAGGCCGCCCTTCCCGCCTGGCGGCCTTGTACTCACGAATGGGGGGGAGCAGCTTGGCGCGGAAATAGAGGATTCCGAGAATGCGTGCAAAGACAAGGATGACAAGAATACTGATGAGGTAATATTCGAGAAACTGGGAGGCGATGGGGAGGACAACCGTCAGATAGGCGGTGGAGAGAACCAGCCCCGCCAGGATGACGGAGATCTCCAGGACCCAGGCGGGAAGCTTGAATCTGAAGCGCGTCATCTCTTTTCCTTTTCGAAGAGAAGCCTCTGTTTGGCCGGCCATTTGTCCCATTTTACCGGGTACTCGGCGCCGAAACAAGCGCGGCAGAAGCTTTCGGACTCATCGCTCACCGCCGAAACCAGTCCTTCGTGACTCAGGTATCCCACGGAATCGGCCTCCACAAAGCTTCGAATGCCGTCGAGATCGAGATTCGCCGCCAGCAGTTCGGCGCGGTCCGGGGTGTCGATCCCGTAAACGCAAGGGTTAACGATTGGAGGGCTCGAAAAACGAAGGTGAACCTCGCGGGCGCCTGCTTCCCTCACCATGCGGACGATTTTCCGGGAGGTGGTTCCCCGAACCAGTGAGTCGTCCACCAGCACGACGCGGCGTCCTTCGAGGAGCTCCGGCACCGGATTGAGCTTGATGCGGGCCGACAGGTCGCGGATGCTCTGCCTGGGGGCGATAAAGGTCCTCCCGATATAGTGGTTCCGGATCAATCCCCAAACCAGCGGGATCCCGCTCGCCTCGCTGTAGCCGATCGCCGCCGGTGTTCCCGAATCGGGTATGGGAACAACGATGTCGGCATCTGCGGGCTGTTCCACAGCCAGATTCCTTCCCAGACGAATGCGGACCGGGAAGACGACTCTTCCGAAGAGCCTCGTGTCGGGTCTGGCAAAATAGACATATTCGAAAATACAAGGATAGCGTTTGATCTCCGGAAAGGGTTTATGCGATTGAAGACCCTTTTCGTCGATCACGACCACTTCGCCCGGTTCGATTTCCCTCACGAAATGCGCGCGCAGCAGGTCAAGGGCGCATGTTTCGGAACAGAGAATGGCGGCGCCGTCCATTTCACCGAGAACCAGCGGTCTGAAACCCCACGGATCCCGCACTCCTACGAGCGCGTTTCCACAAAGCATGACCATGCTGAAGGCGCCGTGAAGGTGGCGGAAGCTGTCGATCAGGGCGTCGATGGGATCGTTTTGGGAGGAGCGCGCAAACTGGTGGAGCACCACTTCCGAATCGGTCGTGGAGGCGAAAATGGCGCCTTCCCTTTCCAGGCGCTCGCGCAGTTGTGCGCCGTTGACGAGATTCCCGTTGTGTCCGAGGGCCACATGTCCGTGCTGCGTGGAAGCGACGATCGGCTGGGCGTTCCTCAGCTGCGAGTCTCCGGAAGTGGAATACCGCACGTGGCCGATGGCGACGTCCCCGGGAAGGTCCGAAAGATCCCGGCCCCCGAAGACCTCGGAAACCAGGCCCATGCCCTTCTGGACATGCATGAGGCTCCCGTCCCAGGAAACCACTCCCGCGGACTCCTGGCCACGGTGCTGAAGACCGTAGAGCCCGTGAACTGTAATTTTCGCCGCGTCGGGACACCCGAAAATCCCGAAAACTCCACACATGGGCCTGCCCCTCTAGTGTGGGCCGCCTCGAACCCGGGCGGAGGATTATCCTCCCACGACCCGCTTCAACCCGTTTTCCCAAGTGCTTCGAAGTCTTCCCACGTCAAGATCTACCAGCCTCTGCCCATCGACGTTGACGACGAACCGGTCCCCCCCGACCGTTCCCACCAGGGTGGCCTCGATCCCCGCTTCCCGGGCCTTGTTGACGACGGGCTGAACAATGTCGGGGCTGCAGCTTGCCAGGGCGCGGGATGCATCTTCACCGAAAAGGAGCTCGTCCAAGCGGTGCGACCTCGCCTGGAGCGAGGCGGTCACGCCAAGCCGGCTCCTCTCGCCCAGACAGCATTCGGCCAGGGCGACCGCCAAGCCGCCGTCGCTGCAGTCGTGAAGGCTGTGGACCTTTCCCTCCGAGGCGAGGTCGCGCAGCAGCTTTTGAAGCGCTTTTTCACGATCCCAGTCGAGAGGCGGCGGCGCGCCCTTCTCAACGGCATGCACCGCCCAAAGATACTCGGAAGCTCCGAGATGTCCATCCGTCCTTCCCAAAAGGAGAACGGCATCCCCCTTCTGCTGAAAATGGGAAGGAACGGCCTTGGAAACATCCTCGATCAAACCCGCCATGGCGATGGACGGCGTGGGGTAAATCCCTTCGGAATTGGTTTCGTTGTAAAAGGAGACGTTTCCAGAAACGACGGGCGTATCCAGTTCGCGGCAGGCGTCGGACAGCCCCTCGATGCTCCGCCGGAACTCCCACATAACCTCCGGCTTCTCGGGATTGCCGTAGTTGAGGCAGTCCGTAACGGCCAGGGGGAGAGCACCGGAGCAGGACACGTTGCGAGCCGCTTCGGCGACGGCGTGTTTCGCGCCTTCGTAAGGATCGAGACGGCAGTAGCGTGGGTTCACGTCGAGGCTGAGGGCCACCGCCTTGGAGGTCCCCTTGATCCGGACGATGGCCGCGTCGCTCCCAGGACCCGCCACGGTATTGGTCCTGACCGTATGGTCATACTGCCTGTACACCCACCTCCTGGAACACAAGTCGACGCTTCCCATCAGCTGCAGCAGCGTCTCTTCCGGGTCGCGGCAGTCGGGAATGGTGGACAGATCCAGGTGGAGCCTCTCTTTGAAATCCCGGCGCTCAAGGGCGGGCCGGTCATAGGCGGGGGCATCGTCCACCACCAGGTCCACCGGAAGGTCGGCCACCTTTTCTCCCTTCCAGAAGATTTCGGCCCTTCCGGAATCCGTCACGGAACCGACCGGAGAAGCTTCGAGCCCCCACTTGGCGAAGAGGGACTTCACATCTTCCTCATGCCCCGATGCGGCCACGATCAGCATCCTTTCCTGGCTCTCGGAAAGAAGCATTTCGTAAGGCGTCAGACCCTCCTCGCGCAGGGGGACGGCGTCCAAGTCTAGCCGGATGCCCGAGCCGGCGCGGGCGGCCATTTCAAAGGAGGAAGAAGTGAGACCTGCAGCGCCCATGTCCTGGATGCCGACGATCACGTCTTTTTCCATGAGTTCCAGGCAGGCTTCCAGCAGACGCTTTTCGGTGAAGGGGTCACCCACCTGGACGGTGGGCCGCTTTTCTTCGCTGGCCTCCGAGAACTCGGCGCTCGCCATCGTAGCGCCGTGAATACCGTCGCGGCCGGTTTTGTTTCCCACGTACCAGACCGTGTTTCCCACGCCGCTCGCCGAACCGCGAAAGATCCGGTCGCTTCGCAGCACCCCCAGCGTGAAGGCGTTCACCAGGATGTTTCCATCGTAGCAGGGATGGAAAAAGACCTGCCCCCCCACGGTGGGAACGCCCACGCAGTTGCCGTAGTCGCCTACGCCGGCCACGACGCCCCGCATCAGGGCGGGAGTCTTGGGGTGGTTCGGGCTGCCGAAATGGAGGCCGTTCAGGTTTGCGACGGGGCGGGCCCCCATGGTGAAGACATCGCGAAGAATGCCGCCGACACCGGTCGCCGCACCCTGGTAAGGCTCAATGTAGCTCGGATGGTTGTGGGACTCCATCTTGAAGCAGACGGCCCAGCCGTCGCCGATATCCACGACACCGGCATTCTCGCCGGGCCCCTGGAGCACTTGCGGGCCTTGGGTGGGAAACTTCTTGAGGTGCACGCGGGAGGATTTGTAACAGCAATGCTCGCTCCACATAACCGAAAAGATGCCCAGTTCCGTAAAGCTGGGCGTCCGCCCCAGTCTCTCCAGGAGGGTGCGCCATTCCTCCGCGCTCAGTCCGTGGGACAGCGCCAGCGCTTCGGTGACTTCCGGTTCATGCATGGGCGGCCTCCAGGGTCTTCAAGGCGCTTCGCAAAATCGCCGCGCCGTCTTCATTCCCGAGAACGGCTTCGCTCGCGCGCTCTGGATGGGGCATCATTCCAAGCACGTTGCGGCCTTCGGACAGCACCCCTGCGATCGCATCCAGGGAGCCGTTCACATTCCAGGCTTCGTTCACATCGCCGTTCGGATTGACATACCGGAAAAGAATGCGCTCCTCGCGCTGGAGCCGCTTCAGGGTTTTCGGATCGGTGAAGTAATTGCCGTCGTGGTGGGCGATGGGAAGCCTGAGAACCGTTCCCTTTCCGACGTGCCGGCTGAAGGGAGACTTGGAGGTTTCACACCTCAGATACACATCCTGGCAAAGAAACGCCAACCCCTGGTTCCTCAAGAGCGCTCCCGGGAGAAGTCCCACCTCGCAGAGAATCTGGAACCCGTTGCAGATCCCAATGACAAGGCCGCCGCTCTTGGCGTGCTCGATGACGGCATCCATGACGGGCGCCCGCGCCGCCATGGCGCCGCAGCGCAGGTAATCGCCGTAGCTGAATCCGCCCGGAAGGATCACAAGGTCCGCACCCTTCAAGTGGGTTTCTGTGTGCCACACCAGTTCGGTGGGGATGTGGAAAAGCCGCGAAGCCCACTCGAAAGCGTCGTGGTCGCAGTTGGAGCCCGGAAATTCGACGACGGCGGCCTTCATGGCTCCACCACCTCCACCGAAAAGCTTTCGATGACGGGATTGGCGAGAAGCTTACGGCAGTAGTCCTCAAGACGCCCTTCCTGCTCCTCCCCCGGTACGGTCCCCGTGTCAATATCAAAGAATTTGCCCTGGCGGACCGAATGGACTTCGGAGAAGCCCAGGCCCTGCAGCGCCTGGCTGACCGCCTTGCCCTGGGGATCGAACACCCCGTCCTTGAGAAAAACATGAACCCGAGCCTTCATGAGGGTCTCCTTCTTGCCTTCCGCGGATTCTGGAGAACCGGACCTGTCCGGAGTGGAAAGTTTACCAAACCGGCGCACTCCGATCTACCGTATTGACCAGGCTTACCGAAGGTATCAGTTCTTTGCCCCGAATACCCGCTCAAACAACGTGTCCACATGGCTCAGATAGTTTTCCGGCCTGAATTCCTTCGCCAGATCTTCACGGGAGATCCGGTCCGCCACCCCGGGTTGCCCGGCCAGCAGATCCAGAAAATCCCCCTCCCCGGCCCAGCACCGCATGGCCGCTTCCTGCACCACCCTGTAGGCGTCTTCCCGGCTCAGACCAGTTCGCGTCATCGCCAGGAGGGCCTGCTGTGAATAAATTAGTCCATGCGTCCTTTTCAGGTCTGCTTCCATGGCTTGAGGGTAGACCAGGAGATTCTCAAGGATGCCTCCCAGGCGATGCAGCATGTAATCCAGGAGCGTCGTGGCGTCAGGAAGGGTAATCCTCTCCGTGGATGAGTGTGAAATGTCCCGCTCGTGCCACAACGCGACGTTTTCCAGGGCTGGAATGACGTAGCCTCGCAGAAGGCGCGCCAGGCCCGTGATATTTTCGCAGCCCACGGGATTGCGCTTGTGCGGCATGGCGGAAGAGCCCTTCTGGCCCTTGGCGAAGGGTTCCTCAACTTCCCGCACCTCCGTTTTCTGAAGGTGCCGGATTTCCGTGGCGATCTTTTCGAGATTGGCGCCCGCCAGGGCGATCGCCGAGAGGACTTCGGCGTGCCGGTCCCGCTGGATGACCTGCGTGCTGATGGGATCGGGCGAGAGTCCGAGACGCCGGCAGACCCCCGCTTCCACCTCCGGCGGCAGGTGGGCAAACGTGCCCACCGCGCCTGATACCTTACCGACGGCGATGGCTTGCCTCGCCCTGGAAAGTCTTTCCCCGGCCCGGTCCATGTCCGCATGCCAGAGAGCGAACTTGATCCCCAAGGTCGTGGGCTCTGCATGGATGCCGTGGGTGCGTCCAATCATAACCTGATCTTTGTACGCATACGCCTGGCGGCGCAGGATCTCCTTGAAGCGATCCAGCTCTTCGAGGATCATGTCCAGCGCGTCGCGCGTCATGAGCGCAAGCGAAGTGTCTACAACGTCGGAGGACGTGAGACCGTAATGGAAATACCGGCTCAAATCTCCGATGCTGTCGGCGACGCTCGTGGTAAAGGCGATCACATCGTGACGGACCACCGTTTCCACTTCTTCGATCCGCTTGATGTCGAACCGGGCGTTCGACACGATGTCTTTGGCGGCTTCCGAAGGAATCAGGCCGAGCTCCGCCTGCGTTTCCACGGCCGCAAGCTCCACCTTCAGCCAAGCCGTGTAGCGGTTCTCGTCGGACCAGTGCTTTTTCATGCCCTCACGGGCGTAACGTGCAATCATGGCTCTTCCTTTCGCGCGCCGTTCAAGTCTTCCATGGGGTGGACGGGGCATGCGCCGCCGCAACTTCCAACGCCGTCTTGCCGCCGTTCAATATGTCCCGGGCCGCCATGGCGGCGAGCGCGGGATAGTTGTTGTTGAGCGAGAGGTGCATCAGGTAGACGGCCCGGGTTCTTCCGTTCGCGGTTTCTTTAAGCAGCGCCGCCCCCTGGTCGTTGGAGAGGTGGCCCAACCCGCTCCTCAGCCGCATTTTCAGATGGGCCGGATAGTGTCCGTGAAGCAGCGTATCCAGATCGTGGTTGAATTCGATCAGAAGACAATCGCAGCCCTGCATCGAACCGACAACCTTTGGAGTCGCCGCGCCGAGATCCGTGGCGTGCCCGATCCGCACCCCCTCCGCCTCGAAGACAAATCCGAAGGCCCGGGCGGCGTCATGGGGCAGAGCGAAAGGAAGGATGTCGAATCCGCCGATTCGTACGCGCTCCCCGTCGCGCAGCGGTTCGAAGCCTGGGACCTCAATCCTTGAGAGCACGGGGGTATCCATGCACTCCGGAGCCGCGTAAACCGGGACAGGGTGCTTCTTCAAAAAAACGCGAAGTCCCTGGATGTGATCCTGGTGCTCATGGGTGAGGAGAACTGCGCCGATCCGCGACGGATCAAGCCCAGCTGCCGCCATCCGCATCTCCATCTGCCGGCAGGACAGCCCCGCATCCACCAGGAGGTGTGAATCTCCCGCCGTGAGGACCATGGCGTTCCCAGTGGAGCCGCTGCCCAGGATTTGCACCCCGACCATCAGAATGTCCCCGTGTGGCCGAAGCCGCCCTCGCCCCGGCTGGTATCGCTCAAATCAACGTGTTCTTCCGGATCCCACCGCGTAACGGCGGAGATGACGAGCTGCGCCACGCGCATCCCCCTCTCCACTACGAAGGGCTCGCCACCGAGATTCGCGAGAATGACCCGCACTTCGCCGCGGTAATCCGAATCAATGGTCCCGGGGCTGTTAAGGCAGGTCACGCCGTGCTTCAGCGCCAGTCCCGACCTCGGGCGCACCTGTCCTTCGAATCCATCGGGAATTTCGAAAACGAATCCGGTCGGTACGGCCCTGCGTTGCCCCGGTTGAAGCACAAGCGGCTCCTGAACGGCGGCCCTCAGGTCGGCGCCCGCCGCCCGGGTGGTGGCTCTCTCGGGAAGCGGAAGGCCGTGGGAATGGGGAAGTCTCTTAACGGCGATTTTCACGTAGCCTTCTCCAAGACAGAGAATTCCAAGCCCTTCAGGGCCGAATCGTAACCCATGACGCCCACCAGGAGGCGGTCCGAATGAAACACAGATTGTGCGGTGTCCACCAGGTCCCGGACCGAAACGCCCTTGATGGCATCCACCACCTCCTCAACGCTCCGCTGCCGCCTGTAGTAAAGCTCGTTTCTCGCCATTCTGCCCATGCGGCTCGAGGGGGATTCCATCGAAAGCAGAAAGCCTCCGAGGAGGTTGTCCCGGGCGATGTCCAGTTCGTCTTCCGTGATCCCCTTGCCGAGAACGTCCAGGAGAACATTCAGAATCTCTTGCACCGTCCGGTTGGCCTGGTCGTGTCCCGCCGCCGCCTGGATGATGAACAGTCCGGCGTCCAGGAATCCGGTGTGCTCGGCCGAACTCGAGTAAACCAGGCCGAGCTTCTCGCGGATGTCCGTGAACAGGCGGGAGGACATGGTGCCGCCGAGCAGGTTGGCCAGGAGCATGAGCTTGTATGCCTCGGGGCTGGAAGCGGGTTCGGATCCAAAGGCCATGATCAGCTGCGCCTGCTCCAGGTGGTTCCTTTCGAACACCGCCGTGCCCGGGGAAAGCTTCGGGGGTTTGGGGGAAGGCGACTCCCCTGTTTCCAGACGTCCAAGCCCTTGCGCCACCTGCCTTCTGACACTCCGCGGGGACACGTTCCCGGTCACCGTGACCACCAGGTTCTGGGGCCGCACCATTTCCTGGTAACGCTTGAGAAGCGAGGAGCGCTGGATGGAGGAGATGGACTCGCGGGTTCCCTGGACGGGCCGGCCCATGGGATGGCCCGGGTAAGCCCGGGCGAGGAAGAGATCGCCGGCCAGGTCCCCCGGGGAATCGTTGACCATCTTGATTTCCTCCAGGATCACGCCTCGCTCCCGTTCCACTTCTTCGGGCGGGAAGGAGGGATTGGCGACCATGTCCGACAGCACTTCAAAGGCTTCTTCAAAATGCCCCTGCTGGACCCGGAAGTAGAACCCCATGATTTCACGGCTTGTAAAGGCGTCCAGGACGCCTCCCATCCGGTCGAAACACCGGTAGATATCCGAGTAAGTGCGGGACGGCGTTCCCTTGAAAAGAAGATGCTCGATGAAATGGCTGGTGCCGTTCATGGACGGCTTCTCCGTCCTGGAGCCTCCCTTGACCCAGACTCCCGCGGTGGCTGAGTAAAGATGGGGCAGGGTTTCTACGACGAGAGTCACGCCGTTGGGCAGGACTTCCCTGTAGATTTTGACCTTGTCCCACATGTCACCGCTCCCTTGAACTGAAAGGATATCACGGCACCGCGGCTTTTGGGAGGGAGCAGGCACGCCGTTTCGCAACGGCGCCGCTTCAGGCTATAATGCTTGCCATGAGAGCCGTTTCCGATTCGGACCCCCGGGAGGCGCCGTTGTCCCCTGACCAGCGATCCAGACAAAAACGGCTGTTGCTGTTGCTCGCGGGCGTCGGCCTCGCCTTTCTTTTCGGGCTGTTCAACCATCCGCCCATTCCCTCCATGGAACCGCGCTTCGCCGAGGCGGTGCGGGAGATGGCCGCGCGGGGGCAGTATCTCATTCCCATCAAGAACGGCGTTCCTTACATCGAGTATCCTCCCCTCTATTTCTGGCTCTCTCTCGCCGGCAAGCTGATCGGCCTCCCGGTGGCCGCCGCCATCCGCCTTCCAGGAGCGGCGGCCTTTCTGCTTTGGCTTTTCTGGCTTTTCAGGCTGCAGAAGCTGGTTCGTCCGCAGTGGCCCGCCGTGCTGTTGCCATTGACCTGCGCCGCCTTGCCCTCTGTCCTCTATAATTTCTTCACGGCGCAGAGCGACAGCGTGCTCATCCTCGGCGTCCTCATCGCCTTCATGGGGTTTGTTCGATTCCGCAAGCGGGAAGGCCCTTTCGGCTTCCCCTGGGAATTGTGGCTCGGCATCGCGCTGGCGGTGGCTGCGAAAGGCCCCGTCGGATTGGTGCTGACCCTTCCCATCATGGGGCTGGAGATCCTATCCGCGGCCTTTTTCGATCTCCCGGAACACAACTCCGCGGGGACCGGGCGCCTCGCGTGGGCCTGGCGCGAAGCTTGGCGCCTTCGCCCCGCGCACGGACTCGGCCTGGTGCTGCTCCTGAACGGGCCGTGGTACATCGCGGCCGGCCTGACGGTGGGATGGGAATTTTGCCGGGCCGTTCTGGTCTATCAGAACTTCACCCGCTTCTTCATCGGCTTCGACCACTTGCAGCCTTGGTGGTACTATCTAAAAACACTTTGGCCCGACCTCTTCCCGCTCTCTGTTCTGTTTCCCTTCGGGCTGTTGATCGCCTGGAAGCGCCGGCGCTATTTCCTATTCCGGCTTTGCGGCCTGTGGGCGCTTTTCACGATCGTCTTTTTCTCCTTCTCCCAGTCCAAACAGGGAAAGTACATTTTCCCTGCCGCCCCCGCGGTGGCGATCCTGGGCCTCCTTGCCGTCGAGGCCTTCCACTCCGAAGTATTCCGCCGACGCACCTTCAGGTTTCTCCAGACCTGGGCGGCCTTCCTCCTTACACTTTTCGCCGTGCTGGTCATCGCCGTTCTTCCCTTCTACAGTTCACGGATCGGAGGAGTGGAAGGCTTTCGAACAGTCCGGAGCGCGGTGGAGGCGCGCCCGGGCCGGCTGGTCACCTATCTCTGGCCGCGTTCCATGATGCTCTATGAACTGGGCGCTCCCCTCCCCTACGTTCGCTCGGCGCGTGAGCTTTACGAGAAGATCCACGGCGGTGAAATCAAACCCGGGGACTACGTCCTCGTCAACCGCAAGTACCTGCCGGGCCGGGGAGCACCCAAGCCGCTTGTCCTCTCACCCGCACCCCGGCCTCCCTTCATGGACCTGGTTCTGACCGCCAAAGCCGAGGGACGCCTGGACCTCTACCGGATCCTGCCCGGGGCGGAAAAGGTCTCCATTCCGGCCACGCCTTCACCACCGAAACACTACTGGTGGGAAAAATTCGACACGGACTGAAAAGAAAGGAAAGCGCGGCCGCCACCCGCGTCACCGCCGGGCGCTCAGGCCTGCGCGCGTATCGTTCCGCCGCATCGGGGACACGTGTGGCGGACGGCCCCGCCCAACGGGATGGGTGCAAAAAACAGCCACAGGATCGTACGGTGCTTCAGCGCCGGCGCCGCTCCCGTCCATCCGCACTCCGGACAGGTCCCGTACCGGTCCTCCTCCGGAACACGCTTGCAGCCCCGCGTCACACCGAACATCACGAACAAGATGGCCTCCAAGCACCGCGGCTCCGTCCCCATCTGACGGGACCCGCCAGGGGCTATGTTACAATTTTGCCGGCCGGCGCGCACGGAATCGGCCGCAAGCCGGGAAAGGGAGGAACACGGTGCCGGAAAAAGTAACGGCGCTTATCCCCGCGGGGAACGAGGCCCACCAGATCAAGGAAGCCATCGAAAGCGTCCTCTGGGCCGATGAGGTGCTTGTGGTCGTTGACGAGGCGGCCACGGATGGAACCGCCGATACGGCGCGATCCTTTCCCGACCCCAAGGTCAGGGTTCTCGTCCACCCTTACGAATACCCTGCGCTCCAGAAAAACTGGGCCATTCCGCAGGCCTCCCACCCCTGGATCTTTCTCATCGACGCGGACGAAAGGCCCACGCCCGAATTGTCCGCCGAAATTCGAACCCTTCTTCAAGACGCGCCTCCGGCAAAGGCCTACTGGATCTACCGCGAAAATGTCTATTTCGGAAGAGTCCTCAAGCACGGAGGTCTGCGCCGTGACAAAGTCGTCCGCCTTTTCCGGCGCGAGCTGCGGTATGACACCAGGCTGGTCCATGAGGAGATCGAAGACAGGAAGGACGCCGGTTTTCTCTCCGGCACGTTGCGCCACTGCACCTTCAGGGACTGGGATCACTACCTTGAAAAGCTTCACCGCTACACCACATGGGGCGCCCTCCAGGATTACCATAAGGGCAAGCGCTCCGGCGTTTTGAACATCGTGTTCCGTCCGATCCACCGCTTCCTGAAACAATACGTTCTGCGGCTGGGATTTCTAGACGGGATTCCAGGCGCGCTGGTGGCTTACCTGGCCGTCTACGGCGTTTTCTTGAAATACGCCAAGCTCTGGGATCTCCAGAAGAGGGGCGGCTTCCCAGGTGAAGAAAAATCGCCTCGCCCCTGATTTGGGACCTCGAAAGCCCGTGATTCAAGGATCTTCTTGACATTAACCGCCGTCGGCGACCATAATGCTTCGGTAGGATTGCTCAGGAGTTCGGGTATGCGGAAGACGCAAATCTGCCTTGCCGCAATGATTGCGTTCTTGAGTGGTGTGTCCATCGCCGCCCAGAACGTTTTCCGCATCACCCTGGACCAGGCTATTCAGCCGATTACCGAAGAATACGTTGTAAATTCCATTGTAAAGGCGAATGCAGACCACGCGTCTCTCATCCTGCTGGATCTGGACACGCCAGGCGGTTACGTGGATTCGGTCGAAAAGATCCAGAAGGCCATACTGGCCTCGCGCGCGCCGGTCGTCGCCTATGTCACGCCTTCCGGCGCCCGAGCCGCATCGGGAGGCGCCTATATCGCGATCACCTGCGACCTGCTGGTCATGGCGCCCGGCACCAACATCGGCGCCGCCCACCCGGTGAGCATGTTTTCCATTCCGACGCCTCCTCCGGCAAAACCTGGGGAGGAGGGTAAGAAGGGACAGGCCTCGCATCAGCAGGGGTCGGTGGAGATGGAAAAGATCGTCAACGACCTGGCTGCCCACATGCGGACCATCGCCGTGAACCGGCATCGCAACGCCGAACTGGCCGAGAAAATGGTCCGGCAGAGCATTTCACTCACCGAACAGGAGGCGCTCAAAGGCGGCTTGATCAACCTGATCGCCGATTCTCCCCAGCAGATCTTCGAATACGTGGACACCCATCCGATCCGGCGCTTCAATGGCAAAGAAGAGAAAATCGTCCTGGGACCCGACCCACGCATTGTGGATCTGAACATGACGGTGCGGGAACGATTTCTTTCAGGCCTGGCGAATCCTTCTCTCGCCTTCATCCTGTTAATCCTGGGAGCGCTCGGCCTCTTCGTGGAATTCAAGAGCCCCGGCCTGATCTTTCCGGGGGTTCTCGGCGCCATCTTCATCCTGTTGTTTGTGCTGTCGACGCCCATTCTCCCGCCCAACGTCGTGGGCCTGCTTTTGATCATACTCGGCATTATTTTCTTCGTTCTGGAAATCAAGATCGTCTCATATGGAATGCTGACCATCGGGGGGGTGATCAGCTTGATCGTCGGGAGCATGCTGCTTTACAGTTCGGGTCCCGTCCCCGAACTCCGGCTGTCGTTCTACGTCACACTGCCCGTGGTTCTGGCCTTTTCCGGCATCGTTGTGTTTCTGCTGACGCTCGTGGCGCGCACATACCGCCACCCCGTCACCACCGGGCAGGAAAGCCTCATCGGGCGCGAAGGGACGGTGAAGGTCGCCGTCTACGCCAAGCCGTCCGGGAAGGTCCTCGTCTTCGGGGAATATTGGAACGCCGTGAGCGACACGCGGCTGGAGCCGGGCGAAAGAATCCGCGTGGTCTCGCGTGAAGGAATGGTCCTGAAGGTTGAACCGTACAAAAAGGGGGAAAACGATGCCCAACATTAGCATTTCGGTGATCGCCGTCATCATTATCGTTCTCGGCTGGCTCTTTTCGTGCATCAACATCCTCAACGAGTACGAAAGGGGCGTCGTCTTCCGGTTGGGCCGGGTCCTCCCGCAGCCCAAAGGCCCCGGCTTGATTTTCGTCTTCCGGCCCTTCGACCGGATCGTGCGCATCTCGACCCGCGTCATTGTCCTGGACGTTCCGCCCCAGGACGTCATCACGCGCGACAACGTCTCGGTCAAGGTCAATGCGGTGGTTTACTTCAGGGTTTTCAATCCCCTTAGCGCCGTCCTTCAGGTCGAGAATTACATTTACGCCACGTCCCAGCTTTCCCAGACCACGCTCCGCTCCATCCTTGGCCAGGCCGAGCTCGACGAAGTGCTGTCGGAACGCGACAAGCTCAACCGTGAACTGCAGAACGTCCTGGACGAACACACCGACCCGTGGGGCATCAAGGTCTCCAACGTCGAGATAAAACAGGTCGACCTTCCCCAGGACATGCAGCGGGCCATGGCGCTTCAGGCCGAGGCGGAACGGGCCAAACGCGCCAAGATCATCAACGCGGACGGTGAGTACCAGGCGTCCCAGACGCTCGCCGACGCGGCGGGAGTACTAGAGCAGAGCCCTCTGACCATGCAGCTTCGCTACCTGCAGACCCTGACGCAGATCAGCCAGGACAAGACATCCACGATCATTTTCCCGATCCCGATCGAGCTCATTTCTCTGCTGGGCAAACTCGGTATCGGAGACGAACCTGCGAAAGCCAAACCTGTGAAGAAGCCCGGAGCATAGTCTCACGTGAACGGAGGTCATGACGCCCCGGCGCATCGGGCGCATTTGGAGCATCAGGATGCCTGAACCCGTACCCAACGACCCCGAACTGAAATTGGCCCTATACAGGAGCCTTGCGAAGATCTTCCGGTCCTTCGATCTCAACACGGTGGCCGAAGAGATCCTCGGGACGCTCCAGCGGACCATGGGTGTGAACTACGGCACTTTGATGATCCTTTCCGATCAAGGGCGTTACGTGGACAGAGTGTTTCGTGCGGGGTTCGGCCCGGAGCGCCATATTTCCGAACGCTTCGGACTGACCAAGCTGGAAATCGAAAACCTGGTTCGGGACATGATTCCCAAATATCGCGAGTTCGGGGCCGCAGACAAGGCGGCGCCGGTGGTCAACGGCGATCCCATGGGTATCGTGGCCGTTTTCCCCTTCCAGCTTCTCTACGACTACAGCGGTCTTCTTATGCTGGCCGTGCAAAAGGACCAGCGGGACTCCACCCTCTTGAAGCATTCGGGGTTCCGCCTCCTGGAAAGCGTCATTTCGGATTACGCCTTCGCGTTGAAAAACGCCTTCACCATGCGGCGGATGAATGACCTGGTCACCAAGGATGATCTGACGCTCTCCTACAACCGCCGTTTTTTCGAAGAGCACCTTTCCGAAGAACTGGAAAGAGCCAGGCGGTACAACAATCCCCTGTCGCTTATCTTCCTCGACCTCGACGGCCTGCGAGTCGTGAACAACCGGTTCGGCCACGCCATGGGATCGAGAACGCTGCAGGAAGCGGCCGCCCGGATCATGAATTCCGTTCGGAGCATCGATAAAACCGTCCGTTACGGCGGAGACGAGTTCTGCATTATTCTCCCGGAAACCGACTGGCAGGGAGCCATTGAAGTCGCCGAGCGCATCCGGGCCCGGTTGGCGGGCTCACCTTTCCTGCTGGACGAAACGGGCGGTATTGAAATCACCGGCTCTTTCGGCGTTGCTTCTTATCCTACCCACGCCATCACCAAAGAAGAGCTGGTCAAGAAAGCGGACGAGGCGATGTACCTGATCAAGACCCAAAGCAATAACGACATACAGGTGGCCCAACCGCTGAAACGGTTCCCATCATGAACGAAAGCGAAAGCGTCCTTCTATCCGGCGATCTGGCGGAAATCAACCTGCCGACCCTTCTTATGTCTCTCTACAGGGAACGCGAGACGGGGATTCTCATGATCCACAGCATCCCCTATACGAAAGCCCTCTTCATCAAGGAGGGAAATGTCGTCTTCCTCACTTCCGACGATCCCGACGACCGGTTGGGCGAATGCCTCCTTAGAAAGGGCGTGATCTCCGTGCGCCAGTATCTCAAGTCCTCCCGCCAGCTCGGCCCACGCAAAAAAATGGGCGAGATTCTCGTCGACATGGGCGTCATTACTCCCGATGATCTGGTGGAGGGAGTCTCGCAGCAGCTCACCGAGATTTTCGATTCCATCATCCCGCTCCGAGGCGGCTCCTATACTCTCCACCTCCAGGAATTCACCACCATGGACCTGATCACCTTTTCCATGGAACTCCCCAGCCTTCTCTACACAAGCATGCAGAAGAACAAAAAGTGGAGCCAGATCTACGCCTCAGTCGGGAACCCGTCCAGCCGTCTCCGGCTTGTTTCTCCTCCGCCCCCTTTCTGCACTCAGATGGAAATTTCGCCCGATCACGAGCACCTTCTCAGCTTGTGCCGGAACGGCATTCCCATTTCCGCTCTGCTCGATGCGAGCTACCTGAATTCTTTCGAGACCTATCGCACTCTTTGGATTTTCCTGATTCTCGGACTCGTCGAAAGAGAAGACAAGGCCCGCAAGGAAGAGGCCGAATGGAACGCGGAACCTTACATCGAGCAACGAAACGACATTTTTCTCTACGCCTTTCATATGCTGGGGGACGTTGGGCCGACGGTTTTCCGGAACGCCCTGGACATGGCCCGGATCGCCCATCCTGGGATGGTCGAACACCAGGAAGGATTTTCTTCATTCGGCAAACTGGACGTGGACCGGCTGTTGGTTGTGCATCGGGGACTACCGGAACCGGAACGCCGGGACGCCCTGCGTTCCTTTCTTGACGAAGTTCTTTACGCCTTGCTCTTCAACACCGAAAAACATGCCTCGCACGAAGCGGCCGAAGGACTTCGGCAATACATCGAGACACACGGGAATAGTCATTAGGAGGCCGCCATGGCTGACAAGGCCCCCCTCAAACCTGGAACGCGGCAGCTGCTGTGGATCATTGCGGCGGTAGTCATTCTGACTGTACTGGTCGTCGTCTTTTCCTGGATGACGGCGGGCGGCGGATCAAGCGCCCCAGGAATGCCGGCGAAGGGAAGCATCGAAGAGGAGCAGGTCAACCGCTCCACGTTTCAACCCGAGCAGCCGGCGAACAGGCCGGCGGTAACGGGTGCATCCGAAAGCAACAGCCCCATTATCACGCCTCCGAAATCGGCCCCCAGCCCGGTCGAAACGGCCCCGGCGCCTTCCAAGCAGGAACCCGCCCCCAAAGCCGAACCACCCAAGCCGGCCTCCAAACCTGCGCCGGCGCCCGCACCCAAATCCAAGAAGGTTGTTTCACCCTTCGGCGTTCAGGTCGGCGCCTTTGCCAACGAGGCGAACGCCCGCGTCACCCGCTCCCGGCTTGAAGCGAAGGGCTACCGCGTCATCTTTCTGTCCCGCGCTGGAAAGATTAAAGTGGTCGTGGTGGGACCGCAGTCCCGTCAAGAAGCCGAAAAGCTCAGGGACACCTTGCGCAAAAAGGGATTCCCGCACGCCTTCACCGTTCCGCTCGAGTAGGGCTCAGCGCCAGGCAGGATTGGAAAGAACTCATGACCGCGAAAACCAAGCAGCCCGGATTTGAAGAGAAGCTCAAGACCCTGGAAGAAACCGTGCAGAAGCTCGAAGCCGGGAATCTTTCTCTCGAAGAAAGCCTGGATCTGTTCGAGCAGGGCATTCACCTCAGCCGCGAACTCCAGAAGGCCCTGGAGTCAGCCCACGTCAGGATCACAAGGCTTCTCGACGACGGCTCCGAGGTCCCCCTCGAGAAGCCCGGCATGACGAGCGGCGACGGGGACGAGGAAAACGGGAGCCCCGAGTGACACCCGCAGCGCTCCACAAGTGGACGCCCCGCGTTGAGCGTACGTTGGAGAGCCTATTCCAGGCTCCCGGAAACGCCCCCCCGCATCTTGTAGACGCCATGCGGTACTCCGTCATGGCCGGCGGAAAGCGCATCCGTCCCGTTCTGGCCATGTGCGCTTACGAGCTGTGCGGCGGCCGGGACGCCGAAGCCGTTCTCCCCGCCGCGGCGGCGCTTGAATGCTTTCACACCTACAGCCTGATCCACGACGATCTCCCCGCAATGGACAATGACGATCTCCGGCGCGGGAAACCCACGAACCACAAGGTTTATGGGGAGGCCGCCGCCATATTGGCCGGCGACGCGCTCCAGACACTGGCCGCATGGCTCCTGGTCACGTATCCGCAAGGAGACGCCTACACGGCCGCCAGGAATAAAACGGCCGCCCTTGTGCTCTACGCGCTCGGCCACCAGGGTATGGCGGGAGGCCAGGCGTTGGATCTCGAACAGACGGGCGGCATGCCCGTCACCCTTGCTGAGATGGAACGCATCCACGACCTCAAGACAGGCCGGCTTCTGCAGGCCAGCCTTGAGGCGGGCGGGGTCTGGGCGGGGGCCGGAGATGATGAACTCAAGCTCCTGGCGGGTTACGGCCGCGCCGTCGGCCTCGCCTTCCAGGTCGTAGACGACATTCTCGACGTCACCTCGAATGCTGAAGCTTTGGGAAAGACCCCTGGAAAAGACGCTGCGCAGGACAAAAACACCTTCCCCGCAATCCTGGGCCTGGAGGCTTCCAGGAAACGCGCCGAAGACTTGCTTCACGAGGCGCTTAACGTTCTTGCCCCCTTCGGCGATCGAGCGTCTGACCTCTGTGAACTCGCCCATTTCGTGGTCCATCGTGACCGCTGAGACAAAAAAGGCCAAGGTCCGGGCGGATCAGCTGGTTCTCGATCTAGGAATGGCTCCCACCCGTGAAAATGCGCGTGCGCTTATTATCTCTGGGGTCAACTTTCTGGGAGAGCAGCGAGTGGACAAACCAGGGACCCGGCTGCCGGCCGGCAGCGCCCTTGAAATCCGGGGGGCCGTTTCGCCATTCGTCAGCCGCGGCGGCTTGAAGCTCGAGGGCGCTTTGGATGGCTTCAAACTCGATGTGGCCGGCCTGAGCTGCCTGGACGTGGGAGCATCGACGGGGGGATTCACCCACTGTCTCCTTCTACGGGGCGCTGCTCGTGTTATTGCGGTGGACGTGGGGTACGGCCAGCTGCACCAGAAACTCCGCGAGGACCCTCGGGTAACGGTCATGGAGCGTGTCAACGCCCGCTACCTGGAAAAAGAAAACCTTCCTTACGCCCCCGACCTTGTCACTGTGGACGCCTCATTCATCTCCCTGCGTCTGATCCTCCCGGCCGTTCTCAGAGCCGCCCCCGGCGCAAGGGTGATCGCACTGGTCAAACCACAGTTCGAAGCCGGCCGGGGGAAGGTGGGAAAAGGCGGCGTGGTGAGAGACGAAGAAGTCCGCCGGCGCCTCGTTTCTGAAGTGGCCGACTTCGCCGTCTCTTTGGGGTATACTGAAGCAGGAATGGTCCCCAGTCCCATTAAGGGCCCAAAGGGTAACCGTGAATTTTTCCTCTTCCTGGAACCCTCCGGGCCGCATCGAGCGAGCGGCGATGAGCGAGAAAAATAGGGCCACGACCGTCGGAATTGTCGTCAAGCCTCAACCTCAGACAGCTGTTCCCGTTCTGAGCAGCCTCGTGTCGTGGCTCGACGAGAACAAACTGGATTATCGGATCGACCCCATCGGCACCCAGCTCCTCCAGAGATCCGGCAACGGCGCCGTGGAACGGAGCGAGATGCCCGAACTCTGCGACGTCATCGTGGTCCTCGGCGGAGATGGTACGCTCCTGTCAGCGGCAAGGCATCTGCACCGGCGCGAAATCCCCATCATCGGCGTCAACTTGGGCCGGCTCGGGTTTTTGACCGAAATCCCCACGGCCGAGATGATCGCCACCCTGGATGCGTATTTGGAAGGCCGGGCGGACATCCAGTACCGCATGATGCTCCTGGTGCGCCTGATTCGAGGAGGCGAATGCCTCGCCACATTCAACTGCCTGAACGACGCGGTGTTGAACAAGGCCGCTCTCGCCCGCATCATCCACTTCAGCGTAGAAGTGGGGGGCCAGTGGCTCACCGATATGAGGGCGGACGGGCTGATCGTCGCCACACCCACCGGGTCAACCGCCTATAATCTTGCAGCGGGGGGTCCCATTCTCACACCGGGCATGGGAGCCGTCATCATTTCACCGCTCTGTCCTCACACGCTCAGCATGCGCCCGTTGATCATGGAGGGACGCGACACCATCAGGGTGACCCTCCTCCAGGATTCGGGCGAGGTCTATCTCACGGCAGACGGGCAGATGGGCCATCCGCTCCAGATCAACGACCAGGTCCTTATTTCCAAATCCCCCCACCGCACGCCGCTCGTGGTCAGGGAAAACCGGGATTACTTCGCCCTGCTTCGGCAAAAGCTCGGGTGGGGAGCGCGTTAGGCCGGCGGATTCTTCAGCGGGCGCTTGACAAGGCGCACCCCCCTTCGTAAGCTCAGAGTTGATATCTTTCTTGGAGGTAATTCTATGAAATGGTCCGGTTGCATCATGGTTCTTGCTGCAGCAGCAATGATTGCCGGCTGCACCGTCAAGCAGAACGCCAAGACTCCACAGGCTTCGGCGCCCGTGACCCCCGCTTCCGCCGCCCCCGCCCCCAAACCTTCCGCGGGACCTGTCGCCAGCGTCGAAAACACGTCTTATAAGGCGGGAAATGTCCGGCAGGGAGAGCTCATCACCCATAAATTCTTCGTCAAGAATACCGGCGACGCCGTCCTGCACATCAAACGCGTTCAGCCCTCTTGCGGCTGCACCGTCACCAAGTGGGACCACGAGGTCGCCCCCGGGAAGACCGGAACGATCCTGGCCACCGTCCACACCGACAATTTCATGGGGCCCATCCATAAAACCGTTTTCGTGACGACGGACGATCCCCACCATCCGTCCTTCCAGCTCAGCATCACGGCGGACGTGCAGGCAATCCTGAACATTTCTCCGGAACCCTATGGACAGTTCGGCATCGTGTACACGGGAAAGACGCCCGAAAAGGAATTCACCATCCATTCCACCGACGGCACGCCGTTCCAGATCACGCAGGTCCAGTCTCAGAACGGCAAGCTCCCCTACACGGTCAAACAGGAAAACCCGACCACCGTCCTCTTCAAGGTCAAGGTTCCTCCGGACTACCCGGTTGGGCCCATCCAGGGACGATTCGTGCTCGACACAACTCACCCGAAGGCCAGGCAGCTCCATCTGAGCGTGTTCGGCACGGAGAGGAACCCTCTGACCGTATGGCCGAAGGAACTGGTGTTTCATGGCTTGAGCCTGGATTACATCCGAAAGAACGCCGGCAACCCTTCCCTGACAGCCGCCCTGACCGGCACCATCAACGTCTCATTCCAGACGGCTCCCAAGCTCCAGATCAAATCGGTCAGATCTTCGCTGCCCTTTCTGCATACAACCTTCAACTCTACCCGCCCCAACCAGAGCTACAGCATCCAGGTCAAAATCGATCCGGCGCGGGTCAAGGTGGGGCGCTTCGACGGCACCATCACCATCCGCACGAACATGAAAACGATCAAGGTTCCCGTTTCCGGCCAGATTTTCTAATCCGGAAATCAGTGAGCAACATCACAGGGCCGGGGAAGAGCGATCCCCGGCCCTTCTGTATCGCGCTCGGCGGAAATGCCTTATGGGGGCCTCCGGTGTTGCCGGGGCGTCTTTGGATCACCTGGAAACAATGAAGAAGATTGACTCTCCCCGTTTCATTGTGTAAATTGGTGTCAATTGCTGTCAAAAAGGAGGGAGCGATGGCGTGGAGGTGCGGTCAATGTCAGTTCGAAGAAAACCCTGATTCCGGCAAGTTCTGTGCGCAGTGCGGCGCGCCCCGTCCGGACGCCGTGGAGCCCGCCGAAGCGAAACAACCTGCTCCACCTCCCGCAGAGCCTCCCGCCCCCTCACCGCCGCCCCAGGCGCCTGAAGCCGCGGTTCCGCCGCCCCCGCCGCCAAAGCCGAAGTCACGGAAGGGCCTGATCATCGGGATCGTGGTGGCGGTCGTCCTTCTCTGCGCCGTCTGCCTTATTGGGATTATCGCCGCCATCGCGATTCCCAACTTTCATAACGCCGTTCAACGCGCCAAGCAAAAACGCGCCATGGGTGAAGTCCGGACCATGGCCACGGCCGTCCAGTCCTACATGACCGATCACAATCAGGCCGCGCCGGACACGGGCCACAACAAGACTTCCTATTACACAACAGCGGAAGCCTCCGCCTTGGCGAAGCTGCTGCAGCCCGATTATATAAAACAAGTGCCTTCGAAAGACCCGTGGGGGCATCCGTACATTTACGGCGTTTCTCCCGACGACAAGGAATTCATCATTATCTGCACGGGCTCCGACGGCGTCCGGGAAATCAAGCAAATTCCACAGCAATACACCACCACGCATTGTTTCCAGAGCGACATCGTCTGGCAGAACGATGCGTTTGTGCAGGTCCCCGGAGGTAAGCAGAAGAACTGCTCGGAAGCCCAGGTGAAGCAGGAGCCCTAAGCCGTTCACGGCATCTTGCACCCGCCTCGCCCCGTTTCCGTTTTTTCCTGCCCCATCTCACCCTGTCCGCTCCGGGGCAGCCGGATCACCCTTGCCGAACAGGGTGATCCTCTTTATAATTCACGGCTCAGGAGGACCGCCGTATGCCCTACGATCCGCACTCCATTGAAACCCGTCTCCAGGAACGGTGGCACGACCGGGGAATCGCCTCCGTCAGCGAGGATCCGGACCGGAAGAAGTTCTACTGCCTTGAAATGTTCATGTACCCCTCCGGCAAGATCCACATGGGGCACGTCCGCAACTACACGATCGGCGACGTGGTGGCGCGTTTCTGGCGCATGCGGGGCGTTAATGTCCTCCACCCCTTTGGCTTCGACGCCTTCGGGCTGCCTGCCGAAAACGCCGCCATCAAGGGAAATACGCACCCAAGGGTCTGGACCGACGCGAACATCCAGTACATGAAAACCCAGCTTAACCGTCTCGGCTTTCTCTACGACTGGAACCGCGAAGTCCGGACGTGCGACCCGGACTACTACCGTTGGAACCAGTGGTTCTTCCTGAAAATGTTTGAGAAGGGGCTCGCTTATCGCGCCGAGCGCTATGTGAACTGGTGCCCCCAGTGCGCCACCGTTCTGGCCAACGAACAGGTGGAAGGTGGAACTTGCTGGAGATGCGGCAGCGCCGTAACCCAGAGGGAAATGGCACAGTGGTTTTTGCGCATCACGGACTATGCGCAGGAACTGCTTGACGACCTGGATTCTCTCCAGGAGTGGCCGCCTGAAGTGGTGACCATGCAGCGCAACTGGATCGGAAGGTCTCAAGGCGCGTATGTCAATTTCCCCCTTGCCGAAGGCGGTTCTTCCATCCGCGTTTTTACGACCCGCATCGATACGATTTACGGCGCCACTTACATCGTACTCGCTCCGGAACACGATCTCGTGGACGCCATGACCACGGATCAGCAGCGGGGCGAGGTAGATGCCTTCCGGAAAAAGATGCTTTCGCAAACCGCCCACGAGCGCTCCATGAGCCGGGAAAAGGAAGGGGTCTTTACGGGGGCTTTCGCCCTCAATCCCTTCTCGGGAGAAAAGATCCCGGTCTATTTGGCCAACTTTGTGCTTGCGGATTACGGCACCGGCGCCATCATGAGCGTCCCAGCCCATGACCAGCGGGATTTTGAATTCGCAGCGTCGTACGATCTTCCCGTTCGTATCGTCGTCCGCCCTCCCGGCTGGGACGGCGCCCCGCTCCAGGAGGCGTATAGCGGAGACGGTGTTCTCCAGGACAGCGGTCCATTCACCGGCAAACCCAACCGCGAGGCGATGCCGCTCATGGCGGCTCACGCGAAGAAAAGCCACTTTGGAGAATCCGCCGTCACTTTCCGCATCAAGGATTGGGGTATTTCTCGGCAGCGTTACTGGGGGACGCCCATCCCCATGATCTACTGTCCAAAATGCGGAACCGTTCCCGTGCCTGAAGAGGCTCTCCCGGTCCTCCTGCCGGCAAACGCGCCGCTGACAGGAAAGGGCGAAAGCCCCTTGGTCTCCGAGCGCTCCTTCGTCGAGACCACCTGCCCCGTTTGCGGTGGGGCCGCCCGGCGTGAAACGGATACGATGGACACTTTCGTGGATTCTTCGTGGTATTTCTTCCGGTACGCCAATCCGCACGAGACCTCATTCCCCATTGACCGGGAGGCTGTGAACTATTGGACGCCGGTCGACTTTTACATCGGCGGCATCGAACAC
>JARRNO010000002.1:0-28171 GCA_037384885.1 Acidobacteriota bacterium
AATTGGGAAGAATCCCGTTGGGGGAAATCGCGGCTGGAAGACGCTCCCACGGCGCGCCAGCGCACGCGGCCCGTCCAAAGCGACAATCCAATGCAGGAGGGCCCCGTCAATACCGGCTGCTGGTTCATGTAGCCGTCATGCGAAGGGAAGTCGGTGACATTTTCCCCGGGGCGGACCACGAAGTGGCCGAGGCGCGCTAGCGCTGACATCGCCCAAGGCGATGCCCCGGACATCTCCCGCAAAGGACTGCCCACAGGGTCGGATTTCGCGATTTGTCGTGAAATCCGGCTGCCGACCGGACGGCGGCCGGATTCGAGGAAGGCAAGCGCCGCGGCACCGAGTCGTACCGGTGTACTTCGAGCGTGCCGTGGCGCGCGGTCTGACGAAGAAGATGGCTCCGGACTGTCGGCGCACTCTTTAAGAATGGGGGGGATGGCCGCTGGCTCGGCCATGGCTGGGCGCCAGGCGGAACAGGGCCGCTCCGCACGCCAGCGCGGCGCGACGGCATGAAGCGGCTGGAGACCAGCTTGCTTGTCGACAGGTAATTCAGCCGGAGCGACAGGGCGCGTAGCGCCCGCGGTCCCGATCCCGCCGGTACGTCGTTGGCGACCTTCCTTCTCGCCGTCTCATTGTAAACATGTTTTGCGGGAGGGGAACGTGCTCAGTTCAGATAGCCCATGAGCTGCTTGCTCTTCTTTGAGCGCTTGAGCTTCTTGAGCGCGTTCGCTTCGATCTGGCGGATTCGTTCGCGAGAGAGACCCAGCTTGTCGCCGAGCTGCTTGAGGGTGTGGGGCTCCTGGCCGTCCAGGCCGAAGCGCAGGTTGAGCACCTGGCGTTCCTTGTCGTCCAGGTCGCGAAGCATGCCTCTGAGCAGCTTGCTGAAGGACTCTTCCATGAGGTGCTGGTCCACGGGGGGGACCGTATCCTGCTCGATCTTGTCCAACAGCTGGAAGTCCGAGTCCTCGCCGGAGTTCATGGTTTCGAGCGGCAGATCTTCGTTCTGCGCCGACATGAGGACTTCCACGTTCTCCCGCGGCACGTCCAGCTCGTCGGCGACTTCATCCACCGTGGGCGTCCGCTCCAGGAGCGGCGTCATGGCGGCGATAGTCTTGTGGATGTTGTAAAGGAGGTTGGCCTGTCGCTGCGGAATACGGAAGGGGCCGCCCTGCTCTGAGATGGCGTGAATGATGGCCTGGCGGATCCACCAGACCGCGTAGGTGATGAAGCGGACGCCCTTGCCGGGGTCGTACCGCTTGGCGGCCTCGATCAGCCCGATGTTGCCTTCGTTAATCAGATCCTGGAGAGAGAGCCCCCAGCCCCGGAACTTCTTGGAAAAGGAAACCACGAAGCGGAGATTGCCCTCCACCAGGTGGCGGAGCGCGTCCCCGTCACCCTTCTGAACCTTCCGGCCGAGCTCTTTTTCCTGCTCCGGGGTCAGCAGGGGAAACTTGGAGATCTCTCTCAGGTAACGCCGGAGGATGGCGGATTCATCGGAAGATGTCGGGCTATTCCTCTTCGTCACGTGTCTGCTCCAATCGGTCCAGGAGGACCTGGATGGCCCTCTGGGGTATTTTCATGATGCTGGCCTGCCGCTTGACCTCCGTCATGGTGGGTGGGGGTTCTCCCACCTTTGCCATCCTCTTCAAGAAGAAATCCATAAAGGCGTTCATTTCTTCCTGCATCATGGCCATTTTTTCCCGCATGTTGAGGACGATCTCCACGCCCGCGAGGTTGACGCCGAGATTGCGTGTCAGATTGAGGATCAGTTCGAGGCGCTCCATGTCCTCGTCCGTGTAGAGGCGCGTGTTTCCTTCTGTCCGCGAAGGCTGAAGGAGCCCGTCGCGCTCGTAGAGCCGCAGCGTCTGCGGATGAACGTTGTAGCGCTTGGAGACGGCGCTGATCATGTAATAGCGCTTTCCGTCTTCCTGACGTTTACTGCTTCGCGGCATTTTCGATCACCTCTGGGCACTATTATAGTACGAGCGCGGATTCTCAGGGTTCAGCCGGGCAAATTCCCGCAAAAGGTCCTTGCTCTTTTCATCCACCACGCCCGGGACCGAGACCGTTACCTCTACCAGAAGATCGCCGGGGGTGCCTCCGCGAAGAGACGGCATGCCCCGCTCCTTGAGCCGGAAGACCTGCCCGCAGCCCGTCCCCGGGGGAATCCGGAGGCGCGCCGTGCCGGTCATGGTGGGAATTTCAATTTTGGCGCCCAGAACCGCTTCGGCGTAGCTGATGGGGGCCTGGATTTTAAGGTGCGGGCCTTCGCGTTTGAAAACCGGGTCGGGTTCCACGTGCGTTTCGATGTAGAGATCGCCCGGAGGGCCCCCGCGCAGTCCGGCCTGGCCCTTTCCCTTGACACGAACGCGGGAGCCGGTGTCCACGCCCGCTGGAATCTTCACGGCGACCTTGTCCCTCGTTTCCGTGAACCCGGTCCCGCCGCATTGCGCGCAGCGGTCGCCCGGATCCTTGCCCGTTCCTCCGCAAGCGGGGCACGCCTGAGCGAAGGAGAACGGCCCCCGCATGAGGCCGAGTTTCCCGCTTCCCCCGCATCTCTTGCAGGGTTTTCCGGCGCCGCTGGAGGTATGGCCGAAGCCCTTACAGGATGCGCACGAGACGGTGTGTGGAACGGTCAGCGTGATCTTTCTCCCTGCAAAGGCGTCTTTCAGGGGGATCGTGGCGGGAAAGACGAGGTCGTCGCCCCGTTGCGGGCCGCTTGGCCGGGTGGCCCCGCCCGCTGTAAAGAGGGTGTCGAACAGGTCCGAAAAACCACCCGCACCGCCCATGCCGGCGTCGAAATTGAAGCCTTCGAAGTGGACGCCCCCGGGGTCGCCGCCTTACGGAGGGGCGGCGCCTACCCGGCCATACATGTCGAAATTTTTGATCTTTTCGGGGTCGCTGAGAATGGCGTAGGCTTCCGAAATTTCCTTGAACCGCTCTTCCGCGGAGTGGTCTCCAGGATTCAAATCCGGGTGATACTTGCGGGCAAGCCGCTTGTAGGCCTTTTTGACGTCCGCCACGGACGCCTTGTGCGGCAGTTCCAGGATGTCATAAAGGTCGCCCTTCGCCATCTGTATTCATTCCTTCCTGTCAGCGGACCGGGATCTGCGTCCGGCCGTTTCTCTTGGGCAGCACCAGGGACAAAACCCCGTTTCTGAGGTGGGCGCTGATCCGCGTCTCGTCCAGGTCCGAAGGAAAGCTGAACTCGCGGAGGAAGGGCCCGAAGAAGCGTTCCATGCGCTGAACGTTGTCCCGGGTCATGCCGTCGCTCTGGCGGCGATTGCCGCTGACCCGGAGCCGGTTTTCGCGGCACGTCAGTTCCACGTCTTCGATGGGGACGCCGGGGACTTCCATTTCAAGGTAGTAGTTGTCGTTGTCCTCGCAGATGTCGGCCGCGGGAGTCCACGTGTAGGCCGGGGGCTCCGAGGAGCCTGTCTCGGTCTGCATCATTTCTTCGAACATATGGTTGATGCGCTGCTTGAGCAGCGCCAGTTCTCGAACCGACTCGTTCTTCAAAGCCATCGCAACCGTTCCTGCCTTTCTCCCATCACTCTACTGTAATAACAGGCCGGAGGGAAACCTCTTCCATTTCCCTCCGGCCTGTATTTTGAGTCAGAGGGATTACTGGACGTCTTCAAACTCGGCGTCGATCACCTCTCCATCCTTCTTGTCCTGGCCGCCTTCCTGGCCTGCCCCGCCGGTGGCTCCGGCGTCGTCGGGCGCGCCCGGGGCGGCTTCCTGCTCGGTCTTGGCCTGGGAGTAGAGAGTTTCCGCGAGCTTATGGGAGGCCTGGTTGAGATTTTCGATGGCCTTGCGGATGCTGTCGAGGTTCCCGGCGTCCTTGGCGCTCTTGAGCTCCTGCAGGGCGTCCCGTACCTTCTTCTCCTCGTCGGCGTCCAGTTTCCCGGCGTTGTCGGCCAGCAGCTTTTCGGTGGAGTAAATGAGCTGGTCCGCCTGGTTCTTGGCTTCGATCTCTTCCTTGCGCTTGTTGTCGTCCGCCTTGTGGGCCTCGGCGTCTTTCACCATCTTGTCGATCTCATCCTTGGTGAGGCCGGAAGAGGCGGTGATGGTGATGCTCTGTTCTTTGCCGGTGGCCGTGTCCTTCGCCGCAACGTTCAAGATGCCGTTGGCGTCGATGTCGAAGCTCACTTCCACCTGGGGCACGCCGCGAGGAGCGGGGGGAATGCCCTGGAGCTTGAAGTTGCCGAGCAGCTTGTTGTCGCGAGCCATGGGGCGTTCGCCCTGGAAGACGACGATCTCCACCTCGGTCTGATTGTCCGCCGCGGTGGTGAAGGTTTCCTTCCGGCGGGCGGGAATGGTTGTGTTCCGGTTGATGAGAGGCGTGGCCACACCGCCCAGGGTTTCGACACCCAGGGTAAGGGGCGTCACGTCGAGCAACAGGATGTCCTTGACGTCCCCGGCGAGAACGCCCGCCTGGATGGCGGCGCCCACAGCCACGACTTCATCGGGGTTGACGCCCTTGTGGGCCTCCTTGCCGAAGAAGTCCTGCACGAGCTGCTGGACTTTCGGAATGCGGGTTGAGCCGCCTACCAGTACCGCTTCATTGATGTTGTTGGGGCCGATCTTGGCGTCCTGGAGCGCTGCTTTGCAGGGTTCCATGGTCCGGCTGAAAATGTCGCCGGCGAGATTTTCCATCTGGGCGCGCGTGAGCTTCAGCTGAAGGTGCTTGGGGCCGCTTGCGTCCGCGGTGATGAACGGCAGGTTCAATTCGGTTTCCAGCGTGCCGGACAGTTCGATCTTCGCCCGCTCGCAGGCTTCCTTCAACCTCTGAAGGGCCATGGGGTCCGTGCTGAGGTCGATGCCGCTGTCGCTCTTAAAGGTCTCCACGACCCAGTCGATGATCTTCTTGTCGATGTCGTCGCCGCCGAGATGCGTGTCGCCGTTGGTCGCCTTGACTTCGGTGACGCCCTCACCCACTTCGAGAATGGAGATGTCGAATGTACCGCCGCCGAAATCGTACACGGCGATGGTCTCGTCGTTTGTCTTTTCGAGGCCGTACGCGAGGGCCGCCGCGGTGGGCTCGTTGATGATGCGAAGCACTTCGAGCCCTGCGATCTTGCCCGCGTCCTTGGTGGCCTGCCGCTGGCTGTCGTTGAAGTAGGCGGGAACCGTGATGACGGCCTGCGTCACCTTCTCGCCCAGATACGCTTCCGCCGACTCCTTGAGCTTCCGCAGGATCATGGCGGATATTTCGGGAGGGCTGTACTTCTTTTCCCTCACGTCCACCCAGGCGTCCCCGTTGTCCGCCGGGACCACCTTGTAGGGTACGGTCTTGATTTCAGACTGGACCTCCTCGTGGCGGCGTCCCATGAACCGCTTGATCGAAAAGACGGTATTCAAGGGGTTGGTGATAGCCTGCCGCTTGGCCACCTTGCCGACAAGAATTTCACCCTTGTCCGTGAAGGCGACCACCGAGGGTGTGGTCCTGTCCCCTTCCTTATTGGGAATGACCACGGGCTGGCCGCCTTCCATGACCGCCACCACCGAGTTGGTCGTTCCTAAGTCGATGCCGATAATCTTTCCCATTTTGCTGCACTCCTTTGCCTTTTGAGGTCTTCGCCAAGAGGGCGGATCACTCCACCGCTTAGCCAGTTGTTAATATAAATCTTGAGCGCATATATGTCAAGTTTTCTGCTGGCCTGCATAGAGTGTATGCTGTGTGCGGAGGTGACCGTGACGGTTCGCTTGCAAATCGAGAAGACAGAAAGACGCGCGCGTCTGGGAATCCTGGAAACCGCGCACGGCGCCGTCGCGACGCCCAACTTCATGCCGGTGGGGACGCGGGCCGCCGTGAAAGGGCTGCATCCGCCTCTTCTAAGGGAGGCGGGGGCTCAGATCATCCTGGCCAACACCTTCCACCTCGGCCTCCGCCCGGGAAGCGAGCTGATCCGGGACTTGGGCGGACTCCACCGGTTTATGGGATGGGACGGCCCGATCTTAACCGACTCCGGGGGATATCAGGTCTTTTCATTGGCCCGGCTGCGGGACGTGAACGAGGAAGGCGTCGCCTTTCGGTCCCCCGTGGACGGCCGTCACCTCTTCCTGACGCCTGAACGGGCGGTGAAGATTCAGGAAGACCTGGGTGTGGACGTGGCCATGGCGCTGGACGAGCTGGTTCCTGCCGGCGCGCCCAGGGAGCAGGTGGAATCCGCCGCCGACCGGACCGCCAGGTGGGCGGAGCGGTGCGCACAAGCGCTGACCGATTCCCGCGTGAGCCTTTTCGGAATCGTGCAAGGCGCTATCTTCGAAGAACTCCGCGAGCGCTCGGCCCGTCAACTCGCAGACCTTGATCTGCCCGGCTATGCCGCGGGAGGGTTTTCCGTGGGCGAACCCAAGCCCGTCTTCCGGCGGATTGCCTCATTTACGGCGGATCTGCTGCCGGGAAACAAGCCCCGGTACCTGATGGGCGTGGGCACCCCCCTGGACCTGGTGGAAGCCGTTTCCTGGGGATACGACCTTTTCGACTGCGTTCTTCCCACACGCCACGCCCGCAATGGAAGCCTCTTCACATCGGCGGGCCCGGTGGCCATTAAGAATTCGGCCCATATTTCCGACGAAAGTCCCCTGGACGACGCCTGCCGCTGCTGGGCGTGCCGGAACGTGTCGAGGGCCTACCTCAACCATTTATACCGCGGAAACGACCCCACCGCCGTGGTCTTGAACACGCTTCACAACCTGACGTACTACCTCGATTTGATGAAGCGCATCCGTGAGGCGATCTCGGGCGGGACTCTGGACAGCTTGCGATCGCAAGTCGCCGAGGCGTATCCCGGTGGCGGCGCCGCAGAGCGGCCGGCAAGGAAGTGAAGAGCCAGGCAGCGATGGCCGCAGGGCGGCAAGGGAGTCGGCTGCTTCGCAGCCAGGGAAGGGGGAGAGGGGAGACGACCGGGGAGCGCGCGTTGCGCGCCGTGATCCATTCACTCAATGACTTAGTCATAACCAGCAAAGTCAAGCCCCGGTTGACCAAGTTTTCTCTGCGATCTCTGTGTGCTCTCTGGTTGATGGCCGCTGCGCGGCCGGCCCGCAGAGCGGCCGGTGAGGAAGTAAAGAGTTAGGAAGTAAAAAAGTGCCCGCGGGAGGTTCTCCGCAGGAAAGGATTTGAAATGCGTGCGGAGGCGGGGACAACCGCTGCAGACGGGGACTTCCTAGCTTCTTAACCTCCTCGCTTCCTCACCACCCCAACGGGCGCCCCGCGAGGAACATGCGGCCGGGACACGGCGCGCAGCGTCGTCCCGCGAAGGCAGGCCTGACACTACGAAACACAAATCACCAGACACAAATCACTGGGCCAAGTGATTTGGCATCAGTCACCCGGATTGTTTTCGCGAGGCACCCAGGAGAGACAGCGCGGCCTCTGCGACAGCGCTGGGATGAATCGCTTCCATGCAGGGCGGTTTGCCGGCAGATGAGGGGCGGCAGTCTTTCCAGAAACTCTGACGGCAGGGCGAGCATGGAAGGTCTGCGTAGATGACGCGAATGCGGTCGTCCGGGAGGCGAGGTGCAGTCTTGTCCGGTGCGCCCGGCCCAAAAACCGCAACCACGGGCGCGCCCACAGCGGCGGCCAGGTGCATGGGGCCTGAGTCGCTGCCTGCAAACAGGGCGGCCCTTTCCAGAATTGCGGCCATTGTGGGCAGCGATGTTTGTCCCCGGAGGTCGACGGCCTTGGGGCAGGCGGCGCAAAACGCTTCATGTACGGGTGCGTCCGATTCCACGCCCAGCAGCACGGGCTGCAGACCGGCCTCCTCGTGAAGGCGAAGAGCCACCTGGGCGAAACGATCCGGGTGCCAGGCGCGCGGCAGTTTGCTTGCCGTGACATGGTAGACGGCAAACGGCTGTTCCGACAGGCCGGCTCTTTCCAAGATCCCGGCGGCCCGGTCACGGTCCTCGGGCGAAGGCGTGTACTCCACAAGGGCGGCGCCGGGATCGATGTCGAGCGGGGAGAGCACCCTGCCGAACTGCTCCGTGTGGTGCCGGAGCCAGTGATCTCGTGTGAAACGCACCGGATCGCTGAAGAGGAAACCGCGGTGGTCGGTGTCCAGCCCTATCCTCAATGGGATTCGAGCCAGCCGGACGAGTAGTGCTTCCCGGAACCCCTTGGGGAAGACGAGGGCGGCGTCGAATTCTAGGGTGCGCAACTTGGCGGCGAGAGCCAGAGTTCCACGAAATCCCGTATCTTCCACCAGCAGAACCCTGGTGACGCCCGGCAGGTTTTTCGCCACAGGCGCCATACCCGGTTTGACGAGGGCCGTCAATTCCAGGTCGGGGCGTTCGCAAACCAAAGCGGAGAGCGACGGGGTGCACATGAGAACGTCGCCCAGCCAGTTGGGCAGACGCACAAGAACGCGGGCGCCTTTTTCGACGACGGATGCGGAATCCCGGTTCACGGGTCAGCTCCGCATCATCAGCCAGAGCAGGAAAAGCGCGAGCGCGGCTCCCACTAAGGCGGCGAGTGTGACCTTGACGGTGCTGAGAGGCTTCCGGCCGTAAAGTTTGCCCGTCTGTCCGTTAAGGACGAAGGGGTAGGAGCGCTTCCGGTAGCGGAAGGCTCCCGCCCAGACCGGGCAAAGAAGGTGCTTGAACGTCTGTTTTGAAAAGCGGGTGTTCACAGCCAGATCGCGGTAGGTGTCGCCCGGTACAGACTCGGCGCAAAGGCGGCGTTGGTCCTGGGCCATGTTGTTGCTGGCGATGTGGTAGACGAGCTTCACGGGAATGTCGGCGTTGAGGACGCCGAATCCGGCCAGGTAGCGGGGATCATAAGCGGTCAGTTTCACGAGGTCGTAGGGATAAACCTTCAGGATCATGTCGAGCCGGTCTTCGTGCACGGCAGGCACGAGGACGTCGTTGTAGTTGTCGGACCGGCTGCCCGAAGCGGGCTCCCATCGAATTCTCCTTACCTGGCGGGAGCGCTGGACGGCATTCCCGTTCGAATCACGGCCGGTAAAGCTTTCGGAAACGTAGTAAGCATGACCCGCCATGGCCGTCCATGTGCTGTCGGCGTGAGCGTCGAAGGTGAAAAAGGGCAGGTAAAGCCCCATGATCCGCTCGAGCTTGCCCATCTTTTTCAGGTCGCGGGGATGGAACCACCCGCTCCCGATCCACTTCTTGAAGGCCGTACGGCATGCCTTGTCGTCCACCGAGAAGGGAAGGAGAGACTCGGGTTTCAACACATTGGCCTGGGCGGCGCCGCTCTCCAGTACGTAATCCGAGCCGCAGAAGGGACAGACCACAGAACGCTCCCGCGGCGGAATCTGAACGGAGGCTCCGCACTGCCGGCAGGTGAACTGCTTGAGCGTGACTCCGTAGCCCGTCGACCTGGGGTGGTCTTTCAAAAAGGCCATCAGATCCTGCTCTTCCGGCGCGAAACCGGGGTCGGAAGGAACCGGGATCAGCGAGTCGCAGTATGGGCAGTGCATTTCCTGGCGGGCCGGATCCCACGCCAGCTCACCGCCGCAGTTGGGGCACGGGAAGGTTTTGGCGCTCCCGTCAGCACTCATGGCACTTCGCCGCCTGGCTCCAGGGCGCATCGCCCGCCTGCTCGGGGACGGGATGGGCGGGACGCTTACCCTCCAGAACCGCGAGAAGGTCTGAGGCCGCCATTCGGGCCATGATTTCCCTGGTTTCACGTCCCGAAGAGCCGATGTGTGGAAGAAGGACGACATTAGACAGCCCGATCAATCCGGGGTGGACCTCCGGTTCTTTTTCATAAACGTCAAGGCCGGCGCCCGACAGGCGGCCTTCCTTAAGGGCTTCCACGAGGGCGGCTTCGTCCACCAGCGGCCCGCGGCCCGTGTTGATCAGCATGGCGCCGGGCTTCATGGCGGCGATGCGGCGGGCGTCCATAAGACCTCGAGTCTCTTCGGTCAGGGGGCAGTGGAGGCTTACAACGTCGGCGGATTGGATCAGTTCGTCGAGGGTGACGCGGCGAGCGTTGAGAGCCGCCTCTGTGGAAGCGGAGAGACGGTGACGCTGGGCATAGAGAGTATGCATCCCGAAACCGGCGGCCCTTCGGGCCACGGCCCGTCCGATCCGCCCCATCCCAACAATCCCGATAGTTTTCTCCTTGAAATCCATCCCGAGGAGCAGGTCCGGCGCCCAGCCGTGAAAACGCCCTTCGCGCACCAGCCGGTCCCCCTCGACGACGTGACGGGCGGCGGCAAGGATCAGCGCCCAGGCCAGGTCGGCCGTCGCTTCCGTCAAGACGTCCGGCGTGTGGGTTACCGTGATGTCGCGGTCGGTGGCGAACTCAACGTCGACGTTGTTGTAGCCTACCGCGTAATTTGCAATCACCCTGAGGTGCGGGCAGGACCGGATCACATCCGCCGTAACGGGATCGGAAAGAAGCGTGAGCGCTCCATCCGCCTCGGCGAACCACTCTTTGAGCATCGCTTCGGAGACGGCGCCTTCCGGCCTTTTGACCTCCAGGGACACTTTCTTTCCAAGCCCTTCCAGGGCATCGCCGGGAAGGGGAGAGGTGGCGACAACGTGACAACGATGATTTGCCATGATAAAACCTATCCTCCATCGTCTGACTTTTCGCTCCGTTCTCCGAGACGGCCTAGTCTGGCCGGGGCGGATAACCGGGATTGTCTGCCAGGGCGTAGCCTTCAGCAAGGCGAAGCAGCGCGGCGATTTCCTCGTCGTCCAAGCGGCGGGCCCCGCCCAGAATTCGTGCGTTCAGAAAGATTCGGGCCGAGTGCTCAAGAGACTCCATGCGGTAGAAGGCGGTCCGGATGTCCGGCCCCACGGTGACGGCTCCGTGATTGGCCAGGAGCGCAGCCCGCCTGTTGCGCAGAGCCGCCGCCACGGCGTCTGCCAGTGTTTCCGAGGAAGGCATCTCGTAGGGCACCACCGGAACTTCGCCCAGAGACATCACCGCCTCCGACAGGAATCCGGTATCGAAGGTTTCGAGCGAACAGGCCAGGGCCGTGGCGCAGGGGGGATGGGCATGCACGATCGCGCCGACGCCTGGATCTCGGCGATAGACGGCGAAATGAAGCGGCCACTCGGAAGAAAGCCTACCGGACTTTCCTTGACCTGACGGCGAGACAGCGGCCAGCAGGGTTTCGTTCAATTCCGCCTTGGGGATTCCAGACGGGGTGGCCAGAAAGCCTCCCGAAGCGAGACGAATCGAGAGGTTGCCGTCGGTTGAAGCCACGAACCCCTTCTCGTGGAGCTTGAGGGCGAAAAATACGAGATCAGAGGCGCTCCGTTTCATCGAACGCTTCCCCCACCCCGGCCGCGAGACGGCGGGTTAGGACTTCTTGAACAGGGTAGCCAACTCTTTCACGGAAGCGTCGCCGGGGAAGAGTTCCTGGTATTTCTTGAAGATCTTCCGCGCCATCGCGTCCTGGTGAAGGTCGACCTTGTAGACCACCACTTGGTTGAAAAGAGCCTGCTTCTTGGAAGGATCCAGCGTCAGGGCCTTCTTGAAAAGCGCGAGCGCCTTCTCGGGATTCTTCTCCTGCCGGTAGCAGACACCCAGGTCCACCATCACATCCGTGTCCTGGTTATTGATTTTCAAGGCATCCTCGTACCAGGGGATCGCCTTGGCATAGTCGCCCATGTCGTAATAAATGTTGCCGAGCATGACCTTGGATTGAAGGTCGTTCGGGTCGGCCTTGGCCTTAGCGATGAATTGTTCGATCTCCGCGTTGTGCTGCTGCTGGTTGAAGTCGGCCTTTCCGTTCTGGGCCGGCTGCTGGGGCTGGCTTTGCCCCTGAGCCGCCTGCTGGGCCGCCATGGACATCTTGGCCTGTTCCTGGCTGTTGTACTGTTTCATGATGATAAAGCAGACAACGGCGCCCAGGACAAATCCGGCCACCAGCATCAGCAGATGTTCCTTTTTCATTAGCATTCCTCCTCGCTGGGAATAAGGGCGGTTTCGCCCGCCTTCTAGAGAATGAAGGAAGATCGCGGGAGCGTCAAGGCGAAGCCGGGACGGTCCTGTACGCGACGGCCAATTGCCCCCGCTTTTCAGCCGTTGTCCACCATGGGGCAACGGCCATAACCCCTCGAACAGGAGGTGACCATGAGGTTGCAGAAACGACACGTGATCGCAATGGGATTTGCAGGCGCCCTGCTTCTGGCGGGAGGCGCCGCTGTCCTCGCCTGGGGAGGGCCGCCGGCCTCGGCGGAAAGCGCGGCCTGCTGCCGGAAGACGGCGGCGGCCGGAATCGATGGGGCAGGGGCCGAATGTCAGAATAAGGCTCAATGCGCCGCAGAGGCGAAAGCGTACAAGGCAGCCCAGGCCTTGAGGGCCGATCTTGCTTCGTGGAATACCTCCAGGAATGGGGCCCAGCAGGCGGTGTTCGAAAAGGGGGTCCGGTCCCATCTGGCCCTGTTGGTTTCTGCGCACGATTCCTGCAAGGCGCAATGCTCCACCATGAAGGACGCCGCCGCGAAGTGCCCTTATGAAAAGGAAGTCAAGGCGCGCTTCCAGGCGCTCAAGGAAGACCTTTCAAAGATGAAGAAAGGGGTCGCCCCGGCCGATCGGGCCTCGTTCGATAAGACGCTTAAGAAGCATATCGAGCGGGTGGTGGGCAAGGTGGATTCCGGTCATCCGGAATGCCCTGCTTTGAAGAAGAACCGGGCCGCGTCGGTCTAAACAGAATCGATCGGGAGGCCCGGCGGGCCTCCCTTTTTTTCGGGCGCGGCAAGCTGCGCCAAGAAAGAGGGAAAAGGGAAGAGGGCAAGGGTTAGACGCAGGAGGATGCGGGCTTCGCCCGGTCTCTTCTGATTTAAATAGCGGACCATCCCTCGCAGAATGCTCTCCAGGGGTTCGTGAACTGCAAGGACCCAAACGTTGCACACTGTTACAACATCAATCCGACGGTGGCTGTGGGAGGCGTCTCCTGGCGCCGATTCCCAGCAGCGGCTCCCTATTCGAAGCTCAAGCAGCAGACAACCGTCGGCAGTCCACCGACGGCCGTTTTGCGGCCGCTGATTACCTCTCCGGCGGGTTATCGTTCTGCGCGGCGCCGGCTTCCATCTCCCATGAGCCCAGCATGTCCGGGTTGCCGCAGCCGTTTACTTCGGGTTCAAGCGTCGCGTGCTGGATATTCCAGTGTTCAGCCAGAAAGGCCCTGATTCTTCCCGAAAGCGCCTCGCAGGTTTCGAGGTCCATATCCGGAACGGACAGGTGGGCGGTCAGGACCCGCTGGCCGGGGCCGACCTGCCAGACGTGGACATGGTGGAGCGTGGCCTTGGGAAAGGCCTGGGCAACACCCTGAACCAGATTTTTCACGTTCACGTCGGGAGGTACCGCCTCCACGAGCATGCCCAGAGCTTCCCAGACGATACCCACCGCGCTGTGCAGCACGACGATGCCGACGACGAGAGAGGCGATGGGATCCAGGTAAAGCCCCACCGGTGTGTGAACGAACAGAGCGGCGATGACGACGACGAGTGAGGCGAGCGCGTCCTGGAGCAGGTGAAGAAACGCGGTTTTCATGTTGAGATCGTGCGCGGGGTGGCTGCGCAGTAAAAAGACAGCGAGCACATTCGCCACAAGGGCGATGGAGGCCACCGCAAGCATGATGTCCGCCCGCACCGGCCTCGGGTGAAGAATTCTCTCGAGGGCTTCCCGCGCGATCAGGGCCGTCACGCCCAGCAGGAACAGGGCGTTGATGAGGGCTGCCAGCACTTCCACGCGTTTCAACCCGTAGGTGTGGCGGGTGCTCGGCGGACGCCGCCCGAGCTTTCGCGCTACGATGGCCAGGACGAGGGCCACCACGTCATTCAAGTTGTGAACGGCGTCGGCAAGAAGGGCGATGGAAGACGCGAACATTCCGCCGACAAACTCGGCCGCCGTAATGGCCGCGTTCAACAGTAGGCTCAGCCAGAGGCGCCTGTCCAGTGCGTGGTCGCTGTTCCGCATGCTCTCTCCAACCTCCCACGCGGGTGGTCCTCACGACGCAGGAGCGCTTCCACTATATCAAAATGGCCGCTGAAGGGCCTCGTTGCGGCATGACCGAAACGCGGCCGGTTAAGAAGTGGAGAAGCAAGGAAGCCGGCAGGCCGTTGCATGTGCACCGCTGTTGGCCGATAGTTGAAAGAGTGACCGTTGCGGGGTTCGCCCTTCGGCGAGCAGGGGCGCTGTACTGGGGCCGGGCGGCCCGGGGCTGCCAGCTGATGAATGACGAGGACGCACTGGCCACAAATCGGCCGCTGGGGAAGTAAGGGGAACAGAAGCGAGGCCGTGTGGGGCGGCCGGGTTGCGTGGCCGTCCCGCCCTCCCTATATTTTCTTTCAGGAGGATGATCATGAGCCGACCACAGTGGAAACTCCCAAACCGGGCCCTTATGACGCTGCTGCTTTTTTCCCTTGCCTTGACGGCAGGCGTGGCGGTCCGGGCCGGTATGTTTACCCAGCACCGGGAAGGTACCATCGAAAATATTGAAAAACAGGACCAGAAAATATTTGCGAAAGTCTCGCTGAATGAGCCGAATACGGAAAACGAAATTCTGGCGGTCGGAAGCGCACCCCTCCAGGTGCAAATTGCCATGGGCGTCAAGCTGGAAATCCAGCTCGGCACCTCTTTCTTCCGCATGCCCCTTGGGCGGGTTCTCAGCGTGTCCAAGGACGGAAAGACCTGCGTGGTCGAGGTCGTTCCGACTTACCTGGAGCAGACCGTCCAGAACCCCACCAATCAGACCGCTTACAAAGTGGGGCATTTCTTCGAAGTCGGGGCGACCGTATCCATTGGCCGCGAGTCCTTGTAGGCGGATCGGAACGTTCCGGTTCCGGATGCAGACGCGGGCCGCCCGGACGGGCGGCCCGCTTTTGTCTGCCCGGAAAAATCAGGCGGAGTTATTCTTCAAGATGCGCCGCAAGCCAGCGCTCACAGTCGAGCGCGGCCATGCATCCGCTTCCGGCGGCGGTGATGGCCTGGCGGTAGATCCTGTCCTGCACGTCTCCAGCTGCGAAAACGCCTTCCACGGAGGTCCGGGTGCTCTTGCCCTCGGTGAGAATGTATCCGGTGTCATCCATGTTCAGCTGGCCCTTGAAGATGTCCGTGTTGGGCTTGTGCCCGATAGCGTAAAAGAGGCCTCCGCTTTCCACCTTCCGGGTTTCGCCCGACTTGACGTTCTTGACGACCACGCCTTCGACGCTCTTTTCTCCGAAGGCGTCCTCTACCACCGAATTCCAGATGAACTCGACTTTCTCGTTGTGGAAGGCGCGGTTCTGCATGGCCTTGGAAGCACGCAACTCGTCCCGGCGATGCACGATAACGACCCTGGAAGCAAAGTGGGTCAGGTAGAGGGCTTCTTCCATGGCTGTATCGCCACCGCCCACGACGACCAGCACCTTGTCCCGGAAGATGGGAAGGGCCCCGTCGCAGACGGCGCAAGCCGAAATTCCCCGGTTCCAGAGACGGTCTTCGGAGGGGAGGTGAAGGCGTTTCGCGGTTGCGCCCGTTGAAATGATGACCGAATGCGCCTCCACGGTCGTTTCCTGTGATTTGATCACGAACGGCCGCTTGCTCAGGTCCGCGCTCTCCACGTCCTCGGTCAGGATGCGGGTCCCGAAGCGCTCACTCTGCGCGCGCATCTTTTCCATGAGTTCGGGTCCGCTGACGCCGTCGGGGAATCCTTGGTAGTTTTCCACCTCCGTGGTGGTCATGAGCTGTCCGCCGGCGACGCCGCCCGCCATGAAACCCTCGAACATGAGCGGGTTCAAACCGGCGCGGGCCGTATAAACCGCGGCCGAATGGCCGGCCGGGCCCGATCCGATGATCACGACTTTTTCTGGCATGGCTGCTGATCTCCCTCGTGTTTGCTTTGTCTTGTCTTATTGTTCAGATCGATGGCGCGTGTGCCGCGGGACGGGACAGGATCGAGCCCCGCCGCCTCCCGCGGCACAACAAGTCCATTACAAGCCATAGAGCGCCCGGTATTTCAACTCCAGATAGTCCATGGAGGCCGAGGCGCTCAAAGGTTTCCCGGTCACCTTGATGCAGAGATCACCCGGCAGGTAACGGCGCCCATGCTGGTGGATGTTTTCCCTCAGCCAGTCGCGGATCGGAAGGAGCTCGCCCCGCCCGACCCTATCGTCGAGGTCGGGCATGTCTTTGCGAAGCGTTTCCATAAACTGCGCGGCGAATAAGTTGCCCAGTGTATAGGTGGGGAAATAGCCGATCAGCCCCGCAGACCAATGGATGTCCTGAAGGACGCCGTCCCGGTCATCGGGCGGCGTGACGCCAAGATAGGACTGCATCTTGGTGTTCCAGGCCTCGGGCAGATCGGCTGCTTCGAGGCTTCCCCGCAGCAGGGCGCTTTCCAGCTCGAAGCGAACGAGAATATGTAAGTTGTAGGTGGCTTCATCGGCCTCCACGCGGATCAGGGAAGGCTTGACCGTGTTGACGGCCCGGTAGAATGCGTCCTCATTCACGTCTCCAAGCGCATCGGGGAACTGCTTCTTGAGGGGCCCATAGTAATGGCGCCAGAACGATCGCGAGCGCCCCACCATGTTTTCCCAAAAACGCGACTGGGATTCGTGGATGCCCAGCGAGCAGCTGCCGCCCGATGGATTCCGGTAACGCTCGTGAGCCAATCCTTGCTCATACAGGGCGTGGCCGGCTTCGTGGATGACGCCGAAAAGGGCGGTGGGAAGAAAATCCTCGAGATAGCGCGTGGTGATTCGCACGTCCGCCAGCGTGCCGATCGTGAAGGGGTGGGCCGAGACGTCCAGCCGCCCCGCTTCCATGTTGTACCCCATATCGGCGACGACCGACCGGCAGAATGCTTCCTGGCCTCCCTTAGGAAAGGAGCGCCTGAGGATCGAAGCGTCCGGTTGGCCTGGTGCGCCGCGGACGGCTTCGATCAGGGGAACGAGACGGGTTTTGATTTCTTTAAAAAGCCCCTGCAGATGTTCTTCGGTCATGCCGGGCTCAAACTCTTCCAAAAGCGAGTCATAACGGTTTTCTCCGCCCAAAGCATCCGCCGTTTCGCGCGTCAGCTTGACCACCTCTTCCAGGTGGGGCTTGAAGGTGGGGAAGTCATTATGGGGACGGGCTTCCTCCCAAACGCTTTGGGCCATGGCCACTGCCTTGGCCCGGGCCTGGACGAGCTCGCCGGGGAGCTTGACGGCCCGGTCGTAGGCCCGCCTCGCCTCACGAACGTCCGCCCTCTCGTCGGCGGTGAGGTCATCGCGATTTTCCATCTTGAGAATGGCGTCTCCGGCCTCGGGCGAAGTGGCCTTCTGGTGCATCAGGCCGGCGAGGGAGGCCATCTGGTTGGCGCGCTGCTCAGCGCCCCTTCTGGGCATCATCACCTGCTGGTCCCATTCCAGCAGGCCCTGGATTTCAGCCAGGTCGTGCAGTGTTCCGGCCATGCTGTAAAAAAGTTTCCGGTCGTCCGGCATTGTATTCCTCCGTTTGACAGAGTGATGAGAGCGCCGTACTTAAAATCATAGTATAACGCGCGGCCGCCGCCGCGGCGAATCGGTTCATCTCCCGCGGTCCGCCGCTCCGCGAAAAGACGCATCAGCCTATGCAGCGTCGTTTGCTCGCTAAAGGACGAAGTCTGCATCAAACTTCATGCAAATCCTTAGCGTTTGTCGGCCGTTGGCAGTCCACCGTCGGGCTGCAAAGCGGCCACTCACGATTCACAAAGCACCGGCCGCGAAGCGGCCGCCGCGGGCGTTGCGTTCGGCGTGGGCCGCCATTAAAATATGAGTAGAGGATTCGGCATCGTAGATGCTCCAACCAGGGTTCATGGGTGTGCTGTTCCACAGCCCTCTTCGAGGGGGCGTGGGCGCCGCCGGATTCGTGGCAGGGGGACAGGTCGAGAAATACGCAACGGTTAGGGGGAGGACCCGATGAAGCGATTCGGCTGGACGGCAATCGGCTTGGCGCTGCTTTTGTCCTGTTCGGCGGGCAGCGGACCCAAAGGGGTGGTAAAATCCTTTTTCAGCCACCTCATGGAGGGGAATTACGAAAAGGCCTACCTTCTCGTGGCCACCCAGGACAAGAAATTCAAATCACTTGAAGAGTTCAAAGGGCAAAACGGTGTGCTCACCATCCCGTACATTCACCGCCTCAAGAAGGCCATCAGGATCAGTGTGAAAAGCGTCCGCCGGGGGGATGATTCACACGCCGTGGTCCAGGTCCAGGTTCGCCACCCGGATTATAATGTCATTGCGGGCGCCTTGAAGGGGAACGTGCTGGGACTGGCCTTTTCGCAGGCGGGCAGCGAACAGAAGGCGAAGGAGGTGGAAGCCGCTTTTCACGCCTACTACGAAGGAAAGCCCATCCCCCTCGTGAAGGAACAACTGATCCTCCAGCTTGAAAAGCAGGGCACCGCCTGGAAAATCCGGATGCCTCACTGGAGAGTTCAGTCTTTGATGAATGAAGCCGACCAAGATGCCCGTTCTGGAAACTACTCTTCGGCGTTGAAAGTCTACAGCAGGATCCTGCAGCTGGAACCAGGGAATGAAGCGGCGCAGGCCGGCGCCGATTCCATGAAAGAAAAGGAACCCCGGCAGTCCCCGAGGGGCGCCGGGGTCTGAGATCTTCCCGGAGGAGAGCCCCATGGCGGAGGAAAACACCTTTAGCGTAACGGTCGAACATCTTCAGGGGTATGAATTCAAAGTGGGATTCGATCTAAAGGGAGTTCCTCCACTCGCGCTGGACGAACCCGAACCTCTCGGAGAATCGAAGGGGCCCAACGCATCCAGGGTGCTGGCGGCGGCGGTGGCGAACTGCCTCAGCGCGAGCCTCCTCTATTGTCTGCAGCGCTCAAGAATCACCCCCGAAGACATGAAAACCACAGCCGTGGGGACGATCGAAAGAAACGACCACGGCCGGCTGCGGGTGGTGCGCATCGACGTGGCCATAGACCTGAAGGGGATGGGGGAGGCCGGGCCTCGGTTTGATCGCTGCTCGGGTCTCTTCGAAGATTTCTGCGTGGTCACCGCGAGCGTTCGCAACGGTCTTCCGGTGAAGGTGACCGTTCGCTCAGACGGCGAGATTGTCCACACCAGCAGCGGAGAATGAGTGGCGCGGAAGGCGGGTTGCCTGGCAGGCGGAGCCGCTGCTATCCTGAACCTCAACACAGAGATCTCCGCCCGGACGGCGCTGTCCGGGCCCGATTCCGGAGCCTCCCATGACTCTCCGAAACTGGTTTTGCCTGTTCATACTCGTGTGGGGGACCGGCCTCTGCTGGATGGCCGTCCGTCAAGTCGTGCGAAGAAGGGGCCGTCCCAATGCGAGAAGCCGGGGCGTGGTCTATTTCCTGCTCGCCACCGCGGCGCTGCTGTGGATCGTTCGCGGGTTCGAGGCTGGACCTTGGGATTGGCTGGGCTTATCGGGAGCGGTTTTAGGCGGCGCGGCCGCCTTTCTGATTCTTGCCCTATTCGAAACCGGAGCGGGGGATCTACAAATAGGTGTGTTCCGACGGTCCTGGAAACGATGCCTGACCGGGTTCATTCTGTCGGCGGGTGGAATCGTCCTCTTGTCGATGGCCATGTGGGGCATGCACTTCCTTGTGGGTCCCGTTCTCGTCATCACCGGAGTCATCTTCTGGGCCGTTGGAGTCCTCTTTGCCGTGGGAAAGATCGGCCCCGCCGGGCGGCGGGGTTGATAAAGAAAAAGGAGCCCGGCGAAGCCGGGCTCCCTCCTGCGCACGATTCGATCTTGATCGGGTTCATGGTTTGGGCAGGGGCTTGATGCTGACCTCTCCAAGCTTTCCCATACCCTGTTTCAGGGCGTCTGCAGGGCCCAGGACGAGCCAGGACATTTTGTCCGGGTGCAGGTATTTCTCTGCGACCTTCCGGCAGTCCGCCGGCGTCACCTTGCTGATGTGGTCGGTGTAGGTGGCCATATAGTCTGCCGGATATCCGTAGAACTCGAGGTGGGCCGCCCGGTCGGCGATCTGTGAAGCGGTCTGGTAATTGAAGACGAACTTGTTGATCAGGTTGTCCTTGGCGATCTTGAGTTCGTCCGCCGTGGGAGGCTTGGAAGCCATCCGTTCGAAAGCCTGCTTCATCAGCGCGGAGGCTTGGGCCGTCGTCTTGACTCCCGTCTGTGTATAGGCGCCGAAGATACCCCGGACGGTGGCGAAGCTGTAAAAGGATCCCGCGCCGTAGGCCAAGCCGCGGTTGCTCCGGATCTCCCGCATGAGAATGGAGTTGAACCCTCCGCCGCCGAGGATGAAATTCATCACGTCCATGGCATAGACGTCGCGGTTGAACGTCCTGCCGCGGCCGCGGGGAGCGGTCAGTTCTCCCACGAGCACGGTCGTCTGCGTGAGCTCCGGTTTGTTGACCAGTGTCACTCCCGGATTCTCTTCGGCTGGGGCGCCCGCCACAGTGGGGTAGTCCACTTTTTCCTTTTTCCACGTCCGGAAGGCCTTGGTGAGCATCTTCTCCATGGCCTTCGGGTCGAAATCGCCGGCCACGGCAAGGATGGTGGCGTTCGGATGGAAATAGCGGGCATGGAACGCGGCCATGTCCTCGCGCTTGATCGACATGACGTCCTTGACGGTGGTCCGGCGCGCCCAGGGCGAATCCCCACCATAGAGCGCCTGGTAAAATTCCTTCACGGCGATGGTAATGGGGCGGTCGAACTCGCGACGGATGGATTCCATCATCTTGGCGCGCTCGATCTCCACCTTGCGGGCGTCGAAAACCGGGTGCATGAGCATGTCGGCAAAAATAGGAACGCCCTTGTCCACGTCCTTTGACAGGATATTCATGTCCAGGGTTCCCATTTCCTTGCCGATGTTCGAGGAAACACGGGCCGCCATGCCGTCCAGGGCCTCGGCGAGCTTGTCGGCGGGGTAGTTCTTCGTTCCGCCCGTTTCCAGGCAACGTCCCGTCAACCCGGCAAGACCCAGCTTGCCGGCGGGCTCGTAAATGCTTCCCACCTTGACCACGGCCTCGATGTCCACGAGAGGAAGGGTGTGATCCGGCAGCATGATGACGCGGATGCCGTTGGGAAGCGTCCTTTGGATCAGGTGCGGGGGCGTGTACTTCACGGGCTTCTGCTCGGGAAGCTGTTCCGGGCGCACCGGAAGGGATCCGGCCTGGGCGAAAAGGCCGAGTCCAAAAACCGAAAACAGGAGAATCAGAGCAAGTCGTTTCATCACTTAGCCTCCTTCCCGGCTTGTTTCGGGGCGACCAGGGTGGCCATGGTCCGGTTGGACGGCGTCAGGTACTTGGCGGCGACGCGCATGACGTCCTGGGGCGTCATGGTCCTGATCTGGTCGATATACTTGAAAATGTTGTGCCAGTCGCCGGTGAGAATCTGGGTATGCCCGACAAGGACGGCCGTGGACATGGGCGTCTCCAGCTGCCGGAGGTAGTCCGCCAGAATCTTCGTCTTGCACTTTTCCAGCTCGGCCTCCGGCATGGGAGTTTGGGCCAGGGCGTCAAGTTCCGACTGAATGGCGCCGGTGAGCTTGTCATAGCCTACGCCGCGGTTGGGGACGGCGAAGATCGTGACCAGGTTGTCGAAGCGCACGCCGGGATCTCCGTTCCAGCTTTGAACGGCCGCCGCCAAGTGGTCCTTCGCAACGAGCCTTTTGTAGAGCCTGGAGGTCAGCCCATCCGTCAGGGCGGTGGAGATGACGTCCATGACGGCGTCGTCTGCATCCGGCCATGTCGGTTTGTGGAATCCCATGAGCATCATGGGATTGGCCTTGTATTCGACGGTGACGGACCGTGGTTCTTGCTGGACGGGTTCCTTCGTGACGATGGGGATGGGATCCCCCCGCCGGGGGATCGTCCCGAAGTATTCGTCGATCCATTTCTTAGCCTGGGATACGTCAAAATTCCCGGCCAGCACCCCCACGGCGTTGGAAGGCGAGTAGTACTTGTGAAAGAAATCCTCGGCCTGTTTCATGGTGAGGGCCTTGATATCGCTGCTCCAGCCGATGGTGGGAATGCGGTAGGGATGAGCCATGAAAGCCGTGGCCTGGTAATGCTCGTAGAGCTTTCCGAACGGGCTGTTCTCAGTCCGCATGAGCCTTTCCTGGTAGATCACGTCCCTTTCCGAATAGAACTCACGCATCACGGGCTCCCGGATGCGCTGCGATTCCATCAGCATCCACAGCTCGAGGGCGTTGTTCGGCAGAGAGACGAAATACTGGGTGATGTCTTCGCCGGTGGAGGCGTTGAGACCGCGTTCGCCGGCCAGGGTATACCATCGGTCGAATTCGTCCTTGACAATATATTTGTGTTCTTCGGCCGTCAGTTTCTTGACCTGTTCGGTCAGCGCCTTGATCTCCCCGGGTGAGGCCTTTCCCGTCGCCTTCAAGGTCGTGAGCTTGTCGCCGGCCTTTCGAAGCGCTTCGAAAATTGGCTTCTCCTTGGCCCAGTCCCGGGTTCCGATGTGGCGTGTGCCTTTGAAGGCCATGTGCTCGAACATGTGGGCCAGGCCCGAATCTCCGGGCACAGAATTGACGCCCCCCACCTTGAAGACGATGTAGCCGGAAAAGACGGGGGCGCCCTTCTCCGGTACCAGGATAAAGGTCATCCCGTTGGGAAGGTGCAGGGTTTCGGCCTGGATCTGAAGATTGAGCCCTGGTTGTGACGGCCCGGTCGGAGCGGTCTTGCTCTTCGCCGACCAGGGCGCCGAGGCCAGTCCCGCCAGGCACAAGGCGAGTGCAACGTGTCTGAACCGCATGAATACCTCCTCCTCATGACGGTGATTCGCGTGGAATCATGAGCAATGTATGAGCAAATTTTTAATGGGGGCGTCGACGCGATGCCGCGGAGCGCCGCGGCGTCAGCAGCATTCCCCCTCCCATTTTTCAACCCTGTACGCGCACCGCTCGGTTCATTCCTGGTCGATCAAGGCGCAGAGCAGATGGCCGAGCACGGCGTGAAACTCTTGGATTCGCGGCGTATCTTCGGCGCCGTATACCAAGGCAATGTCAGCGATACCGGCGATGTCGCCTCCGTCGCGGCCCAGAACCGCGATCGTCCGGCAGCCCGCCCTTTGGGCCTCCTCGAGCCCGAGCCGCACGTTTGGCGAACGACCGGAGGTGGAAATCCCCACGGCTGCGTCTCCCTTTCGTGCGAGAGCCTGGACCTGCCTGGCGAAGACCTGGTCGTACCCGTAGTCGTTGGCGATGGCCGTCAGGGCGCTCGTGTCCGTCGTTAGAGCGATTCCCGCCAGCCCGCGCCGTTCCCGCTTGTAACGTCCCGACAATTCGGCCGCCCAGTGCTGGGCGTCCGCCGCGCTTCCGCCGTTGCCGAAGAAGAAAACCCTGCCTCCGCGGCCGAGACAGTCTTTGAGGAGGCGTGCCGCCTGGAGAATGTCCTCCTTCAGGGAGGTCAGAGATTCTTTCTGAGCTTCCAGGTTTTGAAGAATGAGCCTGCATTCATCTCGGTAAAGCGCGTCCAAGTCCATCTCTACTCCGAATCCCTCGCGGGAAATGGCTTTCAACTTTCAGAATGCTCCGATTATACTAGAATCATGGAACGCTTGGAACCCATCATCGCAACGGTTACGGGACGAACGCCGGCCCTGCAGCGGGCGGCGGCGGAACGGGCTTTGAAGGCGGGCGCGGGGTGTGTGGAGTTCCGGATCGACACGCTCTCTCCTTCCGAATCGCCCGAATCGCTGCTGGACTTGGCCGGGAGACGGGCGGTTATCTTCGCCGGCAGCCGCAGGCGGACGATCGCGCGCGAACTGGAATTCTTCCGAACGGCCCAGGAGAGAGGGGCGTGGGTGGACGTGCCCTATTCACCCGGGGCCCGGAACCGTGAGACCGGCCTGTCTCCCCGGCGTCTCATCCTGTCGTGGCATGATTTTGAGCGGACCCCGGACCTTACCGGCGTGCTGAGGGAGATGCGGCGGGTACATGCGGCTTGCTATAAACTGGTTCCCACCGCCCGGGATTTTGATGATGTGCTTTCGGTGAAGCGTCTTCTTCTATCCAAAGGTGAAGGGGGGCGGTTGTGCGCCTTTGCCATGGGGACTCCGGGCGTTCCCAGCCGGGTCTTGGCGCTTGCTTGGGGATCGGCGGCGATTTATGCGTCGGCGCCGGGCTGCGCGGCAGGTGCTCCTGGGCAGATGCCGCTCGAAGAGCTTCTCTCCCACCGCCCCGGGGATCTGAGACCCGATGAGCCGCTGTACGGGCTCGTGGGATGGCCCCTTCCCTTCTCAATGACCCCCTTCTTTTTTAACGAGTGGCTCCAGAAGCGCGGCCTTCCGGGACGGTACCTGCGAATTCCCGTCAAACGCCTCGAGGCATTCCGGGTGCTGGCGCAAGAAATACCCCTTCAAGGCCTGGCTGTGACCCTCCCCCACAAGCAGGCGATCCTGTCTTACCTTACGGGCGCTTCCAGGCTTGTACGCAAGGCGGAAGCCTGCAATACGGTTCTGATGGAGGGTGAGGCCTTCTACGGAGTGAATACCGACGTGTTCGGCATCCGCCGGGCGCTGCACTCACTGCCGAAAGTGGGACTTCGGACCCTGGTGCTGGGCGCGGGCGGCGCCGCTTCGGCTGCCTTGCTGGCCCTTCACAGGCGCGGCCACTGCGCGGTGGCTGCCCGCAGGCCGGAGCAGGCCCGGGCGCTGGCGGACCGCTTCGGGAGTGTTGCTATCCCACTGCGTTCGCACTTAAATTGGGATTGGGACCTCCTCGTGAACGCCACCCCTGTCGGCGCAGGCGGCGAGGGATCCCCGGTGGAAGCGGGGGAATTGTCGGGAAAGTGGGTTTTCGACATGGTGGTCCGGCGAGAGCGCACGCCGCTGGCCGCCGCAGCCGCCCGGCGCGGCCTCGGGGTGATCGAAGGGTTGGACATGCTTCGCGCCCAGGCCCGTCTCCAGTTCAAGCTTTGGACCCGCCGCAATCCGCCTCGACCTGATTGATCCATGCGCCCGAGGACATTCGTCCATTCCCGGGCGCCGGCTATACAGAGGAGAGCCCTCTCCGGGGCTTATGCAATCAGAGGAGGAGGATCCATGACTTACGAAGTGAAAGTGCACCTCAAACCCATCGGCCTCAATGGAATCTCGGACGATCAAATCGCACAGCACTGGAAGCTCTACGAAGGCTACGTGAAACAGGCCAACAAGCTTCGTGAAGAGCTGGAAGCCGTGAGGAAGGAAGACAAGGGAGGGACCTCCTTTTATATGGACCGCCGCCGGCGTTTCGGTTTTGAATACAACGGCATGGTGCTCCACGAGTATTACTTCGGCAACCTGAAGGCCGGCGTGGACGAGCCTGTCTCCGATTCAAAGCTGAGGGTCGCGCTCCGAGAGGAATTCGGTTCGTTCGCAGATTGGAAGCAGGACTTTCTGAAAGCCGGCGCCACGCGCTCCATCGGATGGGCCATCCTGTACATGGATCCGGCGACGGGCAACCTGACCAATCATTTTATCCAGGTCCACGAGGAAGGCCATCCGGCCGGATTCGAGCCCATTTTGGTCATGGACGTCTGGGAGCACGCCTACATGGTCGATTGGGGCGCCGGTGGGCGGTCCGACTACATGCAGGCCTTTTTCCAGAACGTGAACTGGCGCGCAGCGGAAGAGCGCTTCGAGGCCGTGAGGGCCGGGCGGCGGCTGTCCCGGCATTGAGGCAGCGGCTGGATGCCGTCCGGCAGCGGCCGCATCCCTGCGGCCGTTGGTTTCAATGAAGCCTGTAAGGTGGGCAATCGCAGCGCCAGCCGTTGCGCTGCCCACCCTACCTTTCTGTGGGAGCGGCTTCCAGCCGCGATTGCTGCGATGGCGTTCAATTCAAATTTTCAACCGCCGTTCGCCGGCTGCAGTGCGGTCCGGCCGCGAAGGAGCTTCACTCTTCCTTGCCGGCGGAGACTTCCATGCGCCTGATTTTCCAGCAGGCCAGAACAGAGAAAAGAATCAGGTAGAAAAAGAGGAAAGCGAAAGCGGCCGTCTTGCTCTCGGAGGCCGCCAGCATGTTGGCCACCAGTCCGGTAGGATTGGTGGGCTGGGGGCAGAGCGTGTGCAGGTGGAAGAGGACGGTGAAGCGCTTCAAAAAGCCGGGGAGCCAGGCGACCAGGTTCTCCCAACCGAAGGCGACCAGGAACCCCCAGAAAAGCGGCTTCTTGAAGGCGAGCCCGATGAAGGAAAAGAGGGCCGTGTAAACGGCGACGCCCAGGACCGCCGTGACGAGATCCATGCCGAGCATGCCCAGGCCCCGGCCCAGTCCACCAGAGGCTGAAGCGCGCGTCAGAAGGAAGGACACGAACATGGACAGGCAGATGCCCAGGCCCAGAATGGCGGTCGTGGCCGCAAGCTTCACCAGGTAGAGGAGGCTTCGCGGAACGGGTCTTCCGAAAAGGTACCCGATGGTCCCGCCCTCCACTTCATCGGCGATGGACGCCACGCCGAAAAACAGTGAGGCGAGAGGGATGAGAAAGGCGAGATAGTAGAGCACCACCAGCATATTGTAAAGCGTAAAGCCTCCCATCTCGACCGAAACCCCTTTGGAAATCAGAGCCTGGAGGAGAAGGGCGATGGCCCATGGGATGAGGGCGAGCAGGAGAAAGACGAGCCCTTTCACCGAGAACAAGACCTGCCGGACGGTGAACCCGAAAAGGGCCTTTACGGCTTCGTGCTGTCCCTTGAAAAGGCTTGCTGTCATGCTCTCTCCCGAATTCATCACGCCACCAGATACTGGAAGACGGCGGCCAGGTTGTCGTCCAAGGGATTGAGGATTTCCAGGTCGAAGTCCCGGCCGGCAAGCAGCTTCCCCAACTCGGCGTAGAAGGCGCCGGCGTCTGTGACTTCGACCGTGAGGTTCCTCGCGTCTTCCCCGAATTCGAGGGATTTGACCATGGGCCAGGCGATGAGCGAGGCGCCGAGGTCCCTGCCGTCTCCGCAGCGCAGAAAGACCTTCAGCGGCCGGCTGGCAATGGCTTCACGGACCTCGGGGACTTCGCCGGAGGCGAGTACGCGTCCGTGGTGGAGCAGCAGGATCCGGGACGTCATGGCCTCCACTTCGTGAAGGACGTGCGACGAGACCACCACGCACTTTCCTTCGTTCCCCCATTTGCGGATCATCTTGATGGTCTGCGCGCGGCTCGGCGGGTCCATCCCGTTCAGGGGCTCGTCGAGGAGCAGCACCGCCGGATCGTGAACGAGGGCCTGCGCCATTTTTACCTTTTGCCGCATGCCCTTGCTCATTCTCCGGATCTTCTTGCGGCCCTCTCCGCCGAGCGCCACTTCTTCGAGCGCTTCGGAGGCCCGCCGCCGGGCTTCGCGCGCCGGAAGCCCCGAGAGCCGTCCCATGTAGGCCACGAAAGCTTCGCCCGTCAGTTCTTCATAGAACTTGTCAATGGAGGGACAGTACCCGAGCTTCCGCAGGGCCTCAGGGTTTCCGAAAATACGTGCTCCGTCCAGGGTGATCTTCCCGGTGGAAGGCTTGAGAAGGCCTCCCATCAGGTTCAGCAGCGTGCTCTTGCCCGCGCCGTTGACGCCCAGGAGCCCCGTCACGCCCGGTTCAAGCGCCAGGGAGACCCGGTTGATGCCCACGACGATCCCGTACCACTTGGAGACATTCTCCACCCGGATCATCGCAGGACCCCCCTTCTGTAGAACCGAAGCGCCAGGACGGCCAGGCTGACGATCACCATGAGCAGAAAGAAGACCGCCACGTGGAAATCGCCGAGGTGCCCCAACGGCCCCTTGGAATGGACGCCCAGACACATGAAGGCCAGGGCCTTAAGCTCTACGATGGGGCTGAAATACCAGACGAGGGACTTGTGGGTGATGGCCCAGAGAATACCGGATACGGCGGGTCCGAAAAAGAGGATTCCGATGAGGGCCAGGCCCACGATGCGCGGACTCCGTGACAGGGAAGAGAGCGCCAGGACGAATAGGACAAGGGATCCGATGCCCAGCAGAGCGTAAAGCAGGGTCCCCCAGAGGATCCGCGCGTGTTGCCACAGGAAGGGCACGTCGCCTGTCAGCCCGACTTGGAAGGTGACCACGATGACCGTGGGGACGAAGGTGAAGCCCACCAGAAAGACCCCCAGCGCCGCCGCCTTGGCCCAAAGGTACTGCGCCGGGCCGATCGCGCGTCCCAGGAACACTTCGAGGGTCTGTTCCTTCCGGTCGCGCGCCACCAGGCCCGACCCCACCCAGACCGACACGATGATCAGCATGAAGGTGGTCCAGCCGTTGGAAAGAAGCTGTGCGATCCAGGCCTCGTCCATGGGCGGGAGCCTGCTCATC
>JARRNO010000003.1:0-35467 GCA_037384885.1 Acidobacteriota bacterium
CGGCCGGGCAGGGGAGGGGAAAATGAGACTGCTGATCGGCTGCGTCGCTGTGATCGGCCTGGCGCTGTGTTCGGTTTCGAACGGACGCTCCTCGCCGGGCAGGGAAAAGGTGGAAAATCCGGTATTCGTTTCCTTGCCCGCCGCCCGGGCTGCAGGAACGCTGTCCCTGGAAGCAGCACTTTCCAGGCGCCGGACCGTTAGGTCCTTTCGCAGGGATTCGCTAAGCCTGGAACAGGTCGGCCAGTTAACCTGGGCGGCGCAGGGGACCACGGGGGCTAACCGGGAAGGGCGGACGGCGCCTTCGGCCGGCGGGCTCTATCCGCTGGAACTTTATGTGCTTGCATCCCGCGTGGAGAAGCTGGCGCCCGGTGTCTACCGCTACGAATCCCGTCCTCACCGCCTGAGGAAAGTGCTTGCGGGAGACGTCATCCACCGTCTCGCACCGGCGGCCCTGAGGCAGGAATGGGTTGAAGAGGCGCCCGTCGTGTTCCTAATCGCGGCCGTGGCGTCGAAGACCACGGTGAAATACGGCAGCCGGGGAATCCGTTACGTCCACATGGAAGCAGGGCACGCGGCCCAGAATTTGGCGCTCCAGGCCGAGGCGCTCGAGTTGGGTGCCGGGGTCGTGGGCGCCTTTCAGGACGGGCGCCTGGCCGAACTAACCGGTCTTCCCGGCGGTTGTGCGCCTCTGTACCTCCTGCCGGTGGGCCGGAAACGCTGAGGCGGAAGCGGTCCTTCCAGCCCGGGCTTGATCCGGCGGCGTGCCGCCTTTTAAAATTGTCCTTCCGGCCTTGGAGGACCTTCTTGACGAACCTGGACGGCGATCCGGAGATTTCTATCAATCAACAGGACCTTCGAGATCATTCGGAGGATAAATGGGATGCTGTCGTTGCGGGGGCGGGGCCCGCGGGTTCGACAACTGCGCTCCACCTGGCCGCCGCCGGTCGGCGCGTTCTGCTTCTGGATTCGAAGACATTCCCCAGAGACAAAGTATGCGGAGACGCCCTCATTGCAGACACCCACGGCGCCCTCGAGCGTTCCGGACTGCTCGAGGCCGTTTCCAGGCAAGCTTACCGTGTTGAAACGGCGACGGTCTACAGCCCGTCACGCTTGCACCTCTCAATTCCCGGGAAGTTTATGACTCTCAAGAGGCGAAAGCTGGACGCGGTTCTGGCGGCGGGAGCCGTGGAACGCGGCGCCACCTTTTGCCGTGGAAAGGTGAAAAGCTTTGACGTCGTCGACGGGGTCTCGGTGAAGGTTTGGGTGGAGGGAGCCGCTGAGCCCGTCCCGGCGAGATCCCTGGTGCTGGCTACGGGAGCGAACCGCGGCCTCCTGGAAGGATCGCCCGGCTGGAACGGCGGGGCGCCGAGCGCCTTCGCCATGCGCTGCTACATCCGCTCCAAAGCCCAACTGGACACGCTTCTCATCTCCTACGACCGGTCCATACTTCCCGGTTATGCCTGGATCTTTCCCATGGGCGGCGACGAATACAACGTGGGTTGTGGTTTGTTCTCCCGCCGGAAATCGGAATTGGCTGGTAATCTCCTACAGATCTTTGAAGCGTTTTGCCGGGAATTTCCCCCCATGCGCGAACTTTGGGACCATCGGGTGGAACAGGGGAAGATGAAGGGCGCACCCCTGCGATGCGGGCTCCGCGTCCCCCCGAATCGCCCCAAGGGGCCTGTCCTGGTGGCGGGGGAGACTGTGGACAGCACGTTTCCCTTCACCGGCGAGGGGATTGGAAAGGCCATGGAGACGGGGGAGATGGCCGCACGGGCGTTGAACGCGTGTCTCGAAAAAGACGATTCTGCGGCGCTGGAAAGTTACTGGAAGGCCCTGGAGAGGGATCTGGCCAAGAAGTATGTAGGATACCGCATCGCGGAGCGCTGGCTTTCACGAGAATGGATCGCGAACTTTTTCGCCCGCAGGGCGCGGAGAAGCCGCTTTCTCCAGAAGGCCTTTGCGGGGTTCATGAACGAAACGGTGGATCCGCGAGAGGTCTTTTCCGTCTCCGGAATATTGAAGTCTTACTTCTTTTGAACGGCGCGGATCCCGTGTTTCAGTTCGCCGATGACCGTACGCGGGGAAGAATCGATTGGATGAGCCGGGTCAAGTCATCTTCAAAGGTGACTGACTTGCAAAGAACAGCGGTCACCCGGTCAAGGACTTCTTCCGTGACATCGTTCGAGGAGTAGGCGATTACCCGCATCTTTGAAGGAAACGTCCTTCCTAGCACCGGCAGGAGTTCCACTGCCACCACGGCCAAATGGTGGGCGCCCGAAGTGAGTTCCTCGCGAGCATCGTCCAGCGTGGGCGCATAGGTAACCAGCGCGGTTCCCTCGAGCCGTTCGCAGAGGCTGTCGGCCATCTCCGGGTCATTGGCGAGATATAAGACCCGGGGCAGCTGGGAGAGATCCGCTTCAAAGGGCTGGAGCGACATATCGAACCCCGCAGATTCGAACTCCTGGCGAATGCCGTCCAGAAACCCTCTCCAACGGGCCAACTCCTCGGGCCCCGGAATTATGGCTTCGTTCAGGTGAGCATCGCATTCGCTTTCGCCCATCCGGCCTAGGTTGGACACGTTTTGGAAGCCGTAAGTTCCGCCGGAGCCGGCAAGCGCGTGAAATTCCCGCATCACCTCGAGGAGTGCTTTTCTCTCGCTCGGGTTCTGAGAAAGGGCCTGCAGGCGGGTGTCGACGATTCGAAGGCGGCACCGGGAATTGCGGACAAACTGCGCCTGCAGTTCGTGAAAGGCGTCCTCCCAGCTCCGGGCACCCCTGTCCTGTTCTGTCAAATCCCTATTTCCGTTCATTCCATAAGCCTCATCGCTTTCGTCCGATATAGGAGGCAAAAGACGTGCCATCTAGGTTGGCGGACGGGGTGCGGGGAAGAATGGGAGGCGCCGCGCCTCTAAGAAGCCTGATGGAATGGGGGGAATCACCTGTTGCGGTTTGATGAGCGTTCGATCATTCCGCCTGGGCCCGGGAGGGAGGCGGACAGAGCCCTGTCACCGCACCGTGGCGGCCTGTGCAGGGAAAAAGTGGTGCGCTGAAGTGGGGAGGCCGCTGAAATGGTTGTATTCAGCGGGTACTGTTACTTTTGGGTGCCACTATTGGCGGATGGGTGACACTGAGGGGGGGCGTCCCGTCATCGGCCGGATCCGTACTCTTCCGCGAGCACGACCCGGCAGCCTCCGGCATCTTTGGCGGCGTCAAGAGCGCCGCCGGCCGCTTTCTTCCAGGCGGCAAGGTCCATCACCGCAGGGTCAAGCATGGCGATGCCCGCGCTGAATGTGGATGTGAACGTGTCGCCGGCCGGCGTCTGGAAAATCAGGGCGGTGAACTCGTCCAGGAGCCTTTGAAGAAGCCTTAAGGCATCCGGCGCTTCCAGATTTTCCATGACCATGGCGAACTCTTCGCCGCCGTATCTTCCGACCACATCCGAGGCTCTGACATGCAGGCGAAGCAGCCGTGAGAAGCCCACGAGAACGCGGTCTCCCATGGGATGCCCGAAGCGGTCGTTGATCGACTTGAAATCGTCCAGGTCGATCATGGCCATGGCGACCGCCTTCTTACCTTCGCGACGGACGTTCCTGTAAATCTGCCCGGCCCGGTCCATAAATGCGGTATGGGTCAGCAGGCGCGTGAGGCCGTCCCGCCGCAGCATGCTCTTGAGAACGCGGTGGCGTCCGATCTGGGTGGCAACCATGGAAAGCAGCGAGCTGAGGGTGACGGGTTTTTGGAGGTGGCTGTTCCCGCCCGCCTTTAACGACTCCACCAGGGGCTGCTCGCCGCGTCCCGTGGAGAGAAAGATCACCGGAAGGAGGGCGTATCGCTCGTCCTGGCGGATATAGCGAACCAAATCGTACCCGTTCATGCTGGAAAGGAAGGAATCGATGAGGAGAAGTTCGGGCTTGAATTCAGCCAGCGCGGGTTCGAGATCGAGAGGATTCCTGCAGATCCGAACTTCATAATCGGCCGTCTTGAGCGCCAGTTCGATGAAGGACGCCTGGGCCGGGTCTTCTTCAACGGCGAGGACGCGTGGCGGGACGACCGCCGAGCGCTGCATGAGGTTCGAGAGGCGCCCGATGAGGTTTTCCCAATCGACCGGCTTTTCAAAATACCCGTCGGCGCCGCAGTGGATCGCCTCCACCTTGTCCAGAAAGTCGCTGACCACGCTGATGATGAGAATGGGAAGGGCCTCGCCCTGGTCCTGGGTTCTCACGTGTTCGACCAAGTCATAGCTGGTGCCGTCGGGGAGGAGAATATCCGTAATGACGGCGTCGGGCCAATCCTTTGCGAGGGTCTCCAGGGCCTCTGATTTCGTGGTGGCCGTCAAAGCTTCGTATCCCCTGGCGGCCAGGCGCTCGGAGAGATGCTGCAAAACCTCGCGGTCGTTGTCCACGATTAGGACTCGCCTGCCTTCCGACGAAGGCCTGGGTGGAGGCGCTTCGATGGTATGAGTTTCGGGCGGCGCCTTCTTTTCCAACGTATTACCGATGCTCGTCACCAAATGATTCAGCAGGCGAAGGTCATTGGCGCGTTCCCGGCCGGAGGCGTTTTCGAGCCAGGAGGTGCAGAGTTCTTCGCCGCGTCCCGCGAGGCGCGACAGTTCGTCGTAACCATACAACCCGCCGGCTCCCGCCAGTTTGTGAAATTCGAAGCGCAGATTGTGGAGAATCGAAGGATCCCGCCCGTTTCCGTCGAGCGCGTCGAGCACCCCGCGGATCGCCCTGAGACGTTTTCCCGCGTTCCGCCTGAACTGGGCGCGCAAGTCCTTGAAGGCCCTGGTCCAGAATTCCATCGCCGCTTCCCCTCCCTCCGTCCGGCGCCCGGTGTCTTCTCTGGTGACATGAGTTTCCGGTGCGTCGTCTTTGGGGCGTGTTCAATTCACAATGAGCCCGTATCTCTCAGCGGATGAATTCCTGAAGGAGACCACGAAGCTTATTGAATTCAACGGGCTTGTCGAGGTAGGCGTCCACGTGGAACTTGCCCTTCGCTTCCGAAGCGTATTTGGACGACTTGTAGACGGAAGTCATGACAATGACCTTGACCTTGGATGTGGCGGGATCCTCTTTGAGCCTCCGGCACATCTCCCGGCCATCCAACCTTGGCATGAGGGCGTCCGTGAGAATCAGCTCGGGTTGGTACTTCTTCGCCATTTCGAGCCCGTCGATCCCGTTCGCGGCAAGCAGCACGGAGTACCCCAGGCTCTCTACCGCGAGGGCCGCGACACGCTGCAGCTCCCTTTCGTCCTCCACGACGAGTACCAGCGGATGTTTGATCGCTGATGGTTCGGGCAAATCCCCCGTGGTGATGGACGGCTCGGGGCGCTCCACCTTGTGCTGCCAGAGCTCGGTGGGGGCCTTGGACCAGAAGGCCGCCTTAAAGGACTTCGGGGCCGTGCAGAAACACTTGAAGCAGTGGGGGCACACCAGAGTCCTTTGCGTCGTGATGCAGGAACACCAGCTTGCCTCCATCGCATCGAAAGGGATGGAACAGTTGTAACAAGTGACCATGTACTTGACGCTTCCCGCCGTCCTGGTCTCTTCAGATGCCATTCTCACATCCTCGCGAACATTCCCATGTCTCTAGCTTTCCGGTGGTTACCTGCGAACATGATAACGCATGTTCCTTTAAACAACTAGAGCGGCTGAAAAGTTCCTGCACACCGGGCGGTCCCTGTGCGGCATCGGAGGCCAGGGAGGCAGTGCGCGGTCCGCCTCCCCCACAGGCATGGCGAGGGGTTGCGGCCCTGCTTTTCAAAGGATGAAGTCCGTGGAAATGAAGTTGGACTTGTGATCGCGAACGATGCCGTCCACAAGCGTTTTGTTCATCTCCGTCGACTTGGCCGCGGCAATCGTGCGGATGGAGAAGACCCGGAGGGCGTCCGACACGGACAGCGTTCCCTCGGCGGAATCCTTTCTGCCGCAAAACGGGAAGGTGTCCGGTCCCCGTTGGCATTGGCTGTTGAGGTTCACGCGGCAGACCTGGTTGACGAGCGGATCCACCATCTTGCCGACCAGTTCAGGGTTCCGGGAGAAGATGCTCACCTGCTGGCCGTAGTTGGATTCGATGACATACCGGACCGGTTCCTCCAAGTCGTCGAAGGACGCTACGGGAATGACCGGGCCGAACTGCTCCTCGTGATAGACCCGCATGGTGTCGTTCACCGGGAAGAGAACGGCGGGATAGAAGAAGGTTCCATGAACGCTCCCGCCTTCGGGATTCACCACCTTGGCGCCCTTGGAAACGGCATCCTGGACGAGTCCGTCCAGATAGTCCGTCTTGGCGGGTTCGGGCATGGGGGTGAGCTTCACGCCGGGGTCCCAGGGCATGCCGAAAGGAATGTCGCGCAGTGCGTGCGTGAGCTTGTCGAGGAAAACACCGGCCGTTCCGGATTCCACCCATAGGATCTTAAGGGCTGTGCACCGCTGCCCGTTGTAGGAAAGCGCCCCGAGAAGACACTCGTCCACGGCCATATCCATGTCGGCGTCGGGGAGAACAATGCCAGGGTTTTTGGCTTCGAGTCCCAATACGGACCGGAGCCGGTGGGGCTTTGGGTGCAACTTTTTCAGGATATCGGCGGCCCTGCTCGATCCGATAAAGGCCAGCACGTCGATTTTCCCGGAGGACATCAAGGGGTGGGCGACCATCTGGCCGCGCCCGAAAACGGTGTTCACGACCCCGGCCGGGAAGCAGTCCCGGAAGGCCTCCTGAAGCGGCGAGTGCAGCAGAACGCCCAGGCGGGGCGGCTTGAAGATGACAGCGTTGCCCATGATGAGGGCGGGGATGAGCGTCGTGAAGGTTTCATTCAGGGGGTAGTTGTATGGACCCATGCACAGCACGACCCCCAGGGGCCCCCGGCGGATCTGCCCGATAATGCCTTGCTGGATGACGAAACGCGATGACACGCGGTCCAGCTCCTTTAAGGCATCCACCGTGTCGCGAATGTAGGCGACGGTTCGGTCGAACTCCCTCGCCGAATCCTCGTAGGTCTTACCGATCTCCCACATGAGAAGCTTGACGATTTCTTCCCGTTTATCGGTCATGCGGAACGCGAAGTTTTCCACGTATTTGATACGCTGCCGGACCGACATGGTGGGCCAGAGGCCCCGGCCGTGATCGTAGGCCGCAACGGCCGCATCAAGCGCTTCAAGGCTTTCCTTTTCGCCCATAAGAGGGTAGCGGCCGAGCAGCTTGGGCTTGGGCCCCTCGGGGGTATTGAGGCAAACGGGCGAAAGGACGTCCCGCATTTCGCCCTCCCACTCGCGCAGCTCCCCGTTGACAAGATAGCGGCGGCAGGTGATGGGTTCGTCCAGCCGATAGGGTTCCGGGATGTCTTTCTCGTTCGGAAATACGCTCTGGATTCTATCTTCTAAGTTCATGGAATATACCTCCATTGCGGGTTGGAAGCTCCCCGCAACCTTCTCTGAGTGATTCATAACGACAGGCAGGCATCATTTCCAGGAGACACGAAATGCCCGCAGAGTAAGAACAAGGTGAGTTGGACACGCCGGAGGGGGCGCGTTACAATCGGCTCTTGGTTTCCCCGAACGCGGGAAACGGGATAACCGGTGTCGAATCGCACGGCCAATCGGAATGGGTAAAAAAGCGGCGGACGGCGGTATTGCTGGAGCGCGCCACCCGGCGGCGCGCGTTGGGTGTCGACGGGGCCGAGAGCCGGGACGGCCCGCTTCCTGGAGCTCTCATCATGAGGCAACGCCGTTGGAAAAGCATTTTCTTCACGGTCCTGCTGGGCCTGGTTTTGACGAGTCTGCTCGGGTGCGCCGCCCTTAAACGGGACATCAAGCCGGGGTATCCGGCCGTCAATTCGTCCGGAAGGCCCAGCGCTTCGCGCGACGCGGACTGAAGACCGCCGGGAGCACTGCCGGGATCAGACGTAAGGGTGCGTCCCGATATAAACGGGTACGTTGAACTTCTGTTCGAGCACCAGTTTGATGTCGTCCAGCTCCATTGGGCAGTTGCCGTGCTCGTATGCCATCTTGACGCACGTCCCCAGGTAAATGGCGTCCACTTTCGCCCCCAGGTTCTCGACGAGTCCCACGATCATCGGCGCCCTTGGAACCAGAAGGCCGGGGCAGTCCCCGCAGTCGGTCATCGCAGCGATTTCCACGGTGTCTTCCAATTTCTCGAATTCCCCCGCCTTCTCGCGTACCCCTTTGAAGCACTTGGCGCAGGCGATGCAGGTGTGGTCCTTGATCCTCTTGCAGTAAAAGATGACCACGCGTTTCATCGAATTCCCCCCAAATTGAAGATCTGCAGGCCGTTCAGCAAATCGATCTCATACCGCCACCTCATATATAAGACCGGGGCAACCGCCGGACAAGGAAAGCCGGGGAAAGTCCGGCGGGTATCGGGAGCGGTCCCGAGGGCGACCGCCGGGGTTGTGGAGAAATCGAACAATTTGGGCAAGTCAGCGCCAAATTCCCCGAAACTCATCCAGAGCCGAAAAATTTGAGCGGATTCACCCCTTGACATAAAAATGTGCATGTAAAACAAGGTATTAAACGGGTCCGTGCGGGGGCCTTTCCGGCTCCATGGGGACCCTAGTGAGGGAAATCACCCATGCCGTTTTGGAGGACTTGACCGCCTTGTTGCCCCCCTATTCAAGGGGGCTTATAGCTGTCTGTGAGCAGGGCAAACTAACTCATCTATCTCTACTGAAGAGACCCTGCCCGTCCTTCCGGCCGGCGGAGACCCGTACCGGAGGGCAGACAAGACGGAGGAAATCGTGAGGGGGGAATCGCGATGTCTCCGTTACGAGGGGGGAACCGGTGACCCGCTGGTTTCCGTCGCACCCGGAAGGCCGAGAGAGCGCCGATGGGGCACGGAAGCCGGCAGGCCGCCGGAACATTGGCTCTCTTCTCGAACGGAGGGGCAAGACAAGCCGTGCGGCTCTAAGCGATGCGTCTTTCCTATCCCGGATCTCCAAACTCACACCTCCAGAACCATCTCCGGGTACCTGTCCCCGTCGCGGTCAACGTCCGGGGACTGAAGCGGTTCAAGGCGCCGGAGGCGCCGCGGCGGGTCCGGGATTCCATCTCCCGGATGCTGCAGGAAGGGGGTGAACGGCCCGAGCAGGCGAGTGGATGACTGGAAAGTTGACTTCGTTGTGTGTATCAAGCAAGACCCGCAAGTGTCGTTTATTGGAGGTGATCTGATGCCAAGCTATGTGAACCCGGAAAAATGCGACGGGTGCAAAGCGCTGGACAAGACTGCCTGCCAGCATATCTGTCCCAACGACCTCATGGTTCTGGACAAAGAATCCATGAAAGCGCATAACCGGGACGTGTCCATGTGCTGGGAGTGCTACAACTGCGTCAAGATCTGCCCGACGCAGGCTATCGAAGTCCGCGGCTACGCCGATTTTGTGCCCATGGGCGCGACGGTTACGCCACTGCGCTCGACGGATTCCATCATGTGGACCGTACAGTTCCGGAACGGGGACCTGAAACGTTTCAAATTCCCCATCCGGACGACTCCGGAAGGAGAGGCGGTCCCGAACGGCGGCTATGAGTCCGCGGGAGACCTGAACAGCCAAGACCTGTTTACCGAACCCGCCTCGCTCGGCCTGTCCGAAGTTTTCACGTTGAACAAGTGAAGGGGGGAGACGCAGATGGCCAATTTTGAGACTGTCGTTGTCGAAACCGATCTGCTGATCCTGGGAGGCGGCATGGCCGCCTGCGGCGCCGCCGTCGAAGCGGCCCACTGGGCCAAGCAGAACGGCCAGAAGGTCACCCTCGTGGACAAGGCGGCCATGGACCGCTCGGGCGCCGTCGCGATGGGGCTTTCCGCCATCAACCAGTACGTGGGTCTGAAGGACGGGAAAAACACCGTCAAGGACTACGTGGACTATGTCCGGAACGACCTCATGGGCATCACCCGGGAGGACCTGGTAGCCAACATCGCACGTCACGTGGATTCCACTGTTCACCTTTATGAAAAGTGGGGTCTTCCCATTTGGAAGGACGAGGAAGGCAACTACGTGCACGAAGGGCGCTGGCAGCTCATGATCAACGGCGAATCCTACAAGGTGATCGTGGCCGAAGCCGCCAAGAACGCCCTGCGGGAAAGCGGCGTGGGTGAAATCTATGAGCGCGTCTTCATCGTCGGTCCCCTCATGGACGGCGAGCGCTGCGCCGGCGCGGTGGGTTTCTCGGTCCGCGAGAACAAGTTTTACGTCTTCAAAGCGAAAGCCACCATGGCCACCATGGGCGGCGCCGTGCACGTCTTCAAACCGCGCAGCGCCGGTGAAGGCATGGGGCGCGCCTGGTATCCTCCGTGGAACTCCGGGTCTTCGGCCTACTTCACCATGAAGGCCGGCGCGGAAATGACCTGCCAGGAAGTCCGGTTCATCCCGGTGCGGTTCAAGGACGCCTATGGTCCCGTCGGCGCCTGGTTCCTCCTTTTCACGTCGCGCGCAACCACCGCCATGGGCGGCGAGTACATGGTCGAGCGCCGGCCCGAGTTGGAGAACTGGGGTCCTTACGGGCGAGTGAAACCCATCCCGGCCAACCTCCGGAACTACCTGGGCATGCTGGACGTCTTGGAAGGCAAAGGTCCCATCTACATGCGCACCGAGGAAGCGATCCAGAAGATCGCCGAGGAGTTCAAGGACGACGAGAAGGCCTACAAGAAAAAGATGAAGGAACTCGAGTCCGAGGCCTGGGAAGACTTCCTCGACATGACCATCTCGCAGGCGATTCTCTGGGCGGCCAGTAACGTCCGTCCCGAGGAAAAAAGCTCCGAGATCGCGGCCGCCGAGCCTTACTTCATCGGTTCGCACTCCGGCGCGTCCGGCGCATGGGTCAGCGGTCCCGAAGACCTTCAGACGGGAGACACCAAGAACGAGTACTTCTGGGGCTACGCCAACATGTCGACCGTGCCCGGTCTCTTCTGCGCGGGCGACGCTTCCGGGGCATCCAGCCACAAGTTCTCTTCAGGCTCTCTCACCGAAGGCCGGATCGCCGCCAAGGCCGCCGTCAAGTTCATCGTGGACAACAATTCCATGCCGAACGTGGGCGACGCCGAGATCGAAGCCCTGAAGAAAGAAATTCTCCTGCCCATGGATCTCTACGAGCAGCACAAGGGCGACACGACCGATCCCGAAATCAACCCGAACTACATAAAGCCGAAGATGTTCATGTTCCGGCTGCAGAAAATCATGGACGAGTATGCGGGCGGCGTGACTGCTCAGTTCACCACCAACCAGGCGCAGCTCGAAAAGGCCATGGAACTACTCGCATTTCTCAAGGAAGATTCGGAGAAGCTGGCCGCGTCCAACCACCACGAGCTGATGCGCTGCTGGGAAAACGTCCATCGCATGTGGCAGGCCGAGGCCCACGTCCGCACGATGCTCTTCCGCGAGGAAACCCGGTGGCCGGGTTACTACTTCCGCTCCGATACGCCGAAGATCGACGAGGAGAAGTGGAAAGTCTTCGCGAACTGCAAGTGGGACCCGAAGTCGGACAACTGGGAGATGATTTCCAGGCCCGTCCGGCAGATTTTCGCCTAGGCTCAACGCCCAGGCTCCGTCGTGTGGGGTCCGCCCATAGGGGCGGGCCCCCGAGGGGGGCGCCGTGAAAGAAGAAAAACTCGTCTGTCCGCATTGCGGAAAGCCTCTCGTGAAGTGGCAGAACCCCGAGCTCACCAGCTGGTCGGGGGAGTACCAGTACGTTTGTTTCGAAGATGACTGCCCCTATTTTGTCAGGGGATGGTCCTGGATGGAAGATCATTACAGCGTCCACGCATCCTACCGGTTCCGGCTGGACCCGGTAAACGGAGAAACGGGACCGCTCCCGGTCTGGTCCCGCGCTGCGCTGAAAAGCAGCATACTCCCTTGAATCGAAGGTGAACCCATGGCCGACCAGAAAACGCTAAAACAGTCGATTCTCACCGAATACCCGAGGCTGTCCCGGGACGACCGCTTCACCTTTCATTGCGGGCCGGACATGGACTGTTTCAATGCCTGCTGCCGGGATGTGAGCATCGTACTCACGCCTTACGACGTCTTGCGGATGAAGCGGGCCCTCAGGCTCGATTCCTCTGAATTCCTCCGGCGCTACACGATGGTCCCGTTTACGAAAGAGCAAAAGATCCCGGTGGTCCTGCTGAAAATGGAAGGCGAGGCCAAGCAGTGTCCATTTGTAACGGAAGAAGGGTGCGGTATTTATGCGCACCGGCCCTGGGCCTGCCGCATGTATCCCCTCGGATACGCCGAGCCCGACAATCCCAACCCGGAAGACCGGGCCTTTCATTTCCTCCTGAAAGAGGATATCTGCCATGGGCACGGCTGCGGGAAGGCATTCACGATCCGCGAATGGATCGAGAACCAGGGAATCGAGACCTACGACATGATGGGGGCCTCGTTCAAAGAGCTGATGCTCCACGAATTCTGGAGCCGGGAGGAAGAGCTGGCTCCAGAAAAGATGGACATGTATTACATGGCGCTTTATGACCTCGACCGCTTCCGGCGCTTCGTTTTCGAGTCCCGCTTCCTTGAATTGTTCGACGTGGATGAAATGCGCGCGGAAGTGATGAAAACAGACGATACGGAATTGTTGGAATTCGCCGTGCAGTGGCTGCGCTTCAGCCTTTTCGGCGAAAAGACGGTGAAAGTGAAGAGATCGGTGATGGAGGAGAGACTGGCCGCCGCCCGTCAAAACGGCGGCAACGGGCCGGTCCAGACACAGCGGGGCGGCGCTCATGAATGATACGGCGACGAAACACCCGGAAGGAGAGGACCTCCTTGTGATTGGAGGCGGGATTGCAGGGATGACCGCGGCCATAGAAGCGGCCGAGGCGGGCTGTAGAGTGGTCCTGGTCGAGAAATCCCCGTCCCTCGGCGGACGGGTGGCGGCGGTGAACCAGTATTTTCCCAAGCTCTGTCCGCCGGCCTGCGGTCTCGAGATCAACTACAAGCGCATCAAAAACAACCCCGCCATTCAGGTCCTGACCATGGCGGAGGTGGAAAATGTCACGGGCGAGCCGGGCGACTACACGGTCAGCGTGAGGATTGCGCCGCGGTATGTGACCGAGGCGTGCACGTTGTGCGGGGACTGTACGGACGCATGCAAGGTGGAAATTCCCGACCCGTTCAATTTCGGCCTTTCCAAGACCAAAGCCGCCGGCATGGTCCACAAGGGAGCCTTCCCGGCGCAGTACGTCATTCACCGCGAGGCCTGTCCGGACAACTGCAGGAGCTGCGAAGCCGCGTGCCAGTATGGCGCCGTGCACCTCGCCCAGCAGGTTGAACGAAGAACATTTCACGTGGCGGCGGTGGTGGCGGCAACGGGCTGGGCGCCCTACGATGCGGCGAAGCTGGACAACCTGGGATACGGCAAGACGCCCGACGTGGTGACCAACGTCATCATGGAACGCCTCGCTTCGCCGGACGGTCCCACGGGCGGGAAGATTCTGCGTCCCTCGGACGGCAAAGCTCCGTCAAGGGTCGCCTTCGTCCAGTGCGCGGGCTCGCGCGACGAAAACCACCTGCCTTACTGCTCCGCCGTGTGCTGCCCGGCTTCGCTCAAGCAGGCGACCTACGTGCGCGAGCAGCATCCGGACGCGGAAGTGACGATCTTCTACATCGACATCCGGACGCTGGGGCGGCTGGAGGACTTCTACAGCAAGGTTGCCAAGGACGAAAAGATCCGGCTGGTGAAGGGCAAGGTGGCCAAGGTGTCCGGCGACGCCGGGACCGGCGGTGTGACGGTAGAGGTAGAGGACGTCATGGGCGGGCGCAAGCTCACTGAAACCTTTGACCTGGTCGTTCTCGCCACGGGCATCGTGCCCCAGACCGACGGTCTGCCCGAAGGTTTCGTGCTCGATGAGTTCAACTTCATCGCCCAGCCGGCCGGCAGAACCGGGCTTTACGCCGCCGGCTGCGCGCGGCGGCCGGAGGAGGTGTCCGCCACCGTCCAGGACGGTACCGGTTCGGCTCTCAGGGCCTTCCAATGCGTCGTGAGGAGTGCTCACCATGGATAAGAAGACGGGAGTGTACATCTGCAGCGGCTGTTCGATCGGTGAAACGCTCGACATGGAAGCCCTCGCCAAGGTGGCCGAGTCCGAGTTCAAGGTGCCCGTGTGCCGCACGCACAATTTTCTCTGCGGCCGCGAGGGGCTGGGCATGATCCGGAAGGACTTGGAGGAAGAAGGCGTCAGCGCCGTTGTCATCGCGGGTTGGTCTCCCCGGATGAAGACCGAAGCCTTCAGGTTCGATCCGGCCATGGTTCAGGAGAGGGTCAACTTACGGGAGCACGTGGTCTGGTCCCACGCGGACGGCGGAGAAGACGTCCAGATGCTCGCAGAGGACTATCTCCGCATGGGGATTGTGAAGGCGAACAAGTCTGAGCCGCTCCAGCCGGTGGCCGAGGAGATTTCCAAGCGCATCCTGGTGGTCGGCGGCGGCGTCACGGGCGTCACATCCGCCCTGGAAGCCGCGGCGGCCGGCTACGAAGTCACGTTGGTGGAAAAGCAGGACCAGCTCGGCGGTTTCGTCGGCACCCTGTCGCGCCGATTCCCCAAGGATCCGCCCTACACAGAACTCAACCTGGAAGGCATCGCCGATAAAATCCAGGAGGCGCTCTACCATCCGAAAATTCAGGCGCTCACTTCCGCCAGGATCAAGAAAATCGAAGGCGAACCCGGCCGGTTCAACGCCGTGGTCGAGACCAAGAGCGGCGATACGGAGGTGAAGGCCGGGGCCGTCATCATGGCCACCGGCTGGAAGCCGTATGACGCTTCAAAGCTGGGCCACCTCGGTTATGGGACGTCGCCGGACGTGGTCACCAATGTGGAATTCGAAAAAATGGCGGGTGAAGGACCGGTGGTCCGGCCGTCGGACGGCAAGCCCGTGGAGAGCGTGCTTTTCGTTCAGTGCGCGGGCTCGCGGGACGAAAATCACCTGCCCTACTGTTCGTCCGTCTGCTGTATGGCCACGCTGAAACACGCCGCCTATATCCGCAGCCGCAACCCGGACGCGAAGGTCTACATCATCTACAAGGACATGCGGACGCCGGGACAGTACGAGAAGTTCTACATGAAAACGCAGGACCATGCGTTGAATTTCCTGACCAAGGGGGAAGTCGCGGCAGTCGAAGCCGGAGGAAACGGCAAAGTCACGGTTCAGGTCAAGGATACCCTGATCGGGCGCGATATGGCCGTTGAGGCGGACCTGGTCGTTCTCGCGACGGGAATGGTTCCTAACGCCGCTGACGGCGAAGCGATCCGGGCCCTGGAAGACGCCAAGATCAAAGCAACGACAGGCGAATCCGAAAATCAGAAAGCCGAAGCCGCCAAAACGGTGGAAGCGCTGAAACATCACGAGGGGACGGCCATCCTGAACCTGACTTACCGGCAGGGGCCGGACCTGCCCGTTCTAGCGCACGGGTTTCCCGATTCGAACTTCGTCTGCTTCCCTTACGAGACACGCCGGACGGGCATTTATGCCGCCGGGACCGTGAGAGCGCCCATGGATTCGGTTCATGCAGAGGAAGACGCGCTGGGCGCAGCGATGAAGGCCATCCAGAGCGTGGAACTGGCTTCGCGCGGAGAGGCCGTCCACCCGCGTTCCCGCGACCTGTCCTTCCCCGAGTTCTTCCTGCAGCGCTGCACCCAGTGCAAGCGCTGCACCGAGGAATGCCCCTTCGGTGCGTTGGACGAGGACGAGAAAGGCACACCGAAACCGAACCCTTACCGGTGCCGGCGTTGCGGTGTCTGCATGGGCGCGTGCCCGGAGCGCATCGTTTCCTTCAAGAATTACTCGGTGGACATGATCGCTTCCATGATCAAGGCGATCGAGGTACCCGACGAAGACGAAGAAAAGCCCCGGGTCCTGGTTTTCATGTGCGAGAACGACGCCTACCCTTCCCTGGATATTGCGGGGCTCCACCGGAAAGAGATCAACCCCTATGTGCGTGTCATTCCGCTCCGCTGCCTCGGGTCCATGAACATCGTCTGGATCGCCGACGCGCTGTCCAGGGGAATCGACGGGGTCATGCTGGTGGGATGCAAGTACGGCGACGACTACCAGTGCCACTTCGCCAAGGGCAGCGAGCTGGCGGACCGGCGGCTTGAAAACGTCAAGGAAACGCTGGACCGCCTCCGGCTCGAATCCGAACGCATCCAGCTGACCCAGCTGGCGATCAACGAGTACGACAAACTGCCGTCGCTCATCGAGACGTTCATGAAGCGGATCGACGAGCTTGGACCGAACCCGTACAAGGGGTTCTAGGAGGGGAGCCAAAATGCCGGAGCCCGTTCTGATTCAGCCCGACGCCGCGTTCATCAGAGACGTGATCGAAACCGGGGGCGGCGACCTCAAGAAGTGCTTCCAATGCGCCACGTGCTCGGCGGTCTGTACGCTCTCGCCTGAAGACGCGCCCTTCCCGCGCAAGCAGATGATCGAGGCCCAGTGGGGGCTCAAGGAACATCTTGCCGGCGATCCGGCCGTCTGGCTGTGCCACAACTGCGGCGACTGCACCACCAACTGCCCGCGGGGGGCACGCCCCGGCGATGTCCTTGGAGCCGTGCGGAGCGCCCTGATCCGAGCCTTCAGCTTCCCCCGCTTTATGGGAAGCCTTCTCGCTTCGCCGAAATGGCTTCCCCTTTTGTACCTGCTGCCGGTGATCATCTTCGGCGCGATTGCACTGCTGGGGCCGAAGGCCGTTTCCACCGCCTCGCCGGAGTTCGCCGAACTCTTCCCGATTCCCATCCTGGAAGCGCTCTTTTTTACCGTTTCCGGATTGGTGGTGATCGTTTTGGCCGTGGGTTTGACGAGGTTTATCAGGGCGTTAAGGGCGGCCGGATGCAAAGAAAGCATCCTGAAGGGGCTGGCGCCGGCCGTGGCCGACATCGCCACGCACAAGCGGTTCAGGAAGTGCAGCAAAGAGCAGACCCGGTCCTGGGGCCACCTCCTGACCTTCTGGGGTTTCGTCGGCCTGGCCGTCATGGGAACCGCCGTCGGTATCGGTACGATGGCGGGAATCATGCACACGCCCCTGGCGCTGACAAGTCCCTGGAAAGTGTTTGCCAACGTCTGCGCGGCCGTTGTCTTCGTGGGCTGCGTCATGCTGCTGGTCGACCGGGTCCGGGATCCGGAAAAACGGGCGTCCAGCACCTACTTCGACTGGTTCTTTCTTCTGACGCTGGCCGGGGTGGTCTTCACCGGGATCCTATCGGAAACACTGCGGCTCGGTTCCGCCGTGTGGGCCATGTATACGGTTTATTTCGTTCATTTGGTGCTGATTTTCACGCTCTTCCTTTACGCGCCCTATTCCAAATTTGCCCATTTTCTTTACAGAACGGTGGCCATGGCGGCCGCGGGAAAGGGGACGTGAAGGTGAATGGAACCGCCGCGGGTTGTTCCGGCGGCGAAGGGAGAGAGCGGATTCTTTAGAGAAGGCCGCTGGATGGAAAAGTGAGATGTCCGACTACAGGAGGTTTTGCCATGGCGGATACAAAACATGAAACAAAACTTTTAGACGAGCTCGAAAAGGGTCCGTGGCCGAGTTTCGTGAAGGAAATCAAGAAATCGGCGGAAAAGAATCCGGTGGGCCACGATCTTTTGGGCCAGCTCGAGCTGTCCTACAGGGACAAGATCAGCCACTGGAAGCACGGAGGCATTGTGGGCGTCATGGGCTACGGCGGCGGCGTCATCGGGCGTTACAGCGACGTCCCCGATCAGTTCCCGAACGTGGCGCACTTCCACACGCTTCGCGTGAACATGCCCTCGGGATGGTTCTACACCAGCGACGTCCTCAACAAGCTGTGCGATGTCTGGGAAGAGCACGGATCGGGCATTACGAACATGCACGGCTCGACGGGCGACATCATCTTCCTCGGCACGACGACGGACCAGCTGGAGCCGACCTTCGCCGACCTGACGGCGAACGGGTTCGACCTCGGTGGATCGGGTTCGGACGTGCGAACCCCATCCTGCTGCGTGGGCAAGGCCCGTTGCGAATGGGCCTGCTACGACACCATGAAGCTGTGCAACGACATCACCCAGGAATTCCAGGACGAACTCCACCGCCCGGCCTTTCCTTACAAGTTCAAGTTCAAATTCTCCGGCTGCGCCAATGACTGCGTAGCGGCCAAGGCGCGTTCCGACCTGTCCATCATCGGGACCTGGAAGGACGACATCCAGCAGGACGACAAGGCGGTGGCGGAGTATGCGAAGAACGGACTGGACATCCAGAAGGATGTCTGCAACCACTGCCCGACGAAGTGCATGGATTGGGATGGAAGCAAATTGACCATCAACAACCGTGAATGTGTCCGCTGCATGCACTGCATCAACGTCATGCCCAAGGCCCTGCGTCCCGGCAAGGAACGCGGCGCCACGCTTCTCATGGGCGCCAAGGCTCCGATTCTCCAAGGTGCTCTTCTTTCCTCGGTCCTGGTGCCGTTCGTGCCGGAAGATGAATTGATGGACACGATCAAGGAGCTTGTGGACCGCGTGTGGGACTTCTGGTGCGAGTACGGAAAGAACCGCGAACGCGTCGGCGAACTGATCCAGCGCGTGGGTATGGGCAATTTCCTGGACGCCATCGGACTGGACGCCATACCCGAGATGGTCAGCGCCCCCAGGGACAACCCGTTCGTCTTTATCCAGACCGACGAACAAGAGGCCGAGTGACCCCTGGCGGACAGTTCTTGGAAGAAGGGATGAAACAAGCGTTTGAGGAGTGAAAAAATGGCCGAACAGCCTGTCAAAAGAGTAACCGATATTGGACCGCCCCACTATGAAAAGTTCCTGCATCCGCTGATCAAGAAGAACTACGGGAACTGGAAATTTCACGAAAGCATGGCGCCGGGCGTTTTCTTCCACGAGTCCGAGTCCGGGGACCGCATTTACACGGTGCGCGCCGGTACACCGCGACTGCTCAGCACGCAGACCATCCGGGCATTCGCCGATCTGGCGAAAAAATATTGCGGAGGCTACCTGCGCTTTACAAGCCGCCACAACGTGGAATTTCTCCTGGACAATCCCGACAACATCGAGCCGCTGAAGGCCGACCTTACAAAGATCGGCTTCCCGGTGGGCGGGACCAACAACTCCATCAGCAACATCGTCCACACACAGGGATGGGTGCACTGCCACTCGTCGGCGACGGACGCTTCCGGCATTGTGAAGGCTGTCATGGATGCGCTCTACGACCGTTTTACGCACGAAGATCTTCCGGCCAAACTGCGCATCGCCCTGGCCTGCTGTCTGAACATGTGCGGCGCTGTTCACTGCTCGGATATCGCCATTCTCGGCGTGCACCGGAAGCCTCCGAGGGTGCAGCACGACAGCCTGCACAAGGTCTGCGAGATTCCCAACGTGGTGGCCTCCTGCCCGACGGGCGCGATCCGGCCCGCCACGACCGAGGATGGAAAGAAGACCGTGGAAGTCGTGGAAGAACAGTGCATGTTCTGCGGCAATTGTTTCTCCGTCTGCCCCGCCATGCAGCTCAACGACCCGGAAAACGACGGGATCTCCATCTGGGTCGGAGGCAAGGTCAGCGACGCGCGTTCCCAGCCGACGTTCTCCAAGCTGGCTATCCCCTTTATCCCCAACGAGCCGCCTCGCTGGCCCGGGGTCGTGAATGCCGTGGTGAACATCGTCGACGTCTACGCAAAGAACGCGAAAAAGTACGAACGCATGGGCGAATGGATCGCCCGCATCGGGTGGCCGAAATTCTTCGAGCTGACCGGGATCCCGTTCACCAAGTACCACATCGACGACTTCCGTTTTGCGGGTACGACCTTCGCCCGGTCCGCCCAAATCAGGCTTTAGGAGGTGCGCCATGGCCGTTTCAATCGATGAACTGGCCGAGGAAATGTACAAAATGGTCGAAGAGACCATGGGAAAAAAGAACCTCAAGGCGACGGACCTGATCAAGGAGATGATCGCCCGTCACGGTGAGTCGGAGGTCGACAAGAAAGCATGCAAACTGGCCATCCGGCAGCTCATTGACTCGGGGCGGTGCGTGTACAGCTACTTTGGTGGAAGCTACATCACGCTGCCGCACAAGGAAGGCGCCGCGCCCGACTAAGGCGGGCGGGCGGAGGCGGAACGCGACGGGTCCGACAACGGACCCGCCGCCGGCCGCTTCCACGGCGCTGGTTTGATTCAGGCGTCTAGGCGGGCGTGGGTTGACGCACCCTAGAGGGCCCGACCAACAGAGAGGGGGCAAGCCATGGGCCTGTTCAAAGAAGTAAAAAAACCTGTCATCAAGACGGGCTCCGCCGGCGGGGAGATCAGTCCCTACAGGCCGCGGTATGTGGAAAAGACCGCACCCTGCATGGGGACCTGTCCCAGCGGCAGCGACATCCGGGGCTGGCTCACGACCATCGCCCAGGCGGAAGCCTACGGCAGAACGAACGAAGAAGCCTATGAAATCGCCTGGAAGATCATCACCGACCGCAATCCCTTCCCCGCGGTGTGCGGACGCGTTTGTCCCCATCCCTGCGAGGAACAGTGCAATCGGAACGACAAGGACGGCGCAGTTTCCATCAATGCCATGGAGCGCTTTGTCGGCGATTTCGGCATCGCCCGTAACCTGGCGCTTGCCCGCCTGAGCGACGCGGACAACCCGGAAAAGGTCGCCATCGTGGGAGCCGGGCCGGCGGGCCTTTCCTGCGCCTACCAACTCGCCCGGCGCGGATACAAGGTGACGGTTTTCGAGGCCTTCAGCAAGCCCGGAGGCATGCTTCGCTACGGCATCCCCCGCTACCGGCTTCCCGAAGATGTGCTCGACGCCGAAATCGGAAAGATCCTGGATCTTGGTGTGGAACTGAAATGCGGGACCGCTGTTGGAAATGATGTTCCGCTGGACAAGGTCAGGAAGGACTATGACGCCGTTTTCGTGGGAATCGGCGCGCACAAAGGCCTTAAGCTGCGCGTGCCGGGCGAGGACGCTTCCAACGTCTACACGGGAACGGAATTTCTCAACCGGGTCAACAGCGGCGAAGCCGTGGAACTGGGCGAGAAGGTCTACGTGATCGGCGGCGGGGATACGGCCATCGATGCGGCGCGGGTCAGCAAGCGCCTCGGTGCGGAAGTCACCATTCTCTACCGCAGGACACGGGACGAGATGCCGGCCATTAAGCCGGAAATCGAAGCCGCGCTGGAAGAGGGGGTCAACATCGAGTTCCTGGCGGCGCCGGTGGAAGTCGTCCAAAACGGCGGCAAGGCCATTGCCATGAAGTGCGTTCGGATGGAGCTCGGCGAGCCCGACGCGTCGGGACGGCCCCGGCCGGTGCCGAAAGAAGGGTCCGAATTCGAAGTACCGGTTTCGGACGTCATCGCCGCCATCAGCCAGGCGCCCGAGTTCGAGGGCCTCGACGATCTCCATGAAGGCAAGGACTGGACGAAAATCGACGCGCAGGGAAAGACGAAGCTGGACCATGTCTACTCCGGAGGCGACAATGTGGAACTGGGGCTGGTCTCCATCGCCATCGCCCAGGGACGGTTCGCGGCCGAAGCCATCGACTCCCAATTCAGAGGGACGCCTCTCAAAACGCACGACAGCCCGGAAATCATTAAATCCGACAAGATGAAACTCGGCTGGTACAAGGACGTTCCCAGGAACGACCGCCAAGATATTCCCATGGATCAGCGAGACTTGGAGACGGAAGTCCAGCAGGGGCTTAGCGAGGAAGATGCGCTGGCTGAAGCGGCGCGCTGCATGTCCTGCGGCATGTGCATGGACTGCGAAACCTGCTGGATGTACTGCACGCCGAGCTGCTTCGTCAAGCTTCCAAAGGGAGAGCACTACAAGATCAAGCTGGAACTTTGCAACGGCTGCAAGAAATGCGCTGAAGAATGCCCCTGCGGCTACATCGAAATGGTGTGAAGGCGCAAAAAAGCGGCGGATACCCCGCCGAAACGGGTGAACGGCCGCTCTGACGGCGGCCAGGATAACAACACTTCAAATGCCGGTCCCCAGGCGAGGGGTTCCGGCGGGGGGAACAGACAATGCCGACCATCGAACTGAATGGAAAAAGCTATGTGGTGGATGAGGACGGCTTCCTCGAAGATCCCACGATCTGGAACGAAGAAGTCGCAAAGGACTTCGCGGGCACCGAGAACGTCGCGGAGCTGACTGAGGATCACTGGAAGGTCATCAACTACCTCCGGAATTACTATGTGGAATACGGCATCGCTCCGATGATCCGGAAGCTCTGCAAGGAAACGGGATTCAAACTGAACCAGATCTACGAAATGTTCCCGTCCGGTCCGGCCAAGGGCGCCTGCAAGCTCGCCGGCCTTCCCAAGCCCACGGGCTGCGTGTAATAAGCGTCTCGTTCCGGCGCGACCGGGGAGCAAACACCGTTCGAGCGGACGAATGGTGGCCCTACCGGCCCTGGTCCGCCGGTTCACCCCGTCCCGACTGCGCACAGTTGTGTTTTAGGGGGGGACGCAGCCGGGGCGGGGTGTCATGACCCGTTGCGAGGCGCCTGCAGGAGCGAGGCCGCGCTTTTCCGCGGTGAGGCGGTGAAGCGGAGGAGGGCCAATGGATATTAAGGTTCTGCTGGCAAAGAAGAAGAACGCCATCGTGAAGCAGTGGCTGGACCGGACGCTCCAGGCGTATCCCATCCAGACCTCCCGCTTCCTCATGGAAGAGAAGGACCCCTTCAGGAACCCGGTAGGCCAGGTGTTCCAGGACGCTTTCCCGCGGCTGTTCGACGAGCTGCTCGCCGGCATGAATACGGGACGCGTCGCGCCCATCCTGGGCGATGTGGTAAGAATACGCGCGGTCCAGGACGTGACGGCGGGCCAATCCATTGCTTTTATCTTCATGCTGAAGAAAATCATTCGAAAGGCGGTCAAGGAATCGGGCGATGAGCAGTTCGCATCGGAAGAATTGTGCGCCATTGAATCCCAGATCGATGACATGGCCCTCCTGGCGTTCGACCTGTTTATGCATTCTCGGGAAAAAACTTACGAGATCAAGCTGAGCGAGGCAAAGCGGAGGCTATATCTCCTCGAAAGATCCAGGGAGACGGCTTCCGTGGGCGGCGGGGAGGACCAAGATAAGTGACCGCCGCGGTGCGTCATGTGATGAGGTAGCCTGACATGTACATCCTCTATTCGCTTCTTGCGGTACTGGTGCTGGCGGCGCTTGGATACATCGGCGGGGATGCGGCGGTGCTCCGGCCAGTCTTTGCCGTGGCAATCCCCTACGCGGCTATTGTCCTTTTCCTGGGCGGCCTGGTGTACCGGATCGCCAAGTGGGCCGCTTCCGCGGTTCCCTTTCGCATCCCGACCACCTGCGGGCAGCAGAAGTCCCTTCCCTGGATCAAGGCGGGGAGACTGGAGAACCCCTCGGGAAAAATAGGCGCCTTTCTGCGCTTGGCGCTGGAAGTTCTCCTGTTCCGGTCCCTCTTTAGAAACACCCGGTCCGAGCTGCGCTCCGGGCCCAAGCTGGTCTACGGTGAGAACAAGCTTCTCTGGTTGGGCGCCATCGCCTTTCACTATACGTTTCTCATCGTCTTCCTGAGACATTTGAGATTTTTCATGGAACCGGTTCCGGCCTTTGTGAACGGCTTGGCCGCGGTGGACGGATTCTTTCAGATCGGGGCGCCGGGTCTCTACGTGACCGATGTCATTCTATTGGCCGCGCTCGCCTATCTGCTCTGGCGGCGCCTGAGAGACCCGCAGGTCCGCTACGTTTCCCTCTTTCAGGATTATTTCGCCCTCTTTCTTTTGCTGGGTCTCGTCTGCAGCGGGATCCTGATGCGCTACTTCACACGGGTGGACCTGCTTTCAATAAAGGAACTCGCCATGGGGCTGGTGACCTTCCATCCAGTGATCCCGAAACAGGTGGGGCCTTTGTTCTTCGTCCACCTCTTCATGCTGAGCCTGCTGGTGGCCTATTTCCCATTCAGCAAGCTCATGCACATGGGCGGCATCTTTCTGAGCCCGACGAGAAACCTTCCCAACAACAACCGGATGAAACGTCACATCAACCCGTGGAACTACCCGGTGAAGGTCCACACCTACGCCGAGTGGGAAGATGAATTCCACGACAAGATCAAAGCGGCGGGTCTGCCGCTGGAAAGGGAGTAGCCCATGGCAGAACAGGCTCCCAACCCCGAAGAACTTGCGAGCATCGACTACAAGCCGCCGCAGCAGAATTGGATGGACACGCCCGTCACTTTCAAAAAGGGCACATTCTGCTACGCCGCGGCGCCCAAGAATCTCGAATACCTCGAACTGCCCAATCCAAGGGAATGGCAGCCCTTTAACGAAGACTGGAAGCTCCCCAAGGGCTGGAGAAAGACCATCCTCAAGGGCATGAAAGATTATCTGAAAAAGTTCCGCTCCTTCCGCCTGTTCATGGACATCTGCGTACGCTGCGGAGCCTGCGCCGACAAATGCCATTTTTTCATCGGCTCGGGAGATCCCAAGAACATGCCGGTGCTGCGGGCGGAACTGCTTCGCTCGGTTTATCGTCGCTATTTCACCTTGGGAGGCCGGATATTCGGACGTCTCGTGGGCGCCCGCACTCTGACTGAAGACGTGCTGAAGGAGTGGTACTACTACTTCTACCAGTGCACCGAGTGCCGGCGCTGCTCCGTTTTCTGTCCCTATGGGATCGACACGGCCGAGATCACCATGATCGGCCGGGAGCTGTTGAACCTGGTCGGGCTCAATATCAACTGGGTGATGGAGCCGGCGGCCAACTGCTTCCGGACGGGAAACCACCTGGGTATCCAGCCCCACGGCTTCAAGGACAGCATCGACTTCGCCGTGGACGAACTGGAGGACCTGACGGGAATCCGTGTCGAGGCGCCCATCAACAAGAAAGGGGCGGAAGTTCTCTTCATCATGCCCTCGGCGGACTACTTCGCCTCGCCGCACTACTTCACGCTTCTCGGCTACCTGTTGCTTTTCCACACCATCGGCCTGGACTATACGATGAGCGCCTACGCCTCGGAGGGTGGAAACTTCGGCCTCTTCGCCTCCCACGAGATTATGAAACGCCTGAACGCCAAGATGTATGACGAAGCCAAGAGGCTGGGCGTCAAGTGGATCCTGGGCGGCGAGTGCGGACACATGTGGCGCGTCATCAACCAGTACATGGACACGATGAACGGGCCGGCCGATTTTCTGGAAGTGCCGAAATCGCCCATGACCGGGACGGTGTTCGAGAACGCACGGTCCACCAAGATGGTCCACATCATGGAATTTACGGCCGACCTGATCAAGAACGGCAAACTCAAACTGGACAGGCGGCGCAACGACCACTGGAAAGTGACGCACCACGACCCCTGCAACATCGCCAGGGGCATGGGACTGCTGGAGGAGCCGAGATACGTCATCCGTGAAACCTGCAACGTTTTCCATGAAATGCCGGAAAATACGATTCGCGAGCAGACCTTCTGTTGCGGATCGGGCGCGGGGCTCGGTAACGATGAGAATTTCGAGATGCGTATGCGCGGCGGCTTTCCAAGGGCAAACGCAGTGAAGTACGTCAAGGAAAGGTTCGGTGTGAACCTTCTTACCACCATCTGCGCCATCGACAAGGCGACTCTGCCCACGCTCCTTGAGTACTGGGTGCCGGGGGTGGAAGTGGCGGGAATCCATGAGCTCGTGGGAAACGCTCTGGTGGTGGAAGGCGAAAACGACCGGAGGGGAAGCGGCAAAGCCGCCCAAGCTGCAGCTGCCCAAACAGGAAAAGGACTGCGTGGCCCCGGTGGAATATATGCGGAAGTCTCACATGGACCTCCTCATGGTCTGGCGCGAGGATGCGGTCCGCAAGGGAATTCGCACCTACAAGGCCTACGACGGCAAAACCTACCGCATCTCTCTGACCCAGACCTGCTTGAAATGCCATGAGGACAAAGCGGAGTTTTGCGACAAATGCCACAGCTATGAGGGCGTGAACCCCTACTGCTGGGAATGCCATTTTGCTCCTAAAGAGAAGGGGAGGGCCGCGGGATGAGCATCAGCAGACGAACGTTTCTGACGGTGACGGGGCTCGCCGCCCTGGCTGCGCTGGCGCGCAAGACGCCCCTGGTGAGAATTTTCGCGGGCCAAGCTCCTTCAAAGGCGCCGCCCAAACCCTCCACACGCTGGGCCATGGTCATCGATCCCGAAAAGTGTTTGCAGGAGGGTGGGTGCACCAAGTGCATCGCGGGCTGCGACAAGATCCACAACATCCCCGATTTCAAAGATCCGAAGCATGCGGTGAAATGGATTTGGAAGGAGCCCTACCAGGACGCCTTTCCGGAACAGGCAGATCGTTTCACCACGGAGCGTTTTAAGGACAAACCCTTCATCCTGTTCTGCAACCACTGCGACGATCCGCCGTGTGTGCGCGTATGTCCTACCAAGGCGACCTGGAAACGCGACGACGGAGTCGTGATGATGGACTGGCACCGGTGCATCGGGTGCCGCTACTGCATGGCGGCCTGTCCTTACGGCTCGCGCAGCTTCAACTGGCTCGATCCCCGGCCCCACATCAAGGAGCTTGATCCCGATTTCCCCACCCGCACCAAGGGCGTGGTGGAGAAATGCAACCTGTGCGAGGAGCGGCTGGCGCAAAACGAATTGCCGAAATGCGTCGAGGCCTGCGATGAGAACGCCATCGTTTTCGGCAACCTGGATGACCCGGATTCGGAGGTGCAGCGCCTTCTCCGATCCCGTTTTTCCATCCGGCGCAAACCCGAGTTGGGGACCCACCCCGAAATCTACTATCTCGTATGAGGTCCGCCCATGTTCATGTTTGAGAAAGCGGTTACCGGCAGCCGTCGATACTGGATCTGGATCGGATGTCTTCTTGCCGTCATCTTGATCGGCTTTCTGTTCTACCTCAGGCAGCTCCATTACGGCTTGGGCGTAACGGGCATGAGCCGCGATGTGAGTTGGGGGCTGTACATCGCTCAGTTCACATTCTTTGTCGGGGTGGCGGCGTCAGCGGTTATGGTGGTCCTGCCTTACTATCTACATAACTACAAGGCCTTTTCAAAGATCACGATCTTGGGAGAATTCCTCGCCGTCTCCTCGGTGGCCATGTGCATGCTCTTTATCTTCGTGGATATGGGACAGCCCATGCGGGTGATGAACGTCTTGCTCCACCCGAGGCCCAACTCGCCGATGTTCTGGGACATGTTGTCGCTAAGCGGCTATCTGGTTCTCAACGTCGTGATCTCCGTCGTCATGCTTAGGGCGGAACGCAAGACCGTGGCCCCGCCCGGCTGGATCAAGCCGGTCATTCTGCTGTCCATTCCCTGGGCGGTGAGCATCCATACGGTGACCGCCTTCCTGTACAGCGGCCTGCCGGACCGGTCTTTCTGGCTCACTGCGATCATGGCGCCGCGGTTCCTGGCCTCGGCCTTCGCCGCAGGGCCCGCCCTTCTGATCCTGCTGACCATGATTATGCGGAAGCTCACCTGGTTTGATGCGGGGAAGGACGCCATTCAGAAGCTGGCGGTAATCGTGACCTACGCCATGATCATCAACGCCTTCTTCATCCTGATGGAGGTCTTCACCACTCTCTACAGCAAGATCCCCGAGGACGTGGCCCATATGAAGTTCCTTTACGTAGGGCTGGACGGCAATACGGAACTGGTGCCGTGGATGTGGACTTCGGTGCTGCTGGCGCTCGTTTCCCTCGTGCTGCTGATCGTGCCCCGCTACCGGCGCAATGAAAAGATTCTGGCCGTGGCGTGCGTCGTCGTTTTCCTGTCTCTTTGGATCGACAAGGGAATCGGCTTGATCATCGGCGGCTTCATTCCCTCACCGCTCGAATCGGTGACGAGCTACATCCCGACACTGAACGAAATCGCCATCGTGGCAGGGGTTTGGGCGATCGGCATGCTGATGATCACGGTCTTTTACAAGATCACGCTGCAGGTGCGCGAAGGGTTGGCTGCTTAGCCCGGGCGCGGCCCGGTTTCCCGGAATTGCCTGGCCTTTTCTTCAAGGCCGGTCTTCACCGCCTCGTCCGGGGACAGCCCCTTTTCCTTCGCGTAGTTGCGGACGTCCTGGGTGATCTTCATGGAACAGAACTTTGGCCCGCACATGGAGCAGAACTTGGCGACCTTCGCTCCTTCGCTGGGAAGGGTTTCGTCGTGGAAGGCGAGGGCCGTTTCCGGATCGAGGGCAAGGTTGAACTGATCTTCCCACCGGAATTCAAAGCGGGCTTTCGACACCGCGTCGTCCCACTCCTGCGCCTTGGGATGGCCCTTGGCCAGGTCAGCCGCGTGCGCCGCGATCTTGTAGGCGATAACGCCGGCCTTGACGTCGTCCCGGTCCGGGAGCCCCAGGTGCTCCTTCGGAGTGACATAACAGAGCATGGCCGTGCCGAACCAGCCGATCATGGCAGCGCCTATGGCCGAAGTAATGTGGTCGTATCCCGGCGCCACGTCTGTCGTCAGAGGGCCGAGCGTGTAAAAGGGCGCCTCGTGGCACAGTTCGAGCTGCTTGTCCATATTTTCGCGGATCTTGTGCATGGCTACGTGGCCCGGTCCCTCGATCATGACCTGCACGTCGTGCTTCCATGCGATTTCGGTGAGTTCTCCGAGCGTTTCGAGTTCGGCGAACTGGGCGGCGTCGTTGGCGTCCGCAATGGAACCCGGGCGCAGGCCGTCGCCCAGGGAAAAGGCCACGTCGTAGGTTTTCATGATTTCGCAGATGTCCTCGAAGTGGGTGTAGAGAAAATTCTCCTCGTGGTGGGCAAGACACCAGCCCGCCAAAATTGACCCTCCACGGGAGACGATGCCGGTCACGCGGTTTGCGGTGAGGGGAATATAGGCGAGGCGCACGCCGGCATGGATGGTGAAGTAGTCCACCCCCTGTTCAGCCTGTTCGATCAGGGTGTCCCGGAAAATGTCCCAAGTCAGCTCTTCCGGCCGCCCGGCGACCTTTTCAAGCGCCTGGTATATGGGAACGGTTCCGATGGGAACGGGCGAGTTGCGGAGAATCCACTCGCGCGTGGCGTGAATGTCCTTGCCGGTGGACAGGTCCATGACCGTGTCGGCGCCCCAACGGATGGCCCAGACCATCTTCTCCACTTCTTCGTCGATGGAGGATGTGAGGGCGGAATTGCCGATGTTGGCGTTAATCTTAACGAGAAAGTTCCGCCCGATGATCATGGGCTCCACTTCTGGATGATTGATATTGGCCGGAATAATGGCCCGGCCTTCGGCGATTTCGCGGCGAACGAAATCGGGCTCCATGCCTTCGCGGGAGGCGATGTATTCCATCTCGGAAGTAACAACGCCCCTGCGAGCATAGTGCAGTTGGGTGATTCCGGCGCCCGGCCTGGCGCGAAAAACCTTTTCAGGCTTCGAAGGAAAGCGCTCTGCTGTGGGAGATTCCGTGGACTGGTACTTCGGTCCCCGGCTGACGTATTCCTCTATGTCACCCCTTGCCAGGATCCATTCGCGGCGAAGCGCCGGAAGCCCCCGCCGGATGTCGATATCCGCCTCCGGGTCGGTGTAGGGGCCGGAGGAATCGTAGAGGCGGACGGGCGGGTTCTCTTCGGTGCGCCCGTCTTCTTCACTCGGCGAGAGGGGAATTTCGCGCATGGGAATTTTCATGCCCGGGGCTCTTCCCGGTATATATGCTTTCCGGCTCCCCGGAAAGGGAAGACCGTGTTTCATCGGTTGGCGGACTCGGTCATTGGACATGATTCCTCCTCGGACGCGTGAATAAGCCCGATCATGACGGCAGACAAGATTGAAAAACGGGGGGATGGCCGGTGCGCCGTACCGCATTCCCTCCGCCAGCATGACCTGGGTCAGGTTCGAGGGGTTGGCGCCGTGGGGAAAATCGGCGGCGCCTCTCAGTGGTGTTCTACACCACACCCCCTGCGTACAGTCACATGGTAGGACCCGCCGGACGGGGTGTCAAGCTGGGACCTTTCCCGCGGCCGCGATTCACCGGGGGATGAGAGGACTGAAGGAATAGGCGTTTGAACCGCGGAGACAAGGAGGCACGGAGATTGGGTTGCAGCCCGTTGCAAGAGCAGCCGAGTGACTAGGTGACTGCGTGATTAGGTGATTGGGGCGCCGGGTTTCCAACGCGGCGTATCTTCGCCGGGTTGCAGAGGCATTCCTCCGGCCGCTCCCGCAGAAGGCTACACTCAAAGCTTTAACGTCTGACTACCGTCGTCCGGCGACGGTTGGACCGAGAAGCGGCCCATTCAAAGGGAAGACGAGAGGCGTAAGCGACTCGAAGCTCGGAGCGCCGGCAAACGGCTGACGGCTGTTCAAGAATAGGCGGGCGATCCTTTGCGGGACGGCGCTTTTCGCCGTGTAGCGGCCGGGCGTCCTCCGCGGGAAGCCCGCTAGGGTTGCGAGGAAGTTAGGAAGTAAGGAGGTTGGGGAGTAGCCCCCTTCGGTGGCTGCAGGGACGGTCCCGCGAAGGTGAATCATTCAAATTGCTGCCAGCCAAGGACTACCTGCGAACACCCTTTACTCCCTCGCTCTTCACTTCCTTACCGGCCGCTGTGCGGCCCGGCCGCACAAAGAAACTGCATTCTTCTTGGGATGCGGATCAGAAAAAGGGCGGTCCTTTTGGACCGCCCCTGAAATCTTGCCTGAAACTTGTGCTTCAGTCGCCTTCGTACGGCCCCTTGCTGGGCGAAGGGGTGTGCCGGCCCGGTGTGAAGGGCTGGCTCGCCGCCGGGGGAGCGCTGTTTTTAATCCCCCAGGCCATGGTTCCGCCCGCCATGTCCTCATGTTCTTCCACGAGCTGGCGTACCGCCGGCTTATCCCGGAAGGCTTCGTGCATGTTGTCGCCGGTGTAATAGGCGGCAATGCCGCCCAGGAAGCCCAGAATCAAAAAGAGCAGGGTGGCTTTGCGCCAGAATTTGTACCCGAGCACGAGCCAGCCCAGGCTGCACGCGCCGGCAGACAGAATAAACGCCACGGGAAAATGGACGAACAACGGATGCCACACGGGTATGTGATACATGTCTCACCTCATGTGTGTGGGCCCAGGCGGCGCAACGTACTCGCCGGCCGTCAGGTCCCGACCGTGGTTTTCCCCCCTCGCGGAATTAATATGCAACAAAGCGGCCATTCGGCCCTGGTGTCCGGGGCGGCCCGCGGTGCAGGCCATGGTGCTCGCGGGCCCTGCTTCAATCCTCTTCTTCCTCTGCCTTTTTGGCATCCTCGATGATCTTCTGCTGGATCTGCCCGGGCACCTCCTCGTAAGAGGAGGCTTCCATGGAAAAGGCGCCGCGCCCGCCTGTCAACGATTTCAACGTGCTGGCGTAGGTGAGCATTTCGGCCAGGGGCACCTGGGCCCTTATGACCTGGTTGCCTCCCTGCTGGCTCATACCTTGGATGCGGCCGCGACGGCTGTTGAGATCGCCCATGACGTCTCCCATGTTGTCTTCAGGGACGGTGATCTCCACGTTCATGATGGGTTCCAGCAACGTGGGCTTGCATTGCTTCATGGCCTCCTTGAACCCCTGGTGAGCGGCGATCTTAAAGGCCATTTCGGAGGAATCCACGGGGTGGAATCCGCCGTCGAAGAGCGTGATTTTAAGGTCAACCACGGGGTATCCCGCAATCACTCCCCGTTCCATGGACTCGAGCATGCCCTTTTCCACGGCGGGGATAAAGTTCCTGGGGACGGCTCCTCCGAAAATCTCGTCCACGAATTCGAACCCGGCGCCGCGCGGCTGCGGTTCCATCCGGATCTGAATGTCTGCGAACTGTCCGTGGCCGCCCGTCTGTTTTTTGTGGCGAGCGTGCACTTCCGCCTTGCCCTTGATCGTTTCCTTGTAGGGAACCTTGGGCTGTTTCAGAGTCATTCCGACGCCGTAGCGGCGCTGAACCCTTGCCACCACCACTTCCACGTGCTGCGACCCGGACCCGGAAACCAGCATCTCCTTCGTCTGGGAATCCCGCCCCACGCTGATGGTAGGGTCTTCCTCCGCTATCCTCTGGAGGGCGGAGACGATTTTGTCCTCGTCGCCATGGCTCTTGGGTTCGACGGCGAAGGAGATGGACGGGTGAGGATGGGAGACCGGCGCGAAGGTTACCGGCTGGTCCTTGGAGGCCAGCGAATCACCGGTCAGCGTTTCCTTCAGCTTCATCACCACCACGATATCGCCCGCCTCGGCCGCTTCCGCCTTCTCCCGGTCTTTTCCCTTCGGGTAGGCCATCCCCGCCATCCGCTCCATGCCTCCGGTTCTTGGGTTGAGGAGATTGGCGTCAGCGGGAATCTTGCCCGAGACGACCTTGAGGAATGAGATGCGGCCCTGCTGCGGATCCTGGGTGGTTTTGAAGACGTAGGCCGAGGGAGAGCCGCCGGCGTCCGGCGCCACGGAAGTCTCGTTTCCGTCCTTGTCCTTGGCAGGCCAGGGCTCGTGATCCGCCGGGGAAGGAGCGAACTCGGTCATGAAGTTGAGCACATCGGCGACGGCGATGTTTTTCGCGGCGGAACAGCACAGGACGGGAAAGATCTTTCCTTCCGCCACGCCCTTTTTGAGGGCGGCGCCCACTTCTTCCGGGGTCAGATCGCCGGCGTCGAAATATTTCTCCATGAGCGCCTCGTCCATTTCGGCGAGCATTTCCACCAGGGATGACCGGGACTCTTCCGCTTTTCCTTTGAACTCATCGGGGATTTCGATTTCTTCGAAATTGCCGGATTCGTCTTCGGCGTAGCGGTGCGCGTTCCCGTGAACCAGGTCCACCACACCCTTGAATGCAACCTCTTCACCCATGGGCAGCCAAACGGGGACGGCGAGGCGGCCGAAGCTGTCGTGAATGCTTTTCAGGGTGCGGTCAAAGGAGGCGTTTTCGCGGTCCATCTTGTTGATCACGGGGATTCTGGGAATGTTGAACTCTTCCGCGTAGCGCCAGCCCCGGGTGGTCATGACTTCCACTCCCGAGACCGCCGAGACCACAACCGCGGCTGCGTCTGAAACCCTTACCGAGCCTCGGCATTCACCGATGAAATTCCCGTAGCCGGGGGCGTCCAGGATGTTGACCTTGGTTTTGTTCCACTCGGCGAAGGCAAGCGCCGTAGAGATGGACAGCTTGCGCTGGATCTCGTCTTCTTCGAAGTCGGTGGGCGCGGTGCCGTCTTCCACCTTGCCGAAACGGGTCACGGCCTTCGCCGTGTAGAGCATGGCCGAGGTCAAGGTGGTCTTTCCCGCACCGCCATGGCCGAGAAGAACGATGTTCCGAATCTCTTGAGGTCCGTAAACTTTCATGGCCCCTCCTAGGCGACGGAAATTGCTAATTTTAGGTTGCGGTTCAACAAGACCCAATTTTAGTAACGAATGGCAGCCTCGGTCAACTTTGCCCGGGCCGTTGACGGGCCGGATGGGGCCAATTGCCCCGGGCAAAGCGTTTTGCGGTACTTGCCGGGCGGCCGTCAAAGGCGTAGATTTAAAGACGCGGACGGAGGTTTGACGCCTTGGCGCGCCCGTCCATCCGCGGCCAGGGTGGGTATCGGAGGGGGACATGCCCGCAGCTCTTATTGCATGCCCGGACGGGGAGGCGTTCGAAGCTATCCGTGCTTCTCTCGGGACGGATTGGCGGATCGAGCGGGCCTCCGACAGGCTGTCCGCAGAGGCTTTCGCGCAGCGCACTCATTTCGATTTCATCTTTATTGACCTGGACTACCTTGAAACGGGATTGGAGGCTGCCGGAGGGGGCGGCGCAGCTGTGGGCGCCTTAAAACGGCAGTATCCAACGGTGGAAATCGTCGTCCTCGCCCGCCCGGAGCGTGTCGGCGATGCCGTGACCGCGGTTCGGGAGGGCGCCTCACATTACGTGCTCCATCCGGTTCATCCCGATGAACTCCATTACGTCCGGGAAAGTCTTGAGGCTTCCCGCCGTGTTCGAATGGAGTTGGAGTACCTTCGAGACCGCTTCTGGAAGAGCGATTCGACCGATGTTGTCCAGACGCGCAGCGCCGCCATGAGAACTGTTCTCGAAAAGGTCAGGGCGGTGGCGCCCACAAAGACAGCCGTCCTTCTGACGGGTGAAACGGGGACCGGCAAAGGAGTGGTGGCCAGGCTCATCCACCGCCACAGCAGCCGCAGCGACGGCCAATTCATCAGCATCCACTGCGGCGCCGTTCCGGAAACGCTCCTGGAAAGCGAACTTTTCGGGCATGAAAAGGGCGCGTTTACCGGCGCTGTCAAACGCCGGCTGGGCAAGTTCGAGCTCGCCAAGGGGGGAACGCTTTTCCTGGACGAAATCGGAACCGTCTCACAGGCGATGCAGATCAAGCTTCTTCAAGTCCTTCAGGATAAAGCATTCCAGCGGGTCGGAGGTGAAGAAACGATCGAGAGCGACGTGCGCATTATCGCGGCCAGCAACGAAGATCTCGAGAAACGCTGCCTCGAAGGAACATTCAGGACGGATCTATATTATCGGCTGAACGTCTTTCCCATAGAAGTCCCGCCTTTGCGACATCGAAAAGAAGACATACCGCTTTTGCTGGATATTTTCCTGAAGCGGCTAAGCAATTTGCACGGCAAATCTATTCTGGGGGCGGACGCGGCCGTGTCCAAAGCCTTCAACCTGTACGCCTGGCCCGGCAACATCCGTGAGATGGAAAATCTGGTGGAAAGGGCCTGCATTCTCGAAGGCTCCGGCCGGCTGACTCCATCTTCCCTCCCGGCGGAACTCTTCGCGCCCGAGTATTCCGGGGCGGCTGCGGAAGGAGATCTCGAACGTCCCCTGGCGGAGTTTCGCCGCCTCGCCATAGCGCGTCTGGAGCGAACGTATCTGGAGCAGGTCCTGCGGTCGAACCGCGGCCACATAGCGCGAGCCGCGGCTGCCGCTGGCATCGGTGTCCGCCAGCTCCACAAGTTGATGAAAAGGCATGGGCTTGAGAAAGAAGCCTTCAAGAGAGGATCGGGCTCCGAAATGTGAACCGCCGGGGCCGTTATCTCTTTGAACCGGAACCCGGGGTTCCGATGCTTGCTGCAGCTTCTATCCTCTGATTCGCCAACTAATTACGCGATACACCGCTTCCCGCCGTCCCGCACCCGGCGAAAGCGGAACTCCCGGTTCCGAAGCCCTTCCGAAAGGATCACGGGTCAACTGCGTGAATTCAATGGACAAAACCGTTTGGCCCCCGCTTTGCAATTAAAAATGGCGGAGCGAAGGGCCGCCTGTAAGCGCGGCCGGGAGCGAAGACGGTGGATCGGCAGGGAGTGAAGGAAGGAACACGCTTTAAAGGAATTCTGACTCCCGGGGACCGGGATGATGAATTCCGAATCACGAGCTATGTCCTTTGCACCTTCGACGAGTCGGAATACACGCTCGTTGCCGGGCGGGAAGATCTGGCCGGGGCCTTTTCCCACTGTCTTTACTCGAAGGTGGAGATCACGGGTGTTCTTTCGCTCGATGACCAAGGACGGAACGTGATTGTCGTTTCCATGTGCCACCCCGTAAAAGGAGGAGAAAATGGCCTTGTTTCGTAAAGTTCTGATGTTCGCCGCAGTGGCGGCGCTTGCTCTCACGAC
>JARRNO010000004.1:0-24171 GCA_037384885.1 Acidobacteriota bacterium
AATTCCTTTAAGCTTGTTCTTTGTCATCCTGGCCCAGCTCCTGGGCCCTGTTGAGGTGAAGTTCGAGTTTCTGCAGTTCCCGCTCGGTGTCCGCGTATTTCTGCGACGCGTTGGTGAGATGGCGTCCCAGCACTCCGTAGCCTTCCCGGAAGGCCCCCAGGTCGCGCTCCAGCGTGCCCAGAAGCTGCAACACGTCCCGCGCGTGCTGCTCCACCGCCGCCGCGCGCAGCCCCATCACCACCGTCTTGAGGTACGCGGTCATCGTGGCGGGCGAAAGCGGAAGCACGGACCGGTCGAAGGCATACTGCCAGAGGTCTTCTTCCTGAACTTCGCGCGAAATGAACGCCTCGTAATAGACGGACTCGGCAGGAAGGTACATGAGCGCAAGGGGGAGGGTCCCCTCGCCGGGCCGGACGTAAAGTTTTGAAATGCTGTCGATTTTTTTCTTGAGGTTGGACTGGAAATCCCGCCGGGCCCTCGGCTTTTCCTCTTCGGGAGCCGCCAGGTAGCGCTCGAAGTCCTCCATGGGGAACTTGGCGTCGATGGGCAGGAGCCCCTTGTCCAGGCGGAGGGCGAAGTCCACGGCCTTCCCGTCCGAAAAGGAATAGGGATGGAGGATCCTGTCGCGCGGCACCAAGTCGCTCAACAGGACGTCCAGGCCGAGTTCTCCCAGCGTTCCGCGCGCCTTGGGAGCCTTCAGCAAACGCTGCAGCGCTTCCATCTCCTTGCCCAGTTCACCCATTCGCACCGCCGCCTGGTGCACCATCCCCATCTTCTCCGTCACCTGCGACAAAGTGGCCTGGGTGGACTGCATGTGCTTCTGCAGGATGTTAGTCTGGCCCTGCATGGAGGTGGTCTGGTGGGTGAGCTGTTCCCGAAGGGCCGTCTCCTGGCTGCTCAGCCGGGACTGGAGCAGTTGGAAGGTGTCGCTCATCTGCTTTTGCAGAAGACCCTGCAGCTCCGCCTGCCGGGCCTGCACATTTTCCAGGCGCACGGAGAGCTCGGACTTCATCGAGTCCAGGGCTTTCCCTCCCCGGCCGCGGCTTGCGCGCCACAGTGCAAGGCCGAGCACGAGCACGGCGAGGGCAAGGAGGATCAACAGGACAACAATCAGCGTGGATGTCATGACGGCGTTTTCACTCCATGTCTGGGGGCGCTTTCGGCCCCGGGCGGCCGGGCGTGAACCGGAGCAGGCGCTGGCACTATGGCCCGGGGCATGGGGCGAGGCGGCACCAGCACATCCATGAAAAGAGCACACGCGGAAAGGGTCCGCACGACAGGGCTTTCCGACACCCGGTGCTGAAACGCAGACGAAATGCCGGGCGCCAGGACAACAAGTCCGGCCGCCAGGTAGCAGGCGAGGAGAAACCCGAGGACCGCCCCCAGCAGACGGTTGAAAAGGCCGAGCCCGGCGGCTTTGACCAGCTTGTGCACCACGATGCCGGCGATCACAAGGCAGGCGAAGATCGCCAGAAATCCCAGCACCGTCATGAGGGGATGGCTCACCCTTTGGGGCAGCAGGGGGACGGCCCGGGCCAGAGCGCCTGCCGCACGACCCGCGTAAAGATAGCCGAGAAGCAGGCCGGCCAGGCCGAAGGCCAGGCGGACGGCGCCCTTGAAAACGCCCTCCAGGACCAGCACCGCGGCCACGCTCATCACGATCCAGTCGAAGATCGTCATGAGGTCTCCTCCTCGCGCACCGCGTCGTGAAGCTGCGCGAGACGAGCGGCGAAGGTCATGGCCGGACCGGAGGACAGCCCATGCAGCCGAAGCATTTCCTTGGCGAGAGTGAGATCCACGGATTTGGAGCGGCGGGCGAGAGCCTTCGCCCTGCGGAGAGGAGCGGCCGACACCTCGTCGATCCATCCGGCCTTCCTCGCCTCCTCTGCCCGGAATGTTCGAGCCTCAAGGAGGGCTGCAGCGCCGGCGCCGCCGAGCCTGGGGATCACCGCCGTGCCGCCCCACCCCGTCAGGAAGCCGAGCTTCGGTCCGGGGTGCGCGAAACGGGCCTTCTTTCCAGCGATACGGTAGTCGCATGACAAGATGAAATCGAGGCCGCCGCCCATACAGGCCCCTTCCACCAGCGCCACCAGCCAGAGGCGGCTCCTGCGCATGCGCTCAAAAAGCGCCTGGCCCCGGCGGGAGAAGCCGGCGGCCGAAGGCGCGTCGAGCGCGGCCAGTTCGCTGAAATCCGCGCCCGCCAGAAAGGTTGTCGGATGGGCGGACTGGAAGGCGATCCAGCGAAGCCCTCTTTCCTTTTCCCAGGCGTCCAGGGCGCAGGAAAAGGCTTCCAGCGTCTCGAGACGCAGCGTCATGGGCCTTGCCCCGCCCAAGTGGATCAAACGCCCGCCCGCTTCAAGGGTCTCCGTCTCGTGTATGGGAACGCCTGCGTCCTTTGTCATGGAATTAGTTTAGCAAAAGACCCGGGGACAGGCGAGGCCCGCCGGCGAGTGGAGTCGCAGCAGCATGTATGCTTGAGGGGGTAAGCCGGGAGATCCCCGGAATGACTGGTGCCCCCGGGCGGAATCGAACCACCGACGCAGGGATTTTCAGTCCCTCGCTCTACCGACTGAGCTACAGGGGCACCGCTCAATGAGCATAGAGATTTTAGAGAAAGCGGCATCGGGAGTCAAGGGCGGCGGCGCATGAAAGATTTCGCGGCGGGATTCGCCTCAGTCAAGGCGGATGAGGGCGCATTTCAGATAATCGCCCTCCGGGAAGCCCAGCAGAACCGGATGGTCTCCCGCCTGCCCGCGGAAGTCCAGCAGCGTGCCCCTCCGGCCGGCGCGCACCGCAGCCGCGGACAGGATGTTCCGGAACGTCTCCCGGTCCAGGTGGTAGGAGCAGGAGCATGAAACGAGCAGCCCGCCGGGCTTGACGAGCGCCATGGCCGTCTCGTTGAGCCGCCGGTAGGCCTTAAGGGCCTGGGGAAGGTGCTTTCTGGACTTGGCGAACGCAGGCGGGTCCACGATCACCGCACCGTAGGTACGCCCGTCGCGCTTCAGCGCGCCGAGAATTTCCAGGGCGTCGCCTTGCCGCAGAAGGCATTCAGGCAGGCCGTTGGCGGCAAGCTGAGACTCCACGGACCCGAGCGCCCGGGCCGAAGCGTCCACGAATTCGGCCGACCGTGCGCCGGCCTTCAGGGCAGACATGCCCCAAACGCCCAGGTAACAGAAGGCGTCCAGAACGTCTTCGCCCGGCTTCACATGGCGCAGGAAAGCGTCCACGTTCTCCCGCTGGTCCAGAAAAAGGCCCGTTTTCTGAGCCTCGAGAAGATCCAGATTGAATTCGAGCCCAAGATAGGATACTTGAGCCTTCCCGTTCCATTCTGGGGGCAGGGCGCCCACAAGTCTCGGCAACCCTTCCAGCTCGCGCACCGGCGCATCGTCTTTCGCCACGATCGCCTCGGGATCGAAAAGGCGGCGCAGCGCCTCCTGGATCCGGGGCCGAAGCCGCTCCATGCCGGCCGTGAGAATCTGCACGACGAGGATGGAACCATAGCGATCCACGACCAGTCCCGGCAGGCCGTCTGCCTCTCCGAACACCAGCCTCGCACAGTCCTCGCCGCCGTAAACGGCTTCGCGCTTCTGCGCGGCCTCCGCAATCCGCTGTTCCAGCCAGTCTTTTGGAAGCGAGGCGCCTTGCCGGGTGAGTTTCCTGAAAGAAATCAGCGTTCCGGGGTTGAAGTAGCCCCTGCAGAGGGTCGATCCTCCTGGGTCGTCGAGAAGGGCCGGCGTCCCCGGGGGCAGATCGGGAACGTCCCGCAGCTCGTTGGAGAAGACCCAAGGATGACCGCCGTGAAAGCGCTTCATGCCCGGCGGCTTGAGCCTGAGGCGTGGCAGTTTGTCAGTGCTTTCCTCTTGCATGACGCCCTCCGTAACCGGGCAGTAGGCTACCATAAATAGGAGGCGGCCGTTGCCGGAACCACCTTTTTGCGTTACATTGCCACGGCCCGGCGCGACCTTGCCGCGGCGGACCTTTCAAGAGGGACATATATTGACAGGAAAGCCCGAAAAGGCCCATAATAAGGGATGTGGCGGTGTAGCTCAGGTGGTTAGAGCAAACGGCTCATATCCGTTGTGTCCGGGGTTCAAGTCCCTGCACCGCCACCATTCTCTCCTCAAACGCTTCCGGAAGGAATTAAAGGGGCTTCCGCTCAAGGGCGGCGAACGGGTGTTGCTCGCCGTGTCCGGAGGCGGCGACTCCATGGGCATGCTGGCCCTCTTCCTTTCCGCCCTTCCCCGGCCGGACGTCTCCCTGGGCTTGGCCCACGTCCACCACAATCTCCGGGGCAGGGAAGCCGACCGCGACATGGCGGCCGTCCAAAGCGCCGCCGGGAGCCTCGGTCTCCCCTTTTTGGGAAAGAAGCTGGCCGGAAAGCCCGCGAAGGGCCAGAGCGTGGAGGCCTGGGGGCGGGAACAGCGCTACGCCGCGCTCGAAGCGATGCGCAAAGAAGACGGGTGGCACTGGGTCGCCACCGCTCACAGCCTCGACGACCAAGCCGAAACCGTCTTCATGCGGATCGGCCGGGGCACGGGGATCGAGGGGCTGGAAGGCATTCACCCTGTCCGCGGCCGCGTCGTCCGCCCCGTTCTCGAATTGACAGGCGACGAGCTGCGCGCGGCCGCCGGAGAATGCGGATTCCGTTGGCTTGAAGACTCTACGAACGGCGACCGCCGCTTTCTGCGCAACCGCGTCCGCCGCGAGCTGCTGCCTGAGATCGAGAAGGCCATGCCGGGCTTCCGGCGCCACCTGGGCGCGCTGGCGCGGCTTTCCCGGCATCAGAAAGAGGCTGGAACCCTTCCCAATGTTGCGATTCTGGAGGGAAATACCCTATATTATTCATTGGAAGTGTTGGCTCTCTTGAACGACGGTGAAGGCAAGGCTGTGCTTCGGGAGGGCATCAGAACAATCCGGGGTCACTTGAGGGGGATCACCGAGAAGCACCTTCAGGCATTGTGGCATCTCCGGCACACACACCCCGGAGCCTGTGTCGCCCTTCCGGGCCGCTGGGAAGGCGTCAGAGAAGGCAAAATCATCCGCCTGCGGCAGACTTCCCCGGGGAGAAAAGACGAATGAAACTGGCCGACGGCATTCTCTTGACGGAAAACCAAATCCAGCAGCGCGTGAGCGAACTCGCGCGGCGGATCGAGAACGACTATGCCGGTAAGACGCTTTACCTGTGCGGGGTGCTGAAGGGCTCCATTCCCTTCCTGGCCGATCTCATGCGCGGAATCCGTGGCGACGTCAGACTCGCGCTCATTGAAATGAAAAGCGAGGTGGACGGCAAGCACGCCAAGATCCTGTTCACCTCGAGCCTCGAACTGAAGGACCGCCACGTCCTCATCGTGGAGGACATCGTGGATACGGGCATCACCCTCGACTACCTCATCAAGCACCTCGAAGCAGAGCGCGCGCCCGCTTCCATCAAGGTGGCCACGCTCCTAGACAAGCCCTCCGCCCGGAAGCTGGACGTCCCCATCGCCTACCGGGGATTCAACGTCCCTGACCGCTTCCTTGTGGGCTACGGGCTCGATTCGGAGGAGAAGTACCGGAACCTTCCCTACATCTCGTGGGTGGAGCCGGAATGAAAGGGCGCCGGCAAGGGTTATCTTATCCATGCTGATGTCGCCTCCGCAGGGGCCGCGGGGATATCACGACCGGGCCAAGCGGAGCTGAAACGCGGCGACGCCGTTGCCCCGCCCCCCGGGAGGCACGGCACGCTCCAGTTGACGGAGTGAAGGAGAACCAGTGAACAACCAAATCCGCTCGGCATTGCTCTGGGCGCTGATTATCGCCATCGTCATCGTTTCCTTCGGCCTGCTGCACAAGGCCACGGAGAAGGAAATCACCCTGCCCTTCAGCCAGTTCAACCAGATGGTGGAAAAGGGCGAGGTCAAGTCGGCCATCATCAAGGGAACCACCGTGAAGGGTGACCTGAAGACGCCCGTAAAGGGCGCCACCCAGTATTCCACCACCCTGCCGTCCGACCTCCAGAACTATTCGCTGAAGCTGACCAACCACAATATCGACGTCAAGGCTTCGGATTCCAACTCGTCCCAGTATCTGCTGGTACTGCTCTACATCCTGCCGGTGGTCATCCTTATCGGTTTCTGGATCTTCTTCATGCGGCAGATGCAGTCGGGGGGCAACAAGGCCATGGGCTTCGTGAAGTCCAAGGCCAAGATGTTCTCGGACAGTCAGAACAAGGTCACCTTCAAGGACGTGGCCGGCATCGAGGAAGTGAAGGACGAGCTCAGCGAGATCATCGAGTTCTTGAAAGACCCCGGCAAGTTCAAGAAGCTCGGCGGCAAGATTCCCAAGGGCGTGCTGCTTATGGGCTCGCCGGGAACGGGCAAGACGCTTCTTGCCAAGGCCATCGCCGGCGAGGCTGGAGTGCCGTTCTTCTCCATTTCGGGCTCCGAGTTCGTGGAGCTGTTCGTGGGCGTCGGTGCCAGCCGCGTGCGGGACATGTTCGAGCAGGCGAAGAAAAACAGCCCCTGCATCGTGTTCATCGACGAGATCGACGCCGTGGGCCGCAACCGCGGCCAGGGTATCGCCGGCAGCCACGAGGAGCGCGAACAGACGCTCAACCAGCTCCTCGTGGAAATGGACGGCTTCGAGGCCAACGAGGGCGTCATCATCATCGCCGCCACCAACCGGCCGGACGTTCTGGACCAGGCCCTGCTCAGGCCCGGGCGCTTCGACCGGCGGATCGTCGTACCCCGCCCCGACCTTCGCGGCCGCGAAGAAATCCTGAAGGTCCATGTCAGGGAACTGAAAATGTCGGAAAACGTGGACCTCTCTATCGTGGCCAGGGGGACGCCGGGCTTTTCGGGCGCCGACCTCGCCAACCTGGCCAACGAGGCCGCCCTCCGCGCCGCCCACCTGGGGAAGAAGGCCGTGGAGATGGAAGACTTCGACTTCGCCAAGGACAAGGTGATGCTCGGCGCCGAGCGGCGCTCCATGATCCTTTCGGAAGAAGAGAAACGCGTCGTGGCCCACCACGAGGCGGGCCACGCCGTCGTCGCTTATTCGCTTCCCGACGCCGACCCGGTGCACAAGGTTTCCATCGTCCCGCGCGGCATGGCCCTCGGGGTCACCCAGCAGCTCCCCCTCGATGACCGGTACAACTACTCCAAGCAGTATCTGGAGGCCGAGCTGGCGGTCCTGATGGGAGGCCGGACCGCAGAGGAAATGTTCATCGGGAGTATCACCACGGGCGCAGGCAACGACTTCGAGAAAGCGTCTGAGATCGCGCGGAACATGGTCACCTCCTGGGGCATGAGCGACAAGGTCGGTCCGCTCACCTTCAAGGGACCCTCAAGCCCCTGGCTGGGCAACTGGGACGGCACCGCGTCGGAAACTTACTCGGAAGAAACCGCCCGCGCCATCGACACCGAGGTGAAGAGCCTCGTCGTCGCGGCCAAGGAAACGGCCCAGAAGATTCTGAAGGAGCACCGCGACAAGATGGAAACTCTGGTGGCGGCCCTCCTTGAGCGCGAAGTGCTGGACCGGGAAGAATTTGTGGCCCTGCTGAAGGGCGAGCCCCTCCCCGAAAAGGTGGAAGCCAAGCCCGTCGAACCCACCGAGCCTGAACCGGAGAAGAAAGAGAAGAAAGGCCGGAAGAAGGCCGAAGAGCCGGCTCCGCCCAGTCTCCGCGAGGTGGTGGACCCGAGCTGACGCCGGCCCGTTCTTGAGGGAGGGCGGGATTTGAACACCATTCAGTCCAGACAACGGCCCCGGATCTGGACGGTCCGGGGCCGCAACCTTTTTGAAAGCCGCCCCTTTCTCCTCATGGGGGTCGTGAACATCACCCCCGATTCCTTTTCCGACGGCGGCCGCTTTCTCGATCCCCTACATGCCGTGCGCCACGGCGAGGCGCTCGCCGCCGAGGGCGCTCACATCCTCGATCTCGGCGCCGAATCGAGCCGCCCTGGCAGCGATCCGGTTCCAATCGAAGAAGAATGGTCGCGCCTTGCTCCCGTGCTCATTGAGCTGCGCCGCAGGCTGCCGGACCTCCCCCTGTCCGTGGACACCACCAAGGCCGAGCTCGCCCGGCGGGCGCTGGACGCGGGCGCCGATATCATCAACGACATTTCCGCCGGCAGGATGGACGAAGCCATGCTGCCTCTCGCCGCCGAGCGGCAGATTCCTACGGTGCTCATGCACATGCGCGGCACGCCCAAGACCATGCAGGACGATCCCCATTACGACGACGTGGCGGCCGAGGTGGCGGCCGAATTGAAAGAACGGGCCCGCGCCGCACAGGCGCTCGGCCTGCCCCGGGACCGGATCGTGCTGGACCCGGGGATCGGCTTTGGAAAGCGGGTGGAAGACAACCTGGCGCTGGTGGAGCGGCTGGAGGTTTTAGCGGAGCTGGGCTATCCCGTGCTCGTGGGCGCCTCGCGCAAGAGTGCTATCGGCAAGATCACCGGCGCCGGCGTGGACGACCGGCTGCCCGGTACCCTCGCCTTCCATATCGCCGCCTTCCTGCACGGCGCGTCGATCTTCCGCGTCCACGACGCCGCGCCCCACCTCCAGGCCCTCCAGGTCATCGCCGCCCTGCGCGGCAGCACGACGTGAAATAGCCGGCCGCGAAGCGCCGATAACCACAGAGAACCCAGAGAGCGCTGAGAAAATCTAGCCAATCAGGGCTTGCCGATGCTAGATGTGACGAAGTGATTAGGTGACTGGGTGACGATGTGACTAAGCTTGCAGGTCGGCGGCAGCGACGCTGGGTACTGCCCGCCGGATAAGGAGGTGGGCCTGAAGACCCACCCTACCTACCTGTGGGAGCGGCTTCCAGCCGCGATTCTCCGCAGCGGCACCCAAATCATATCCTTTCCAGCAGAGAACTTCCCGCGAACACCTCCTCACTTCCTCGCTCTTTACTTCCTCACCGGCCGCAGCGCGGCCCTATTCACGATTCACCCAACGCTATTGACTTTTCATCGAATGGGCACCGTCCCTCAATTTCGCTTGCACGCAAAGGATGCGACATGGCGGGGCGGTCCGCGAAGCGGGCATGGCGCGAAGCGCCTGGCTGCCGCGAGGCAGTCCCCCGCCTTCTCCCGCGAAGGCAAACCCCCTTGATCGGATTTCGCAGCCTTCGGCGAAATCCGGCTGCCGGCCGGACGGCTGTCAAATTCAAGGAAGGCAAGCGGCGGGGCGCCGAGTCGTACTGGTGTACTTCGAGCGTGACGCGCCGCGAAGCCTGACAATGAAGATGACGTCGGATCTGTCGGCGCACTTTTTTGTATTAAGGAGGGCGGTGCAGGTATCCGCATGCCCGCTGGACGGCAGGAAGAGCGGGGCTGCTCCGCACGTCAGTGCGGCGCGACGATTCAATGCGACTGATGGAAAGCTTGCTTTTCAGCAGGGGCATTGATCGGCGCGGCAGGGCGCGGCAGCGCCCGCGGTCCCGCAACGCAATAATGTGCAGTGCTCTTGCATCGGCAAGCCTGTCTCACGACTCACGGCTGACGATCACGATTCCCCTTGCCCGCGGCGGTCATCCCGCTCGGGTATCCGATCCATGATGTACTCGGTGAGGGCCGTAATAGTCAGGCTGGGATTGACGCCCAGGTTGGCGCCGATGATGGAGCCGTCCGCCACGTAGAAGTTCTCGTAACCGAACACGCGCCCGTGCCGGTCCACCACGCCCTCCGACGCGTCCTTCCCCATGGCGCAGCCGCCGAGGATGTGCGCGGTGGTCGGGATGTTCAGAAAGACCTCGTTCAGCGTGCTCTGCGGGTGCCCGCCCATGATCTCCGCCGCGCGCCGCGTGCTGTGCTGCGTGATAGGAATGTAGACGGGCGGGCGCTCGCCGTTCTGGGGCCGCCGCGACGTGACGCCCCGCTCAAAAGGCCAGAACCATCGCCTCCGAAGCACGAGGCGCAGGTGGTTGTCCACACTCTGCATGTAAAGGAGGATCAGCGAACGCTTCGCACGCCCGAAGGGGATCACGGACTTCAGGAACGCTCCGGGATGCCGCAGGCCCGCCGCCGCCCACTTGAGGGGACGCGTCAGGCGGTTTCCCGGGCCGGTGAAGACGGTGGCCAGAAGCGTCATCACGTCGGAACCAGGCGGGTAGCGGACCGGTTCCATGGTGGTCTGCTCGTCCAGCGAGATCCGAGACGTGATGGCCACGCCCTGCGTGTAATCGGGGGCCTTCGCCCCCACCCGCACGCCCTGCAGCGACTCGCTGTTCGTGCGCGTGTAGCGACCCAGGCGGTCCGACAGCCCAGGCAGCGTCCCCGCCTCCCGGCACTTCAGCAGCAGCGGAACGGTCCCGAGCACGCCCGCCGACAGCACCAGCCCCCGGGCGTGAAGGCTTCGACGGCGCTTGAAGAGCACAGACGTGGAACGCTCCACGTCCAGCACGTAGCCGCCGCCCTCGCGCGGTCGGATCAACCGGACCCGCGTCTCGGGCAGGATCTCGGCCCCGGCCTTCTCCGCCAGGTAGAGGTAGTTCTTGTCGAGCGTGTTCTTGGCGTTGTAGCGGCAGCCCACCATGCAGCCGCCGCAAAAATTGCAGCCGGTGCGGGCCGGGCCTTCGCCGTTGAAATAGGGGTCGGGGACCTCCACATCCGGCTCGCCGAAAAAGACCGCCACATCGGTGGGTTCGTAGGTGTCCTCCCGGCCCGTTTCCTTCGCGATCCGGCGCAGCACGTGATCGGCCGGAGTTTCTCTGACGTTGGGCGCCGAGCCGAGCATCCTGCGGGCCAGGTCGTAGAAGGGAGCGAGGACGGTCTTCCAGTCGTTCAGTTCCTTCCAACGAGGGTGCCGGAAGGCCTCGGGCAGCGGCTCGAGAAGCGTATTGGCATAAACCAAACTGCCGCCGCCCACGCCCGCGCCGTGGAGGACGAGCACATCCTTCAGCAGCGTCAGCTGCTGGATGCCGTAGCACAGCAGGCGCGGCATCCAGAGAAACTTCCGCAGGTTCCAGTTGGACTTGGGAAAGGACCGGGACGGCCATCGCTTGCCCATCTCCACCACGAGCACGCGGTATCCCTTTTCCGAAAGCCTCAGGGCCGACACCGAACCGCCGAAGCCCGACCCGACCACGATGTAATCGTACTCACGATTCTCTTCGAGCGCCTGCTTCACCTGATCCCCCGACTGATGCCTCTACTCTATCACCGACGACCCGCCGCCGGGAAACTCAGTCACATGGACCGGCCTTTTTCCACGAATTTGTTGCGAGAGGCGCCGGCCCGGCTGAAGATCATTCGTGCTATACTGACAACACACAGAGCCAAATTGTGCCAGCAGTTCAGCGCTGTGGCCTCGGCGTTTCCCGGACGACAGCCCAGCCCGGAAGCCGAAGGAACCGAGGATGACGATCATCCGTGAGGGGCGAAAATCGCCAGCCCGCGGCTCCATATGTACGGCTCTCATGGGGTTGAGAGCTACCCGGCAGTCAGAGGCGCGCCATGAGCCAGCATGTGAAGCAAGGCGGCGTATTTCCTCCTGGTTCCCGCTATGCGTGGATCAGCACGTCCGTACGCGTGTTCGCAACCGCCGCGTCGAGGTCCTTGTGAAGGCAAGTCTGGAGGGCAGCATGATGAGAAAGACGCTCCCGAAAACAGATTCAACACCCAACATGATTTTGAAGGCCATTGCAAGCACAGCCCTCCTCTTTCTGATGAGCCTTTCCGTGTTTTCTTCACCTTCTCCGGCCACGCGGGCGCGCCTGGACAAAAATGTTGTCCCGGCGCAAGGGACCCACAGCCTCCTGCTGCACGTCAACGCCTGGGGAAGGTTTTCCATCTTCGCCAAGAGTTCGCAGGGGACGGCCGTACAGCTCGTGGACCGCATGATGGGGCCGGTCTCCGAAGACGGGATCCCTGGCAAACAAGACGGCAGACTCGACGTCTTCCTCGACAAGGGCACTTACAAAATCCTCACCCACTCATCCGAAAAAGGTTCGGGAACCGCCCGGATCATCGTGAAGGCGTTTCTCAGTTCAACCCCGGACAAGGTCCCGGTGGTGCAAGAGTTTTCGACCCACTCGGATACACTCAGAGACTTTCAAAGCGTTAGTTATTGGGTGGTCCTCCATAAGCGCCGCCCCGTCTATCTCGAGGCGGCCGGCCGCGCTCTGGCCGACTTTCGTATCTGGCTCAACGGCAGCTGGCTTACGGACGACGATCCCGACATCAGGACCATTACACCGAAGACCGGCCACGATTTGACGGACTGCAGGATCGTCACCACTCTCGACCCCGGGCGTTATCTTGTCGTCGCGTACGGCGGCCCGGCAAAGCCCTGGACCGGCGGCGACTCTTCCTCTCCAGTCTATTTCAGGTACGGCATCCCCGAGCTGGACCCGGTGCTTCGCACCCCCGAAAGGATCTCTCCGTTCGGCGAAGACCTTTACAGGATCCACGGACCGGCCAACCATTTCTACCTCTATACGAAGAAGAAAGAACCCTTCACTCTCGGCGTCGCGTCCTTCGATGCGAATGAGATGCCCGGCTCTCCGGATTTCAGCGCCGCCATCTCCAAGAAGAGTGTCGAACCCGCCTGCAAGGTCGTTGGATATGACACATTACCGGCTGACTTCTCCCTGGTCACCATCACCGGCGCACCCGGGCGCCGGTACGACATCCAAGCCATGAAACCTCTCAATTACTACGAGATCCAGGGGCTGCCTCCGGGCACTTACTGGGTGTCGACGGTGCACACGGGGTACATCGGCGATAGCATCGGCGCTACGGGCATCATCACGCCGGATACGGGCGACAGGTACATCACTCCGCTGGCCGCCTCTGTGGTCCCGCTCGATTACAAGCACGGCTGGTCGCGCCGGTTCAACCTCCTATCGACCGCCAGCCTCTTCTTTCACGTCAAGGAAGCGGGCGATTACACCGTCGCCTCATCGGGCGTGAAATGCCAAGTGAGAATCGAACCCTTCATGGTCAATACACCCGCCCGGTACCAATCTCCCCCCTTCCAGGACACACCCCATACCTTTTCGCTTGAAGAGGGGTACTACAAGATGGTGATCACCCCCGATCAAAAGGGGATCGTGACCCTGTCCATCGCCCAGAAGGGAAATTCCATCATGTCTCTGGTCAAACGGGCGCTCGGCCAGGGCGGGAAGCCGGAAAAGCCGGGCCCTGTGAAAGGCTGGTGCCAGTTCCCGCGTCTCAATTTCCCCGACACCCGCTATGGCAATAATTACGTCTTGTGGATGAACAAGCAGCCGGGCGTGGACTGGGACGTCGTATTCCGAAAATACCCGTTGACGCTGAAACGTCCGCTCCCCATCGGTCTCGTTCCCGGCCAGGAACTGAGCCTCGACTTCTTTGCGGGCGGCCCTTCCGAATTGAGAATCGACAACCCAGACGGCGGCGCTTCCCTCTCCGTGGACCTGGACGGGCATATGGGGCCGGCCCCGGGACCGTTCGGCAAGGGCAAGCACACGCTGACCGTCAAAAACACCGGCAGGAAATCGCTCATCTTCTCCGTCATCGTAAAGCCGCACCGCGCGAAAGCATCACAGGCGCCGCCCACACTTCCGCCGGTTCTCGAGGAGGAAGTCCCGTTTCCCGTCGTCACCGAGCAAAAGCCTTACTTTTTCAATATCCCAAGGGGCGGACAGAAAACCGCTCTTTTGCACATCGACACCCCCGCTCTCTACCGCATCGAAACGACGGGGCTGTTGAAAACCGCCTGCACGGTCCGCACCAGAACTCAGACGCACCTCTTTTCGAACCAGGCCGGGGGCATCGGGAGAAACTGCCTGGTTCAACAGTACCTCAACCCTGGGGATTACCAAGTCACCGTCACCGCGCTCGGCCGCTCCGAGGGGCATGCGGGGCTGCGGGTCAGGCGAACCGAACTCATCCAGGGAGACGACCTGGTGCTCGGAAGCCTGGTGAAAGACCGGGTACCGCCGGACGCCGCCGTGGTCCATCACTTCAAAATTGCAGACCCGTCCGCCTCCTATCGAGTAAAGACGCTGGGGCTGGACAAGCGGTTCAGGTGCAGGATCGAAGACTCGGGCGGCTGGCCCATCATGAGTCCAACCGCTTTTGCAAACCAGGTCCTAAAATGCCCGGCGGGCCTGTACAGCATGATGACCCTCCCGTATCCGGTTCAAACGACGCGGCTTACGAGCTTCGAGAAGCTGAAGAAGAAAACCAGCGTCAGCGGCCGGGGGCCCCACCGGCTCGAGATCAACGAGCCGCTGGAAAACACCTGGCGCATGGCGAAAGAGAAGGGCGCAGCCGATACCTACCTTTTCCGCATCCCGGCAAAACTGGATGTCACTCTTTCGCTCGGGGACACCCTGATGATGGCGGAAATCCAGCGGAAGGAAAACGGAGCGTACCGGAACGTCTCGGAAGTCTGGCCGCGGCGGACCTGGAAAGGAACGTTGGCGCCGGGTTCGTACAGATTGGCCGTCCGCTGCAGCCGCAAGGCGGACCTTGTCACCTATCCCGTCCGGTTGGAAACGCACGAGCTGGCGGACGGCGTATCGTTGAACGTCAGCGTCCCATCGACGGTCAAGGTCAGCCTGGCGAGCGAGAGCATTGCCAAACTGTCTTCCTATGGTGACGTGGACACCAGGGCGCGCCTCCTCGAGCTGCCCGGCAGGGAGCTGGTTGCTTCAAACGACGATGCTTACCACGATTGGAATTTCCTGATTTCCAGGCGGCTGCCGGCCGGCCGTTACCTTCTGCAGATCGCACCGGCCGCGGGCGGTACCGGCCGCACCCGTGTCTCCATGCAGGTCTCCGAGGAAAGGGAGGAGCCTGCACTGAGCCTGCCCGCCGACCAGGTTGTCCGGCTCAAGAACCGCATCGCCTCTTTCCCGCTCACGATTCCGGCCGCCTCCGGCCTGCTCGGTGTCCGGACCGAGGGGAACGGGTCCTTCGGCCTGATCATTGAAGATAAGAAGGCAAAAGGCAAGATCCTGGCGCAGGATGTCGGGCACAACTGTGAAATCAACATTCCCGTCCATGGCGGGGCACGGCTCCAGGTCAAGCTCTGGTCTAGCGACGACCAGGCCCTCAGCGCCAAGCTGAAGGTCGACTTCAAGACGATTCCGGTCACCCCCCTGGCCGCGTGGACAGCGGGGGCCGCGCCACGCACCTTGACCTTCAACGGGGAAGAGCTCTCCCTTGCCAGGGTATCCGGTCCCAGGCCGGGCACATTCCATATCACGCCGTATCGTGGATTGAGCGTCTCGAACCATTTCGGCAAACCCATGCGGGCCGCGTCATCCCTCCTGTCGCTGGCTCGCGGCGACGCCTGGTTCATGTGGCGTCCTGGGACTGCCCGCCCGCTCAAGGTAACCGCCAGGCGCGTCAGGCTTTCGGCGAACCGGCGGGATCTGTTTGCCATCAGGCCGGTGGACAACAACCCCATCCGCCTCGACCTGTCGCCTTCAGCACCCGGGTACCAGATCATTCGAACAACTTCCATGAGCGGGAAGCCGGCCTGCGCCTTCGCCGCGCCGGACGGAAAGCCCGACTTTCCTGGATCCGTGGCGATTGCCGGGCATTCCTGTTTCAGTGTGTCGATCACGAGTCATGACAGGCAGGCGGTGATTTGGCAGGCGGACCCGGACCTCAAGAATCCAGACTTGTTCCAGGTCGCCCTGTTCGACTTTCCGGCAAGCCGCAGCAAAAGAGAATCCCTGAAAACCGGCTTCACCATGGGCGGTATCGCGCCCGGCTCCTACGAGGAACTCGCCCTGCCGGCCGGAGGAAAAACGCTCAAGCTGTCCCTGGATAAGGGGACGCTGGCGGTGCTTTGGAAGAACGGCAGGCCTGCTCAGCTTTTCTGCCGCTCCGGGGAGCCCCTCTATGAAAGCGTATGGACGGACTCTGAACGCCTGAGCCTCTTCAACATATCGAAAGAGAATGCTTCCTGGTCCATTTCCCTGCTGTCGGGCGAGGCGCCGGTGCCGGAAGTCCTGACAGGCGCCGGGCCTTTTGCAAGACTCTGCGACTCTTTCGGAACAATCAAGCTGAACATCAAGGCCGGCCAGGGCCCACCGGACGGATACGTCCTTCACACTTCCGGCGTTTCAGCGTGCGAGTGGATGGGGTCGGACGGAAGCGTCAAAACGGGCGACGCCGTCCCCCTCACGGCAGTTGGAGGGATCGCCCTTCTCCATCATCCTCCGGGTTTGGTTGAGGCCTGGATCGAGAGGAAGGGGGGCAACGGCTTCGCCAGGTGGGGCGCTCCTCCACATTCCGCGGCGAGCCTTGCTCCCGGCCATGTCAATCTTCTTCCCAAGGGAACCGGCTGGTACAAGCTTGCCGTCGCAAAGCCGTCCGTTCTTCATTTGAGCTGTTCCGGAGCCTGCCTGCTCGCCCTCAGCCGCGGCGGAAGAATCCTCCAGACCTCGTCCGGAGCACGAGGTTCGAACCTCGTCAGGTACTTGCCTGCGGGAGAGTACAGAATGGGCGTGAGGGCCCTGGGGCCCGCAGGGGTCTCCTTCTCATACCGCGTGGAGGACGCAATCCCGGTGAAAGGCAAGGTTGGCCCGACCACGCTGCTGGGTCCGGGCCAGTCAAGGACCTTTTCCTTCCGGCTCGAAAGGGACGGCTATGTTGGGGTTGCCCTGAAAGCGGACGCGGATCTTCTTGCATGCCGGGTCATGGACAGCCGGGGCGGGGTCATCGGCGAAGGCATCCAGCAATACCTCAAGCTGAAAAAGGGAACCTATCTCCTCCTGGTTTCCTGCCCCGCAGGCAGAGACCATGCCCCCGTTCACTTCAGACCGGTGATCCTGGGGTTGAAACCTCCGCCGGAAACACCGCCGCGCCGGTATCTCGAACATTTTCTCAAATCCATCGGGGCCATCGAGGAGAGGAGCGGACGATGAAAACAGCCATGCAGAACAAGACCACCCTGTTTTGTGAAACGCCGTGCCGCTTCACCCGCCTCCTTATTACGGCGGCGCTCGCCTGCCTGCTCTTGCCGGCCCTTCCTTTCACGGCGTCACCACCGAAGCCCGCGACAGTCGTTCCCTCGACCTTTCTCCGCGAATACGACCCCATTACCGTCATCTTTCCCGCGGCCGTGGGCGCGAAGAAGGATACACCGGAAGACCACCCGGATAAGTACGTCAAGATGGTTCCACCTCAACCGGGCGCCTACACCTGGCTGAATCCCACTACCCTCTTTTTCAGGCCGGCCGTGCCGTGGCCGCCCCTGACAACGGTCAAGCTGACCATCGGCGGCAGGCGCTACATGCTGAACAGCCTGATGGTGCCTCCCGTTTCCACCGTTCCCAAGAGCGGCGCCGCCGGTCTCGATTCCCTGGACCAGGTGGTCCTGACCTTCAAGGATCCAGTCTCCGTCAAGGACCTGAAAAAGATGGTCCGGTTTGAAATCCGAACCCTTCCCGGCGTGGGAAGCGGCAAAACGCTGTGGCTTTCGACCGAAGACGTCGCGATCAAGGCCATCGAGAGGAATTCGCTTTCGGACCCATGCTCCTACGTGTTCAGATTCAGGAACAGCATCGGAGAGGGCAAAGAAATTATCGTTCACCTCAAGCTCTCTCTCAAAGACCGCTCGGACCAGTCGATGGTCACCTATCATTTCTCCACCAAGGAGCCCTTCAGGCTCATGGCGGCGGGATGCCTGTCCGGGCGGTCCTACAGCAGCGGGACCGGGAGCGGCTACTACAGCAGCTCTCAGCTGCCTGGAATGCTTCCGCTGACCCTGTCGGGAACGGAATACTCCAAGGAACAGGCGGTCAACGGGGGAAGCGGCGCTCCCCGGCTTGCTCTGCTCTTTTCCTCCAAACCCGGCGCCCTCAGCCTGTCGAGAATCAAGGCGCTGGTGCACTTCTCTCCGTCCATTCCGGACATGACCTTCCAGCAGCACGGCCGGTACGTTTACATCTCGGGTAATATCAGGAGAAAAACGCTCTATGAAGCGATCATCAACCCCGTGCCCTTGAAAGACTCCACCGGCAGGCTTCTCAAGATGGAGAAAGCGTCGCGTTTTTACTTTTACTTCCCCGCCAAATCCCCCTATCTCAGGTGGAAGAGGTCCCACGGTATCCTGGAGCTTCACGGGCCCAAGGTCTTTCCCATCGAAGGGCGCGGCGACGAAAGAGTGGACCTTCGCGTCTACAAGATCGATCCCTTTGATAGAAATTTCTGGCCCTTCCCCTCCAAGGGAGTCGTGGTGGACGAATCGGCGCGTCCCCCCGGCCCGGGCGAACAACCGGAGAACGCAAACATGAAGGGCGGGAATCCCGACGCCGGTCTCATCGCTCAACACATCGAAACCCTCGGTTCGCCCGGCTACTCGGCGATCGTCTCCCTTCCACCCGGCCTCGCCTCCACCGGCGCCAGCTTCGGGCTTCCGCTGGCGAAGGCGCTCAAAAAGGCGGCCGGAGGCAATGAGCCCGGTACTTACCTGGTGGGTATCCGGAGGCTTTCCGGCGGCTCGCTGCGCCGCTACGTCCGCGTGCAGGTCACCAATTTGTGCCTGACGGTCGTGGAGGACAAGCCGGATATGGCTTTTCTGGTCACTTCGCTCGACAGCGCCCATCCCGTTCCCGGCGCAAAGGTGGTTCTGCTTGGATCCCATTATGACCAGAAGACCCACTCCTTCAATACGCTGCGGGAGGGCACGACGGGAAGCGACGGGATCTTCAAGTTGGGGAACGTCCATGACTGGAAGGAATCGCCCAGCGCCGTCGTCGTGACAAAGGGACGGGACCACTTGATTCTTTCGACGGGCGATATACCGGAACGGTTCTCTTCGGGCTCCTGGCACGAAGCACAAACATGGAGCAGCTGGCTCGATTGGGTCACGTCTTCTTTGCCTTCCAATCCTGAAAAGGTCACGCCTCTTTTTCATTTGCTGTCCGACCGTCCCGTTTACAAGACCACCGACACGGTTCACATCAAGGGATTTGTCAGGCTGCGGGTGAACGGTGTCTTGAAGGCGAGCACCGAGAGGACCTTCACCGTCGTTGTCAGCGGACCCGGCGAAAAAACCTGGCGCCATGAGGTCACCCTCAACCGCTTTGGCAACTTTTCATGGGACTTTAAGGAGGACAACCTTCCCACGGGGAAGTACACCTGTAATCTTCTGAACAAGAACCGCGACACCGGCGGGGAGAAACTCACCTGGAAAATGGAGGCCTATAAACTCCCGCGATTCGAGGTCCGGCTGCACTGCGACGACAAGGTCCCCATGGACCGGCCCTTCACTGTATCGCTTACGGCGTCCTATTACGCAGGAGGCATGGTTTCGGGCCGGCCCGTTGACTGGCGGGTGACGCAATTCCCCTATGCCTATGTACCGCAGGAGCGAAAGGGCTATTTCTTTTCCTCGGACCAGCTCTACTCCCGATCCACGCGCTTCAAGGCCCCCAACGCCATTCAAAAGAAAGATGTGACGGATGCCTCGGGGGCTTCCAGCATCACCGTCAATCCGGCGCTGGAACTGGAAGCGAAAGCCAGGCGGTATGTCTTTGAAGCCACGGTGACGGGCAGCGATCAACAAACCGTGACCGCCCAACGCCAGGTGATCGCCCTGCCGCCCTTCGTGCTGGGCCTGAAGGTCGAGCGCTTTCTCAAAAACACCACTTCTATCAGACCGTCGATCATCGCACTGGATCAGAACAACAAGCTCCTGGCCGGCAAGGACGTGGAAGTACGCCTTCTCTCGCGCCGTTGGCATTCTCATCTCGCCGAAACGGACTTTTCCGACGCGAAGGCCCGTTATGTGACCGACGTCGTGGACAAGGAAGTATACAAGACGCACGTCAAAACCGGGAACGCTCCCGTTTCCGTGTCGCTTCCGGCGCCGGCCGCCGGCGTATACGTGGTAGAAATCTCCGCCAGGGACCGGCTGGGCCGGATGCAGATTGTGTCCGTGGACCTCTACGTGGCGGGCAGGGGCGCCCTCTCGTGGAAAAAGCCGAGCCAGAAGGTCTTTGAAACATCTCTCGACAAGACGTCCTACGTCCAGGGCGACACGGCGAAGATCCTTCTGAAGAGCCCGTTCCAGTCCGCAAGAGTGCTGGCCGTGGTGGAAACCCCCACCGGCAACGAGTACAAGGGCTTCAATCTCACGGGAGGCAAGGCGGTCTTCGAACTTCCCATCAAGAACGAATACAACCCCAGGATCCCGGTTCATTTCATCCTCATGCGAGGAAGGCTCAATCTCCCCAAGGGAAGCGCCTTCGAAAACGGCCTGGATCTGGGGCGCCCGCAAACCGTTGCGGCAACCACGTGGGTCCCTGTGAAGGCGGCGGAAAACCGGCTCCACCTCAAGCTCGACATGCCTCAAAAGGCCCTGCCGGGCGAAACCATCACCGCCAAGATTCACCTGACCGACAATCACGGAAAGCCACTACCCGGCGAAGTAACGCTCTGGCTCGTGGACCGGGCCGTGCTGGCGCTGGGCCGGGAAAAGCGCCTCGATCCCCTGCCAGCATTCATCAAGGACGTGGAGAGCCGCACCTTCATCACCGATACGCGCAACCGGACCATCGGCGACCTCCCCTTCGTGGAAAACCAGGGCGGCGGCGGCGAAGCCGCGGAAAAGAGCATCCTGGGCCACGTCACCGTGAGAAAGGTCTTCAAGGTTGTCCCCTATTACAACCCATCCATCGTGGTCGGCCCGAACGGTACGGCAAACGTAAAAATCAAGCTGTCGGATGACTTGACCGTCTTCATGGTGCGCGCGGTCGCATCCAGCGGAGCGACCCGCTTCGGGTTCGCAAAATCAAGCCTGGCCGTCCGCCTTCCGGTCATCGTCCAGCCCGCTCTTCCAAGATTCGCCCGCGTCGGAGATACCTTCGAAGCGGGAGGGATCGGACGGATCGTCGAGGGCGGCGGCGGTGCGGGCAGGGCGGAAATCAAGATCGAGGGGGCGAAACTCTCCTCCGCTCCCACCAGGAGCCTGGCGTGGAAGAAGGGGACACCCGAAAAGCTCTTCTTCCCAATGACCGTTCTTCCGCCGGCCCCGGGGGCTTCCGCCGGCGGGAAACAGCCCTCGCTCGAAGTCACGATGGCTGTCAGGCGGGATTCCGACGGCGCCAAGGACGCCTTCAAGACTTCCATTCCCGTGCTGCCCGACAGAACGCCGGTGACGGTGGAGACCTTCTCCGATCTCGACCCCGGAAAGAGCCTTCCCCTTCCGGAACCCAAGGAGGCGCCGCGGGCCGGAAGCCTCAAGAGAAGCGCGCTCGTGACGGACCGTAAAGGCCTGCTCAAGATGGCCAGCGGGCTCGACTACCTCTTCCATTACACCCAGCTCTGCACGGAACAGCGAGTCAGCATGGCCTTTCCCATCGTCGAACTGAAGCCCATCACCGACGCAGAAGGCCTTGTCCTCGACAAAGGCAGGGCGCACGATATCGTCCAGCAGACTTTTGACTATCTTTCTTCCACTCTGGGCTCGGACGGCCTCTATTCCTTCTGGCCTGGGGGGACCGGCCGGGTGTCGCTGACCGCATACGTGGTCGAGTTTTTGACGGCGGCCAAGCGGGCCGGCTACAACTTCGACGCACGCCTCTACAACAGGCCCATCGCCGCGTTGAAGCAAGCGCTGCGGTCGGATTACAGCCATTTCGTGACCGGCTATGCCTTTATGGAGAGGTGCGACGCGCTGCAAGCCCTCAGCGATGCCGGATACTTCGACGTGTCCTACGGCTCCGAGCTGGCCGACAAGGTGCAGAATCTCGACCTGTACTCCGAGGCCCAGGTCCTGTCTGCTTACAACAAGGGGCAGAAAGGCGGCGGCCGCACGGCTGACAAGCTCCGCGCCGACTTGTGGAAGCAGCCGGTCTTCGAGCTGAGAAACGGCAAGGAAGTGTACGGCGGCCTCCAGTACCGTCGCCGAAACTGGAACGGCCTGGTCCTGACCTCCGAGATCAAGACCCAGGCCTCGATCATCCAGGCGCTCTATCCCCACGACGCCGGGAAGCCCAAGATGGAAATGATGGTGAACGATCTCATCTCCACAGGGACAAAGGACGGCTGGGGCGATACGAACAGCACCTCCTACGCACTTCGGGCCCTCGTTGAAGTGCTGAAGACCCCGAAGCCGGTGAAGGCACCCCAAACCGTTACTTTTACCTGCGGCGCGAGCCAGAAGACCCAGACGCTGGACGCCAAGCATCCCACCTTGAATTTCGTGTCCGGCGAGACAGGCCCGGGCGCCCTTCACCTGGCAGGCAAATCCGGAGAATCTCCGCTCTTCGCCAGGTTGACCCTCTCCTACCTGCCCAAGGCGCCGGGGAGCCAGGCGCCCTCCGACAGTTCCGGCTTCGTCGTCCGGCGTGAAATCCGGCTCGTTCCCAAGGACAAGATCGTTCCCATGACGAAAACCTGGCTGGACGTCCCCGGAAAAACCCTGACTTTCAAGCAGGGAGACATCATCGAAGTCCATGCCCAGGTCGTGAACCCCGAAACGAGACACTACGTCGCCGTGGTCGTCCCCTTTGCCGCCGGATTCGAACCCATGAATCCGAACCTTGCGACCGCCTCTCCCGACGCGGCGCCTTCCCAGCCCCTGACGCTCGAGCCGAGTTACTCCATGTACACGGACAGTGAAGTGCGCTTCTACTACGAAACGCTGCCCAAGGGAACCTACGACTTCTACTTCAGGGTCAGGGCCATGACGGCGGGAAAGTTCGTCTCTCCAGGGGCCAAAGCGCAAAGAAATGACGTGCAGGCGATGCGCTTGAAGAAAAAGATCGGAGCAGCTTGCAAATTCATAGCGATTCTGGCGCGCCACAAATACGGACGTCTCGTCCTGGCGGCCTGCGTGCTCTTTCTCGTCTTGGTCTCGTGGGGCGTCATTCACGTCCTGGTCCAGGTCAGGCTCGTCTCCTACCCACCGACGCTGCTCTTCGAGGACGTGAGGGGCAGTTTCCTTGCGGAATTGAGTCCCGACCAAAAGCGGATGGGTTACTGGTCCCTGCCCGACACAATCCCTCCGAGGGTCGTCGAATGCACGCTCGCGGCCGAGGACGCCCGCTTCTATGCCTATCCGGGCGTGAATCCCCTTGCGATCGTCCGGGCCGCGTATCAGGACTTGAGGGCGGGAAAGATCGTCTCCGGCGCCTCCACCATCGCCATGCAGGTCAGCCGCATTCAACACCCCGGGCGCAGAACCTTCGTGAAAAAGGCGGAGGAAGCCGCCGTCGCCCTGTTGCTCGTGGCCCGCTACGGGCACAACGGTGTTCTTCGCCAATACCTGACCATCGCCCCCTACGGCAACCGGAACCGCGGCATCGTTTACGCGGCCAGGAGATACCTTGGAAAGCCGGTCCAAGACCTCACCTGGGCGGAAGCGTCTCTCCTTGCGGCCATCCCCAACCTTCCCGGGCGCATGAATATCCATCGCTACCGGGGATGGCGCCTTGCCCTCGGACGCGCCCGCTGGATCCTCGGCCGCCTTTTGAAGCTGGGATGGATTTCCAGGCGCGACTACACGCAGGCCCTGGCCCAGCTGCCCGAACTCAGGCTGGCTCCCCTCGAAACGCGTCCTGTTTCAGCGCTTCACGCCATTCTGGCCATCCAAGGCAGCGTTTCATCCGATTCCCTGCACGCCAAGGCCGTGGACGGGCATATCTACCAAACCACCATCGACCTCGACCTGCAGAAGGAAGTCTCCTGGCTGGCCTGGAAGGCCTTCAACAGGTATCGCGGCAGGGGCGTGGGAAACCTTGCGGTGATCGTCGCTTCCAAGAAGGACGGCCGCGTGCTCGCCTACGTCGGTTCGGCCGACTACATGGACAGGGCCGACAAGGGCGCCATCGATTACGCCCGCATTCCGCGCTCCTCGGGGAGCACGCTGAAACCCTTCATTTACGGCCTGGGCCTGACGCTGGGAGATTATGACCCTTCGAGCCTGCTGACTGACGTGGGACTGGCCCTCGATCCCAAGAGCGGGACATACATCGTCAAGGATTTCGACGATTCGTATCTCGGGCCGATTCTCTACCGCAACGCGCTCGCCAACAGCAGGAACATCCCCGCAATGGAAGTGCTCCGCAACGTGGGCCTGGACAACACCTACCGTCTTTTTTACGATCTCGGCCTGGTGCACTCGTGGAAAAGCCCGGAAAGCTACGGCCTCGGTATGGCCCTGGGATCGCTGCACGTCAGGCTCTGGGACCTTGTGGGAGCTTACTGCACCCTTGGAAACGGCGGCCGGAAGGTC
>JARRNO010000005.1:0-23096 GCA_037384885.1 Acidobacteriota bacterium
AAAAAACGGACCGGGGGAATCCGGCCCGCCGGTCAGGTCTTGGTGATTTGGAGCGGGCGAGGGGTCTCGAACCGCCCTCCGTCGCGCTTCAACGCTCTCCCTAGGGGACCTCGGCCGGCCCCCTAAGGGCGGGCGCTAAGGCGCCCTGTCACCCCCGCTGTTGCGCGGGACGTCCGCTGCTGCGGGGAACCGTGCCGTTCCCCGCACCCCTCGACGGGTCGGGGCTTCGAGGTGCCGGAAAAAACGGACCGGGGGAATCCGGTCCGCCGTTCAGGTCTTGGTGATTTGGAGCGGGCGAGGGGTCTCGAACCCCCGACCTCAAGCTTGGGAAGCTCGCGCTCTACCGACTGAGCTACGCCCGCCCGCGAACAATGTACCCAGTTCAGGGTTGGACGTCAAGAGGGCGGTGCTCCCTGGAGCCAGCGGGCTGAATTGGGTACAATGGGGCTTGCGAAAGGAGAAGCAATGCGGCATCAGCTGTGTGCGAAGAGACAGGCGACTCTCGCTTCGTGGGCTCAAAAATGCGACGATGCTGTGGAGCATGAATTCCCGGCGCGCCATCCCTCGCATCGGACCTTCTTCCAGCAGGATCGCGACCGGATTCTGCACTCGGAAGCCTTCAGGAGGCTTGGGTATAAAACGCAGGTGTTTGTAGTTCATGAAGGCGATTTCTACCGGACCCGGCTGACTCACAGCCTGGAAGTCGCGCAGATCGCCCGGAGCATTGCCTGTGCATTGGAGTGTGACGAAGACCTCTGTGAAGCGGTTGCTTACGCCCACGACCTGGGGCATCCTCCCTTTGGCCATCGGGGAGAGGCGGCTCTGAACCGATTGATGGGAGAAGCGTTGGAAACCCGCTTCGGACTGCCGAGGCCCGAGGGGGGACTGGCGTTCGAACAGAACTTTCAGTCTTACCGGATTGTCGCGCGGCTGGAACGACGCTACCCGCAGTTTCCGGGGTTAAACCTCTCCAGCTCGGCGCTTGAGGCGATTCTTCGTCATGAGACTGCGTTCGATGTGCCCACGCTTCCGTACCAACTCGAAAGCTATGATCTGAACGAAGCAAAAAACGTTCGGAAACGCTTTTTTAAGAAAAAATCGCCTTCGCTTGAGGCGCAGATCGTGAACGCGGCGGACCAGATCGCCTGGGTGACCCACGACATGGAAGACGCCTTGAGGGTCCGGTTTCTAACCGTGGATGAACTGCAGTCGCTGCCCAACCTGTTGTTGAAAATGGCATGGGAAAGGGACTCTGTGTCCAGGCTTTGGAAAGAAGACCGCATCCTCTGGGGACGCCTGGTGGTGCGCAACATGATCGACATTCTGATCAACGACCTGGTACAAAACACAAAGCCTCGCTTGGGTACGCTGGGATCGCCGCCGGCCGTACAGGACGGCGACGTGCCTGTTCTTGGATTTTCGGAAGAGATCGGTGAAGCGGTGAAGGCCCATCGAAACTTCCTGTTTGATCGGGTGTACACGCACCCGGTAGCGGAACGTATGTCAGCGAAAGCCGAACTGATTCTGCGGCGCCTGTTCGAAGTTCTGACGCTGGATATTCAGGACAGCTCTTCGAAGTCGGTGAGACTCCTGCCGAAAAGTACGCAGAGCCGGATCCGCCCAGGCATTGCAGCCCCTGGCTGACGGCGTGGATTCCCATTTCCGAGGGGTAGCTTTTGGCAACCGGTGTCAAAATTTCCAGCAGCAGGTCATATTTTTCCCAGAGGAGAAGCAATTGACCACGAACTCTACCCTCCATAAACGAAAAAGCCTCCTGGAAAGTTTCATGCGCGACAGTATCCGTGAGGCAGTAACAAAACTGATCGAGCGCGAGGGCGTCCAGGCTCTGACCATGGACAAGGTGGCGGAGGAAGCGGGGGTGGCCAAGGGAACGCTCTACACCTACTTCGAAACGAAAAAACAGCTCCTGGATTCCGTCTTTCATACCGCCCTCGAACCCATGAAGGAAGAGCTAGGCAATATCCTGGACAGCCCGGAAACGCCGGAAGCCAGAATCCGGCTGTTCATCCTGCGCCACATGAGTTATTTTGACGAGCATCGCCGGTTTTTCCGGGTTCTGCTCTACGAACGCAGCGTGGCGCAGGGCCACAGGGAGAGGCTCACCAACAACCGTTACCGATCGGGCTTGGAAAAGCTGGCCTCGGTCCTGGAAGAGGGCATGAAGAAGGGATTTTTTAGAAGATGCAATCCGGAGAAGCTGGCGACGATGATCATGGAGGCCGATATCGCCATGATCTCGCAGCGTCTCTACCAGAACGACCCACCGAGGGCCCTCGAAGATGCAGAATTCATCTACGATGTCTTTCTCTACGGCATTTCAGCGGCGGAACGGCCCGCACGCGGAGGACATGCGTATGCCTCTTAGAAAAAAGGCTTTACCGCTGCTACTTTTCGCCGTGGTCTTGGCGGGGCTTCTGGCCCTGTCAGGGTGCAGCTACAGCACCATGACCGAAAGGCTGACCCAGGATACCTCGCCTGCTCCGAACAAGGCTTGGACGCCGCCGAAGGAGGACGAGAAAAAGCCCGCTGTAAAAGCTCCCGGAATTCCGGAGAATCTTTTTGCCTCCAAGGCCCATTGGACGTTGGCTGATGTCATCGACCTGGCGCTGAGGAACAACCCGGCGACCCGCGCTGCCTGGCTGCAGGCTCTTTCGGCGGCGGCAAACGTGGGTGAAAAGAAAGGGGCGTACTATCCTACGCTCGATCTCAACGTGGATGCCTCACGTGTGGGCAGTTCGGCCATCGGGGTCCAGTTCTATTTCTCGCAGAGCAGCTGGTCGCCATCGGCGCAGCTCTCCTATCTTCTCTTTGATTTCGGTGGCCGGAAGGCCAAGGTGGATGAAGCGCGTGAAGCCCTCATCGCCGCAAACTGGAGCCACAATACCGCCATCCAAACGGTCATTCTAAATGTAGAAACGGCCTATTACCAGTATATGAACGCCCGCGCCCTTGCCGAGGCCCAGCAGACCGCGCTGAAGCAGGCCGAGACGAACCTTGAAGCGGCGAAAGTCCGGCATCAGGCCGGCCTGGGAACCATTGCAGATGTGCTCCAGGCCAAAACGGCTCTCTCCCAGTCGCAATTAAAGCTGGAGACCTATGAGGGACAGATGCACACCATCCGCGGGGGTTTGGCCACGGCAATCGGTTTGCCGGCAAACACGCCCTTCAATATTCAACCGGTCAGCAAGGCGATTCCCGTTGTCAAAGTCACCGATAAGGTTTCCACCCTGATCGATAAAGCCACAATGAACCGGCCGGATCTGGAGTCGCTGAAAGCCAGAGCGAGAGAAGCTCAGGCACACGTCCGTTCCGTCAAGGCTTCCCGCTACCCTTCTCTCGAACTTTCCGGACAAGCCGGCAGGCTCTACTACCTCTCACCGACGACCAACAGGGCCGACACTTATAATGCGCAGTTGTCCGTGAAGATTCCGCTTTTCGATGGGATGATTCGAAGATACCAGATCATCGGCGCCGAGGCCGATGCGAAGCAGGCCCAGGCACAATTTGAGTCACTTGAGGACCAGGTGGTGTACCAGGTGTGGGCGAGCTTCTATACCTTGAAGACGGCAGAGAAGAGGCTCTCCACAAGCCGTGATCTTCTAGCCAGCGCCAAAGAATCCTACGATGTGGCCCTCGGCCGGTATAAGGCCGGCGTGGGGAGCATTCTGGATCTTCTCTCCGCACAAAGCGCCCTCGAGGATGCGCGCGCACAGGCGGTTCAAGCCCGCACGGATTGGCTGCAGGCGGTTGCTCAACTTGCCTATGACACGGGTACGCTTAAAGTTCACAGCCCCCAGACCGATGTCATGATCGGCGGCGTCGAAAAGAAAGGGAAACCATGAATCCGAGAGCAACGGTTCAAAGAGGGGAGAGACCTTCCAAAGGCCGGGCCCGCACTTTCCACTTCCACTTGCTGGCGGCTGGACTTGCGGTGGCGGCACTTGTCGTTCTGGCCGGCTGCTCCGGTAAGGGGCACCACGGGGCGCAACGTTCAGGCGCTCCCGTCACCGTGGCCAAAGCCCAGCAGCGCGACATCCCGGTCGAAATCAACACGATCGGCAACGTGCAGGCCTACAGTACGGTGAACGTCAACGCTCGCGTAGGCGGTGAACTTATCAAGGTGGCCTTCAAAGAGGGAGACGACGTCAAGAAGGGGCAGCTGTTGTTCCAGCTCGACCCTAGGCCCTACGCCGCGGCGTTGACCCAGGCCAGGGCAAAGCTGAAGGGCGACACGGCCCAGGCTGAAAACGCCCGGGCCGATGTGAAGCGCTACGCCCTGTTGATTCAGAAGGACTATGTGAACCAGTCCCAGTTCGACCAGGTCAAGGCCAACGCCCAGGCCTTGGAGGCAGCCGTAGATGCGGACAAGGCCGCCGTGAGGCAGGCGGAACTCAACCTGGGCTATTGCACGATCACTTCTCCCATCAATGGGCGGACCGGCAGCCTCCTGGTGCACGAGGGCAATCTGGTCAAGGCCAACGATGCCAACCCCATGGTGGTGATTAACCAAATCAAGCCGGTATACGTGACGTTTTCGGTCCCTGAGAACGACCTTGGCGAAATTCGCGCGAGGGCAAGGGAAGGGCGCCTCGCCGTGCAGGTGAAGCCGGACGGCGACGACGCCAAGAGCTATTCCGGAACCCTGAGTTTTGTAAACAACCAGGTGGATACGACCACCGGAACGGTCATGTTGAAGGCGACCTTTCCCAACCAGGAGGAAGGCTTGTGGCCGGGGCAGTTTGTGAACGTCTCGCTGGTGCTTTCCGAAATGAAGAACGCCGTCGTCGTTCCTTCCCAGGCCGTTCAGACCGGGCAGAAGGGGACTTACCTCTATATAGTCAAACCGGACAAGACGGCCGACCTGAGGCCCGTGGAAACGGGCCCGGACCATGATGGGGTGACGGTGATCAAGAGCGGGGTAAAAGCGGGCGAGACCGTCGTGACGGAAGGACAGCTGCTTCTCAGACCCGGCGCCCCGGTTTCTATCAAGAACGAGGCAGGTCAAGAGGACCGGGGAGAGTGAGATGAACATATCCGGATTGTTTATCCGACGGCCGGTTATGACGACTCTTCTCATGCTGGCCATACTGATCTTCGGCATCACGGCCTACCGTCAGCTGCCTGTTTCAGATCTGCCCAACGTGGATTTCCCTACGATCCAGGTAAGTGCAAGCCTTCCCGGGGCAAACCCCGACACCATGGCCTCGGCCGTGGCTACCCCCCTGGAAAAGCAATTCTCGACCATATCGGGGCTCTCGTCCATGAGTTCCACCAACACCCAGGGAAGGACGGACATTACGCTCCAGTTCGATCTGAGCCGGAACCTGGATGCGGCGGCCCAGGATGTTCAGGCGGCGATTGCGCAGGTGCAGGGGCAGCTTCCCCCGGACATGCCGAGCCCGCCGTCATACCGGAAAGTGAACCCCGCACAGCAGCCCATCCTCTATGTGGCGCTGACTTCGCCGACACTACCCCTTTACACGCTGGACAACTACGGCGAGACGCTCATGGCGCAACGGATTTCAACCGTGCCCGGCGTGGCCCAGGTTCAGGTTTACGGCTCGCAGAAGTATGCTGTGCGGGTCCAATTGAATCCGGATGCGCTCGCGTCGCGAAAAATCAGCGTGAACCAGGTTGCGGCCGCCATCAGCCAGTCGAACGTGAATCTGCCGACCGGAACCCTTTACGGGAAGCACAAGCAGTTTACGGTGCAGGCAACGGGGCAGCTCCTCGACGCCCAAGGTTACCGGCCGATTATCGTGGCTTATCGAGACGGCCAGCCCGTCCGCTTGAACCAGCTTGGCCGGGTTCTCAACAGCGTTCAAAATGATAAGACGGCCGCCTGGTACATCGACCAGCGTTCCGTAATCCTGGCCATCCAGAGGCAGCCGGGAACCAACACCGTGGCCGTTGCGCAGTCGGTTAAGGACCTTCTGCCCACATTCAGAAAACAGTTGCCGGCTTCCGTATCGCTGCACATTCTTTATGACCGGTCCGAATCCATCAAGGCCTCGGTCAACGACGTGAAGTTCACGCTGATCCTGACCCTGTGCCTCGTCATCCTGGTCATTTTCCTCTTCCTGAGAAATCTTCTGGCGACGGTCATACCCTCCCTGGCCATGCCCATGGCGATCATCGGGACTTTTATCGTCATGTCGGCCATGGGGTACAGCCTTGACAACCTTTCTCTCATGGCGCTGGTTCTCTCCGTCGGATTTGTTGTCGACGACGCCATCGTCATGCTGGAAAACATCGTGCGCCACCTGGAAATGGGAAAGGGGGTCATGGAGGCGGCGCTCGAGGGCTCAAGAGAAATCGGATTCACCATCATTTCAATGACCCTTTCCCTCGCGGCGGTATTTATCCCCATTCTGTTTATGGGCGGCATTCTCGGACGTCTCTTCCACGAGTTCGCCGTGACCATCGCGGCAGCCGTCCTGGTGTCGGGCGTCGTCTCCTTGACGCTGACGCCCATGATGTGCAGCCGGTTTTTAAAACCCCCGCGCGAGGTTCACCACAGCAAGTTCTATCAGTCCTCGGAGCGGGTCTTCGACTGGATGATCGAATTCTACAGACGGACCCTGCACTGGACGCTGCGCCGCAGGCGTTGGGTCATGGTCTTTTCGGGGGCGATCCTCGTCCTCTCCGGGTACTTGTTCGTCATCATTCCGAAGGGCTTTATCCCGAGCGAGGACAACAACCAAATCTTCGCCTTCACCCAGGCCAAGGAGGGCATTTCCTTCGACGCCATGAGAAGCCGGCAGAAGGCGGTGGCGGCGATCGTGGCCAAAGATCCAAACGTGGAAAACTTCCTCTCCACTTTCGGCGGCTTTACCGAGAGCAACCAGGGCATCCTCTTCATGCACCTGAAACCGAGATCGCATCGGAAGCTGGGTGTGGACCAGGTCATTCAGGAGCTCAGAGGCAAGCTGTCCAAGGTGCCCGGGATCATGGTGTTCATGCAGAATCCTCCGCCCATCCGTATCGGCGGCCGCTTAAGCAAGGGCCAATATCAGTTCACCATCCTGGGGGCGGACACCAAGGCGCTCTACAAATATTCGGAGCTCCTGCAGAACAAAATGAGCTCCCTTCCCGGTTTGCAGGACGTGACGAGCGACCTACAGATCAAGAATCCTCAAGTGAACGTGGTGATTAACCGGGACAAGGCGGCAACGCTCGGAGTCACGCCCGAGCAAATCGAACGAACTCTCGGTTATGCTTACAGCTCGCAGCGTGTCTCCACAATCTACGCTCCCAACAACGAATACTGGGTTGTCATGGAAATGCTGCCGCGCTTCCAGCGTGATCCGGCGGCCCTTTCAAAGCTGTACGTCAGCTCCGATACGGGCGCCATGGTGCCGCTGGACGCCGTCGCAAAGCTCACTAAATCCCTGGGACCTCTCTCTGTAAACCATACCGGGCAGCTCCCGTCCGTCACGTTGTCGTTCAACCTGGCGCCCAACTTTTCTCTTGGCCAGGCCGTCGACGAAGTCGATGCGCTGGCCAAGAAAGTACTCCCTCCGACGTTGACCACGAGCTTCGAGGGGAGCGCCCAGGCGTTCCAGTCATCGCTGAAAGGGCTGGGCCTTCTCCTCCTGCTCGCCGTTCTCGTGATTTACATGGTGCTCGGGGTCCTTTATGAATCATTTATCCATCCCATAACAATCCTCTCCGCCTTGCCTTTTGCTGCATTCGGCGCCCTGCTCACCCTGTTGATTTTCCGGGTGGATTTGAGCATTTACGCCTTTGTCGGCATCATCATGCTCGTGGGCCTGGTGAAAAAGAACGGCATCATGATGATCGACTTCGCGCTCGATGCCCAGAGAAATGAAGGCAAGGGCGCCGAAGACGCGATTGTCGAGGCGTGCCTCATCCGATTTCGCCCCATCTTGATGACCACATTCTCGGCCCTGATGGGGACGCTGCCCATCGCCGTCGGTTTCGGTGCCGGGTCAGAATCGAGGCGTCCGCTCGGTCTTGCAGTAGTCGGGGGCCTGCTCTTTTCCCAGTTCCTGACCCTTTACATCACTCCGGTCTTCTTTGTTTACCTCGACCGATTCCAGCGATGGGCGCAGTTGCGCTGGGCATTCTGGCGCCCGCACCACCAGGTGCTGAGCCAGGAAACGCAGATGGGAAAATAAAGTCATCCGCTTCCCCGCGCGTGTTCTAAAAGCGCGGGGAAGCATGAGACTTCGGCTTGTCCTGCTTCAATTTCGATCATAGCCCGGCGGGCCTTGGACGGGGTTGACCCGGGAGGCTGCATCTCCTATAATGTCTCTCCTGGTGGGGCTATGGCGCAGTTGGGAGCGCGCTTGAATGGCATTCAAGAGGTCGGGGGTTCGAATCCCCCTAGCTCCACCAAAAATATGGTCCGACCGAGATGCCAAGCCGCCGCCAGGTGGCTTTTTTTCCATGGCAGCGATTTTGGTAGCAAAGATAATGACCGGGAATGAAATGTTGACCTCATCACCGTGAGGTCCTGCTCGGCCCGGCATGGGTGAAGGGGAGGCGGCAGCGGATTGGGGAGCATTCGCGGGAAATGCTCCGCGGGGAAGCAGGAGAAATACTTGCCAAGCGGGAACTGGGTCGAAGCGGTTGATTGGCGGGAAGACGCCTCAGAGCTGGCTGGAAACCACAGCCTTTCCCCCGATACGGCCATGTTCCTGGCCTTCCTATTTCCGGATGCCGAATCTCGTCGCCCGTTTCTGGACGAAACACCGCTCCGATTTCCGGCTCCCAACACATTTACGGCGCTTTGGGACGCTGCGGACCGGCTCTCCTCAGCGGTTCGTTCCGGTGAATCCATACTGGTTCACGGCGACTACGACGTGGATGGGCTCATGGGCACGGCGACCCTGGTGGGAGGACTCCGGGCGCTCGGCGGCCGTGTAACGTCCTTTGTCCCTTCGCGTTTTGATGGGGGCTACGGGCTGTCCAACCGCAGTCTGGATTTCGTCCGGAAGGAAGGTGTCTCGCTCGTTTTAACGACGGATTGCGGCACAAATGCCAGCGAGGTGGGAGCGGCAATTATCGAAGCGGGAATCGATCTCATCGTGACCGACCACCATGCTCCTGCTCCGGGCTGCCAACCTCCGGGCTGGATAGTCAATCCGCACGTCGAAAGGAATGGCGATGAAGGCGAGCTTCAGACCCTTTGCGGTGCGTCGGTCGCTTTCATGCTCTTGAGAGCAACGGCCAGGCATCTCGGGATGTCTCTTCCCGATGAACCTTTTTTGAGATTATGCGCCATTGCCACCGTCTCCGATGTTGTTCCCATGTCAATTCTCAACCGAAAGATCTGTCTTGCCGGATTCAAGGCGCTCGAGGAAACTCCCAATCCGGGGCTGGCCCAGCTTCTCTCCAAGTGCAGCTTTCCCATGCCCGTAAAAAGCCATCACGTGACCTTCTTTTTGGCGCCCCGATTTAACGCGGCCGGCCGGATGCAGGACGCCGGCCTCGTGTTGGACCTCCTCCTGGAAAAAAGGGCGGACCGTGCGTCCAAGATGATCGGTCTCTTGGAGAAGCTGAACCGGGAGAGAAAGGTATGCCAGGAAGCGGCTCTCGTGGAAGCTGTCGGCGTGGTCGGCGGCAAGGAGTCGAGAGTGGCGTTCGGCGCTTCCCCGAACTGGCACCGGGGTGTTCTGGGGCCTGTGGCGGCGAGAGTGAGCGAACGATTTGAAAAGAGCGCCTTCATCGTGTCGGTGGACGGGGATGAGGGGACGGGGTCGGCGCGATCATTCGGCAACGATAATGTTACGCAAATGCTTGCGGATGCCGAAGGATGCCTGGTTCGATTTGGAGGCCACAAGGCGGCGGCGGGTTTTACGGTCAGGAGCGATAGACTTCAGGATCTGGAATCGGCGTTGGGTTCTTTTCCCGAAGTGGAAGGAGATCGGCCCTCGAAGCGTTATGTTGTACTAGGGCGCGAGGCGTTAGACGCGGCGTGGGTCACCCTCCAATCGCTGGACCCTCTCGGTCCAGCCGCCGCAGATCCCTGGATCGCCCTGGAGGACGTGAAACCTCAAGGCTGCCGCACGGTTAAGGGCAGGCACCTGATCTGGGAGGTATCCACTCGTGAGGGGGAATCACTCAATCTGATTGCCTGGGACGGGATCGAGCGCGGATTGGACGAGAAGGCTCTGGAGGGGACAAAGCGCGTGGTAGGCCGGCTTGCTCCCGAAGCATTCCGAAGGGCGCGATCCCCCTACTACTTTCAGGTTGAAGGCGTCATCTGAGCATCCACGCCGCAGACGGTTTGGCGGTGCGATGCCGTGATAAACTGAGATCGAAACTGACAGAGGTAGAAAAATGACAAATTGGGTCTATTTTTTCGGCGATGGAAAAGCTGAAGGAAGCGGTGATCAGAAGAACCTTCTCGGGGGGAAGGGAGCCGGCCTCGCGGAAATGACCAACCTGGGCATCCCGGTGCCGCCTGGTTTTACTCTCACCACGGAGGTCTGCTCTTACTTTTACGACAATGACCGGAATTACCCGGAGGAACTGAAGGAGGAAGTCAAGAAAGCTCTTGCCAGGGTGGAATCCATCATGGGAAGAAAATTCGGAGATGCGAAGAATCCTCTTCTCTTTTCCGTGCGGTCAGGGGCCAGGGCTTCCATGCCCGGCATGATGGATACGGTCCTGAACCTCGGATTGAACGCTGAGACGGTCAAAGGCTTGGCGGAAGTGACGGGTAACGAGCGTTTCGCCTGGGACTCGTACCGCCGGTTCATCGCCATGTACGGCGACGTGGTCTTGGGGATGAAGCCCGAATCGAAAAAGGACGACGATCCCTTCGACGTCATTATGGAAGCAAAAAAGAAGGAGACGGGGGCGCGCTTCGACACCGATTTAAGTACGGATGATCTGCAGGACCTGGCCCGGCGTTACAAGGAAGAAATCAAAAGACGGCTGAACGTGGATTTTCCGGAAAACCCCCAAGACCAGCTATGGGGCGCCATCGGGGCGGTCTTCGGCTCGTGGATGAATGAGAGGGCGGTTGCATACCGAAAGATCTACGGAATTCCCCATGACTGGGGAACGGCTGTAAATGTTCAGACCATGGTGTTCGGAAACCGGGGAGAGACGTCGGGCACGGGGGTCGGTTTTACGCGCGATCCCGCCCTCGGCGAAAATCAGGTGTACGGAGAGTTCCTTCTGAACGCTCAGGGCGAAGACGTGGTGGCAGGCATCCGCACGCCCAGGCCTATCGGGGAACTGGAAGAGGCCATGCCGGACGCGTACCAACAGCTTATGGACATCCGCAACAAACTCGAAAGCCATTACCGGGATATGCAGGACTTTGAATTCACGATCGAAGAGGGAAAGCTTTGGATGCTCCAGACGCGGACCGGCAAACGCCACCCGTTTGCCGCCGCCAGAATGGCGGTGGACATGGAAGCGGAGGGCTTGATATCGGAGAAGGAAGCGGTGGTCCGCCCCGATGCGGACGGGATCGCGGCCTTCCTTGCGCCCGTGTTTGACAGGAAAGCCAAGGAGGAGGCCGTAAGGGAAGGCAACGTCGTAGCCAGAGGCCTTCCGGCCGGTCCCGGTGGAGCAAGTGGCCGGGTCGTCTTCAATGCACAGGATGCGGAAGATTGGAGGAAGCGAGGCGAGCAGGTCATTCTGGTCCGAAAATTTACGAGTCCGGAAGACATCCGCGGCATGGACGCGGCGGAAGGAATCCTGACCCAACAAGGCGGCATGACTTCCCATGCTGCTCTGGTCGCGCGTCAGATGGGGAAGGTCTGCGTCGTCGGTTGCGGCGTCCTGAATATCGACTACCAGGCGGGTCGGATCCAGGTGGCGGGCAAAACGATTAATGAGGGGGACTGGCTTTCCGTGGACGGCTTTAGCGGCGACGTGATTCTGGGCAAGCTTCCCACCACCCCCAGCGAGGCTCTCCAGGTCCTGGAGGGCAGCCTCGCACCTGAGAAATCAAAGAACTATCAACAGTTCGCGAAGCTCATGACTTGGGCGGATAAGTACCGCAGGCTCCAGGTATGGACCAATGCCGATACGCCGAAACAGGCGGCCCTGGCCGTCAAGCTGGGGGCCCAGGGGATTGGGTTGTGTCGAACGGAGCACATGTTTTTCGAAGGGAAACGGATCCATTTCGTCCGGCGGATGATTCTCAGCGAATCGGAAGAGGCGAGAAGGTCGGCGCTTGACGAACTCTTCCCTTTTCAGAAGGAAGACTTTGCAGGTATCTTCCGGGCGATGGCAGGGCGGCCGGTGACCATCCGATTGCTGGACCCGCCCCTACACGAGTTCCTGCCGTCGCGAGACGCCTTGAAACCGGAAGTCTTCAAGGAGAAGGTCGGATCCATCGCCAGTGAGTTGGGCATCAGTGAAAAGCGCGTGGAAGAGCACATCGAAGCCCTGCATGAAAACAATCCCATGCTTGGACACCGGGGATGCCGCCTGGGCATTTCCTACCCGGAAATTTACGAAATGCAGATCAAGGCCGTTCTTGAGGCGGCCTGCGATGTGGATGCCGAAGGTCTGGAGGTGAAACCCGAAATCATGATACCGCTCGTGGGCAACGAAATGGAGATGCGGCTGACTAGCCAGCAGGTCCATCAGTTCGCCGACGAGGTGATGACGCGGCGGGGAACCAAGATCCCATACCTCGTGGGTACCATGATCGAGCTCCCACGGGCCTGCATGGCTGCGGACAAGATCGCCGGGACGGCCCAGTTCTTTTCCTTCGGCACCAATGACTTGACCCAAACCACATTTGGTATCTCCCGCGATGATGTGAAGGGCTTCTTGGGAACGTACCTGGACAAGGATATCTTTCCGGCGGATCCCTTTCAGAAATTGGACCGCGAAGGCGTGGGCGGGCTTATGAAAGTTGCCATCAAGAAGGGCAGGGAGAAGAACCCGGATCTTCAGATCGGAATCTGCGGCGAGCACGGTGGGGAACCGAGTTCGGTCGCCTTTTGCCATGCTGCCGGCCTGAATTACGTTTCGTGTTCTCCCTTCCGCGTCCCGGTGGCGCGCCTGGCAGCGGCGCAGGCCTCACTGGCCGAGGAGTCCGCCTGACAGGTGGATTGATCGACTCAGCACGAAAAGGCCCGGCTTCCAGCCGGGCTTTTTCGTTGGCAATGAGGGTCAGGAGAGTCAGAAGTGAGCTGGGGCAGGAGACAGTGGCAAGCTTCCCTTTGTCACTTCTATCGTCTTACTGTAGGCGATGGTCCCATCTTTCAGGCGCGCCATGACGCGCACGTAGAGGGGCCCTGGCTGGCTTGCCTCCACCTCAAAGGATTGCGAGAACGTACCGAATACTGGAGCAGTGGGCGAAACCGTATCGCCAGCCACAAGAAACATGCCGCTCGGCCTGGCGGACCAGAACACCCTGAAAGACTCAACGGATTCGACGGAGTCCACATGCCAGGATACCCGGATGGTGTTAAAAATCCATGATGCCGTTATCCCGGTGAACTGCAAGGAGGCAGGGGCCTCCGAAACGGTCGAGTTCTCACCCACAAAAGCGGTTTCGGAGATCGGTGGGCGGCCATAGAACGAAGGGTAGGCGTTGTCGAAGAGGACGGTCAGGGCGATATAGGTTTTCAGGCCGGGCTCATGCGGCACCATGATCGTGGCGGTTCCGGGATCATTTCCGTTGTTCCCCCAGTTGACAACGCCCCCCACGGCCAGCATCCAGCTGGTGGTCTTAAAGCTGTCCGGAGCCGTGTACCCCTGGTAATAACGCACAGCAATGCCGGTCACGATGTTGGGAGAGTGCTGCGGGGGCTGGTCCGAATAGCCCTTCAGATTTTGGATGGGCCGCCAGGCAACGGTAATACGGTCCTGCGTTCCCTGGTTCTGGATATGTTGGATGGAAGGGCGGGGTATGGAAACGGGTGAAAGCGCCCCTGGCGACCCGGGAAGCCGCCGGTGCCTGCTGAGGATGTTTTTGGCGGCCAGGGGTCCTTGAGGAGCTGACACACTGCTGTTAGTAACGTTGTCGAAATTGAAAGCGCCCACCGTGGGGTCCCACCCCGTATTCATGACAAGGTATTGTCCGTGCCCGTTGTTTTCGATGGAGTAGAGAAAAACGAGACGTTCCGCGGTATTGGGGCACGAGCCGGCAACATCCGGGCTCCCGAGATCGGCTGAGACAAAATAGCCGTTCAGGTAAGGGCTGATCATCCGGTAGGTGGGCAGACTTCCGCTGTTCAACTGGGCGGCGCTGCCTTCCGCCCAGAACACGGTTTGGATGGTACCGTTGCCGGATCCATCAGCAGGAATTCCATTGATTGGTGCCTGATAAGATCTTAATGACCCGAGATTCCCCAACTGAATGTTGGCTGGGCAAGCGGCGTCGAGCGCTGCAGATAGACTGAACAACAGGGCTGCGACAGCAAGTATCGTTATTTTGTTTCGTGGCGATGTTTTCATTGGACTGCTCCCTTACTTTTCCCAGCCGCGGCCCCGGAGTTGATGAACGCGTTGGTGCGGCTGCCCCTTATGAGAGCAAAAGCCATGCCAATAAATAGACGCAAAAGCCGGCGACGTAATGACGCTTAACGGCTCGGCGCCGTAAACCGTCAAGTTATTGACTACTCGTGCTGTAAGGTTGAGATGGTATGGGAGAAGTAAAGAACGAGCCATCTTGCATGGATCGTGCTCTCCAGCCGAGACGCAGCTAGAGGTGCCGCAGGCTGAAATATTCTCCGGCGGCCCGGCAAAGCGATGGAAAAGCCGATGAGCCCCGGGTTCCCGGGGCAGAGCCTCCCCGTCGTGGCTGGGGGCGGGGCGGAACGCCGGCTAGAAGCGGGGCCGGGCGGTGAGCCTCTGCATCAGGGCGCGCGCGGAGGAACTGCGGAAGCGTCCGACAACTTCATTCGCCTCCAGAATGGTCAGAAAAGCCCGGGGATCCTCGCTCAGAACAATGTCCCTCATCTCTCGGAGTTCAGCCCGCGTGATAATACAGAGCAGGACATCTCTGTCCCGTTCGGTGAAGGCGCCCTGGGCGTTGAGGATAGTGGCTCCGCGGTGCATTTCTTGGAGGATGCGCCGGCGGATGGAGACGGACTCGTCCGAAATAATTAGAACAGCCTTTCTACGCCTTGGGGCCTGAAGAGTATCAATTGTGCGGCTTGAGACAAAGATGCCGATTAGCGTGTACATGGCGAGCTCAGGCTTTTCGATGAATCCGGCTGCGACAATCAGCAGCCCGTTCAGGACCAGGCTGACCTCCCCGACTCCCAGCCCAAACCGCCGGTTGAAAAAGACCGCCAGAATATCGAATCCACCGAGCGAGCCTCTGGAACGCAGGGCAAAGGCGCTCCCCATGCCTCCCAGCAGCCCCCCAAAGATCGCGCCGAGCATGGGGTCCCGGGTAAGGGGTTGGATGGACGAGTAGTCCGTAACGATCCAGAAGATCAAGACGGCGGCGCCCGAATAGAGCGCGAATCGCCTGCCGAGGTCCCTGGTTCCCAGCAGAAAGATAGGAATATTAAGGAGCAGAACCGTCAGGCCGACGTGCCAGTGAAAGACGGCATGCCCGAGGATGGCGGTGCCGGTGACGCCACCTGTGAGCAGGTGAGTGGGGAGTATGAATCCACGGATGGCAAATGCATAAAGGGCGGTTCCAGAAACCAGCCAGAAGAGCTGGGCCGCTGTAACCCGGACAGCGGCCCAACCCCTTAACATGCGTTTGGTGCGCGTATAGTGCGACGGCATCGTTTCCTTCAGGAGCAGCCCAGTGAATTCCCGCAGTTGAGACAGCGGTAGCAGCTGCCGTTCCGCACCGTGATATGGCCGCAGATATTGCAGAATGGAGCGTCCCCCATCATCGTCCCCAGATGCTGGGACAGCGCGTCGGCCGCGGGTTCAGTGGCGTCGATCTTGTAGACGGGGACATCGGAGAGCACCTTTTCCGCTTCCTGGACTTCTTTCCGGCTCGAGGTAGGGGACGTGATGGTCTTCTCCATAGGCTGAGTCGCACTTTCCGTGGGCGCCACCTGCACCAGGTCTGTCCGGTTCTGGTATTCGAGCGCGAGCACCCTGAAGAGGTAGTCGATGACAGACGTGGCGTACTTGATGTTGGGATGCCCCACTACTGTGCCCTGCGGCTCAAAGCGGGTAAAGGTGAAGCAGTCCACATATTCGTCAAGCGGGACACCGTACTGCAGGCCCAGCGAGACGGCGATGGCGAAGCAGTTCGTCAACGAACGGAAGGCCGCACCCTCTTTATGCATGTCGATAAAGATCTCGCCCAGCCTCCCGTCCTCGTACTCGCCGGTGCGGAGATAGACTTTCTGGCCGCCGACCCGAGCCTCCTGCGTAAACCCGTCCCGCTTCTTAGGAAGCCGGCGACGCTGCAGGGGCGTACGCCAAATCTCAGGCGCCTGAACGGGGCCGGGCTGGGCGGCGGGTTTTGCTTTGACCTTCTTGGATTGCGTGGAAGCGTCGGAAAGCGGCTGAGTCACCTTGGAACCGTCGCGGTAAACGGCGATGGCTTTGATGCCGCGTTTCCATCCCTCCATGTAGATTCGCTCAATCTCTTCAGGGGTGATCGACCCCGGCAGGTTGACCGTTTTGCTGATCGCCCCTGAAATGAAAGGCTGCGCCGCCGACATCATCTTGACGTGGGCCAGGGGAGCGATGAAGCGCTTCCCATGCTTGCCGCAGCGATTCGCACAGTCGAATACGGGAAGGTGCTCTTCCCTGAGATGGGGGGCGCCTTCCAGGGTGGCGTGACCACAGGCGTGCAATCCTGCTTCTTCGATTTCTTCGCGCGTGAAGCCGAGGGCGGACAGCAGACTGAACCCCGGCTTGGCGGCTTCCAGCGAATCAATCCCCAACCTGGCCAGCGTGTCCTTGCCGATGACGAAGGCCGAGAAGGCCTGTGAGAGATCGAGCACCCGGGAAAGCTGCTTCTCGATCTTGGAGATGTCCTTGTCGTCGAGCCCCTTGGCCTTTAAGGACTCCGGATTGATGTGAGGCGTGTGCTTGAGAGTGCCGGTTCCGACGAGGTAAGTAATGATGTCGGCCGTTTCGATTTCATTGTATCCCAGCGTTTCAAGGGCTCGTTTCACGGACTGGTTGACGATCTTGAAGTACCCTCCTCCGGCCAGCTTCTTGAATTTGACAAGGGAGAAGTCGGGTTCGATGCCCGTCGTGTCGCAGTCCATGAGTAGTCCGATCGTTCCCGTGGGGGCGATAACGGTGGCCTGAGCGTTCCGGTAGCCGTGCTGCCGGCCGAAGACCAGGGCGTCGTCCCATACCTGCCGGCTCGCAAGGGCCAGGTCTTCTGGAAGCGCGGAAGCGTCCACCTGGTGGCTGGCGTCGCGGTGCATACCGATCACCTCCAGCATGGAATCCCTGTTCCGGACGAACCCGGGAAACGGACCCTTCCGCTGGGCGATGACTGCAGACATCGTGTACGCATGTCCCGTCATGAGACTGGTGATCGCGCCGCACCAGGCACGCGCCTTGGGGCTGTCGTATGGGACGCCCTTGACCATCAGCAATGTTCCCAGGTTGGCATAACCGAGCCCGAGAGGGCGGTAGTCATGGCTGTTCTGGGCAATTGGAGCGGTGGGGTAGGAGCAGAGATCCACAAGGATTTCCTGGGCAGTGATAAAGAGGCTTACAGCGTGCTTAAAGCCTTCCACGTCGAAGTCGCCCTTCTCGTCGGTGAACTTGATCAGGTTGATGCTGGCCAGGTTGCACGCCGAATCGTCCAGAAACATGTATTCGGAACATGGATTGGAGGAATGGATCCGGTCCGTGGCTTTGCAGGTATGCCATCGGTTGATCGTGGTGTCGAACTGGAGGCCGGGATCGCCGCATTCCCAAGCCGCCTGAGAAATCTCCCGCATGACGTCGCGGGCCTTGAGGCGGGAAGCGACCTCGTGGTTTGTTCGGAAGTAGGTTGAGACGTCACCGTCCTTTTCACAGGCCTCCATGAATTCATCGGTCACCCGGACGCTGTTGTTGGCGTTTTGTCCGGATACGGTCCGGACCGCTTCTTCGAGTTCGACACCGCTTTCTTTCAGCAGGCGGGCTTTGGCCTCCTCGGAGCGCTTCCACCGGATGAAGTCAAGTATTTCGGGATGGTCCACATCCAAGACCACCATTTTTGCGGCGCGGCGGGTTGTGCCTCCCGACTTGGTTGCGCCGGCCGCCCTGTCAAGGACGTCAAGGAAGGACATCAGGCCCGACGACGTTCCGCCCCCGGAAAGCTTCTCGTCCCGCGAGCGTATCCGTGAGAAATTGGAACCGGTCCCAGATCCGTATTTGAAGAGGCGCGCCTCGTTTTTCGCCAGCTGAAAAATGGACATGAGGTCGTCCCGCACGCTCTGGATAAAGCACGCGGAACACTGGGGATGCTCGTAGGCGTTCGCCGTCTCCTCGATCTTGTCCGTATTGGGGTTCCATGAATAGGCCCCGCCCTGCCCTTCGATCCCGTATTCGTGCCAGAGGCCAAGGTTGAACCAGACAGGAGAGTTAAAGGCGCCCTTTTGCGTCAGGAGGAGGTGAACCAGCTCCTGCTCGAAAACGTCGGCCTCTTCCTTATCCACAAAATAGCTGCCAAGGCGCTCTCCCTCGGTGCGCAAGGTGTGAACGATTCTGTGCACGACCTGTCGAACGGAGACTTCGTGTTCGGTCCCGGGTACTCCCGCCTTACGGAAGTATTTGGACACGACGATGTCCGTCGCAAGCTGGGACCAGGTCTCCGGAATTTCCGCACCCTTCAGCTCGAAAACCGTGGACCCGTCTGTGTTCATAATCCTGCAGTCACGCTTTGTATAAGCAACGTCGCTGTATGGATCGGCACCCTCGCGCGTGAAGCGGCGGGTCAGGCGAAACGGTGCGAGTGCATCGACGACATCTTTTTTGCTGGGCATCATGACCTCGGCGCCGTGGTTCTCTACCTGGGGATGGACGTTTTTCGAGGTTTCCTTCGACGTCTTGCGGTCTGAACCGGTTGCGCCGGATTGTCCCTTTACATGCTCCATCGAAACCTCCCTAAAGACAGGTGTACGTGCAAGTGCTATGACGGAAAGAGTCCCGTGATTTGGTCGAGAACTCTATATATTCAACTGCTAGGAAAATATAGCGCAAGATATTGTGGCTGTCAAGCTAAAATTGGGCCCCGCGGCGAAAGAAAAAGAGATGTGGTTTGGGCAGGAAAACAAAGGCAGAACCGATGGGCTCTAAAGCCCCCAGTCTCTCGGATAGCGGAAATCGATTCCGATCGTCCTCTGGGAGAGCTTAGCTATAACCGGCAGACGCCGCTTGTATTGGCTGGCCCTTACCTTGCCCATGATGGTGCGCACCCTGTCTTCGGGAAACCCCAGTCCGAGAATCTCTTCGACGGTATAGCGCTCGTCGACCAGGAGGTACAGGACGGCGTCGGCCTCTTCATAGGCAATTCCGATTTCTTCTTCGTCCGTTTGATTGGGCCACAGGTCGGCGGAAGGGGCCTTTTCCAGAATAGTCCGGGGTATGTCCAGGTGGCCGGCCAACTGCCAAACCTGGGTTTTGTAAAGATCGCCGATGGGATTCAGCGAAGAGGCCATATCTCCATACCACGTTCCGTAGCCCAGGAGCAGCTCCGTTTTGTTGCTGGTTCCCAGAACCAGGGCGCCGTGAAGGGCCGAGCGGTCGAAAATGCAAGCCATCCGCACGCGCGCCATGAAGTTGCCGCGCCTCAAATCAGAAGCGCCTTCATCGCTTTTGAAGAGGGAATCAACCATGGGGCTGATGTCGATCCGCTCCGCGCGGATGCCCAACTGCGCGATCAACGTGTCGGCATCCTGTTCGGAGGCCGGGCTGCTTGTCCTGTAGGGCATTTTGAGGGCGACGATCCGACGGCGCCCCAGGGCTCGAACGGCGAGGGCGCAGGACAGCGCCGAATCGACGCCGCCGGATAGGCCGACAACAAGCTTTTGGCGGCCGGTCTTTTCGAGCTCCTGGCGCAGAAAACGTTCGATCACGGTAAGCGCGAGGTCAATATTGACGGCCGGTGGATAAGAGCTCTTCATTTCCTGGGCTCTCCCTGGAAGTGAAGCGCTTCGATGCGTTTCAGGTGCTCCAAGACGACGTGGCGTTTTTCGTCCCGCAGTATGGGCGTCAGTGTTCTCGCGCGGCGCAGGGCGGGCAGCGACAACTCGACTTGGTAGACGTCCTCCTTGTTTTCTTCGCCGTCCAGAAGAATGTCGCCGGAAGGTCCGGCGATGTAGGATCCGCCCGCGAACGCCAAGCCGTCCTCGTAGCCGACGCGGTTGACATAAACCCAGTGGACGGTCAGAAACTGGCTGAGAACCTTTCCGACCCGCTCCCAGGCCCTCACCGAGGCGGCGGCGCCTCCTCCGCTCCAACCCCGCGATGGGCTTCCGGAAAGAACGATCAGCGTGTGGGCTCCCTGCAGGGCCAAAAGATAGGGAGACGAAACATGCCAGGCATCTTCGCAGATCAAGATGCCGATGCGGCCAAAGGCGGTTTCAACGGGGCGAAAAAGACTTCCGGCAGCAAAGTAGCGGCCCTCGTCGAACATGCCGTAGGTGGGAAGGTAAACCTTGCGGTGGACGTGACGGATCCCTCCCTTGGAGAGATAGACCGCCGAATTATAGAAGAGAAAATCACTGCTCTGTTCGACCATGCCCACGACGATATCCCGGCGGAGGCTTTCCTTGAGCAGGGGGGCGAGCAGAGGGCTTTCCGGCCGCACCGGGTTGGCCACCTCTGCGACCAGGTCCTGAAGAAGGTAGCCGGTCAAGGACAACTCGGGGAAGACGACGATGTCGGCGTCTTTGATTTCATCACGCTTCAGCCAGTCCAAGTGGGACTGCAGGTTGTGCTCAAGGTTCCCAAGCGACGGCGCCATTTGAACGACGCCCATCTTGATGTGGTCCGTCATCATGACCTCCGCCCAAGGACACTATACATGACGAAAGGAAGCCCAACAAGACCGGGGTTCCACCGGGCGCCTGCAGACCGCTTCAGTTAGAGAGTGATCCTGCATCTGGGGCCTAAGATCGTATCTTAAAAGGATAAATCTTCATATCACCAGGTAGCACTAAGAATACTTGACACGATAATCATAAGGTTTTATAATTAGCACTTGAAGGGCTGGAGTGCTAAAATGCCCCGGTGGTCATCAGCCGCCCGCACCGTCGGACCTGTCGATCGGCAAGAGACGGTGGGGCGAGAAGGGTTTCAGAAGCGACTCAGGATTCATATGGAGGAGTTAGGAATGAAGGTTAAGCCATTGAACGACCGCGTTCTGATCAAGAGAATGGAGGCCGAGGAAGAGGTGCGAGGCGGCATCGTGATCCCCGACGCCGCCAAGGAAAAGCCCCTCGAGGGTGAAGTTGTGGCCGCCGGCCCCGGCCGGCTGGACGACAGCGGAAAGCGCGTGGCCATGAGCGTAAAGGCCGGTCAGAAAGTCCTGGTCGGAAAATATGCCGGGACCGAAGTCAAGATCGATGACGTTGAGCACGTTATCGTCCGTGAAGACGAAATCCTCGGAATCGTCGAGTAAGGGAGGAAGTATCTCATGGCAAAAGAAATCATTTATTCAACGGCGTCCCGGCAGGCTCTGCTCTCGGGTGTGAACAAGCTCGCCAACGCCGTAAAGGCGACCCTCGGACCGAAGGGGCGCAACGTCATTATCGAGAAAAAGTTCGGCTCGCCCCTGGTGACCAAGGACGGCGTGACCGTGGCAAAGGAAATCGAGCTTCAGGACAAACAGGAAAACATCGGCGCCCAGATGGTGAAAGAAGTCGCCTCCAAGACATCGGACGTCGCGGGCGACGGAACGACGACTGCAACGGTCATGGCCCAAGCCATGCTGCAGGAAGGTTTGAAGGCTGTGGGAACGGGCGTTAACGTGATGGATCTCAAGCGCGGGATCGACAGCGCGGTGGAATCCGTGATCAAAGAGATCCAGAAGATCGCCAAGCCGGTGGAAGGCAAAATGGTGGAGCAGGTTGGGACCGTTTCCGCCAACAACGACGAGACCATCGGCACGCTCATCGCCGAAGCTATGGACAAGGTGGGCAAAGACGGCGTTATCACCGTTGAAGAAGCCAAGACGATGGAAACCACCCTCGAAGTCGTCGAGGGAATGCAGTTCGACCGGGGCTATCTCTCTCCTTACTTCGTCACCGACACGGAGCGGATGGAGGCGGTGCTCGAAGACTGCTACATCCTGGCGCATGAGAAGAAAATCGCCAACATGAAGGACCTCCTTCCCCTGCTGGAGCAGGTGGCTAAGAGCGGCAAGCCCTTCCTGATGATTTCCGAAGACGTGGAAGGTGAAGCGCTCGCTACGCTGGTCGTGAATAAGCTGCGCGGCACGCTTCAGGTGGCTGCCGTGAAAGCGCCCGGCTTCGGTGACCGCCGTAAGCGGATGCTGGAGGACATCGCCATTCTGACCGGTGGAAAGTGCATCACCGAGGACCTCGGGATCAAGCTCGAAAACGTTCAGATCGGCGATCTCGGTCGGGCCAAGCGCGTGGTCATCAACAAGGATGAAACCACCATCGTGGAAGGCTACGGTAAGGCCGAGGATATCGAGGGTCGTGTGAAGCAGATCCGCCGCGAGATCGAGGAAACCTCTTCCGACTACGACCGCGAAAAGCTTCAGGAACGGCTCGCCAAGCTCGTAGGAGGTGTGGCGGTTATCAAGGTCGGCGCCGCGACCGAGTCGGAGCTGAAAGAAAAGAAGGCGCGTGTGGAAGACGCCGTGCACGCCACCAAGGCGGCCGTTGAAGAAGGCGTGGTCCCGGGCGGCGGCGTGACCTTCATCCGCACCGTTCACGCCCTCGAAAAGCTCAAAGGCAACGACGATTTCATGGCCGGCGTCAAGATCGTGCGCAAGGCCCTGGAAGAGCCGGCCCGCCAGATTGCGAACAACGCCGGTGTGGAAGGATCGGTTGTGGTGGAACAGATCAAGGGCGGCAAGGGGAGCTTCGGATTCAACGCCAAGAACGAGACGTTCGAAGACCTCTTCGAGGCTGGAATTCTCGACCCCGCCAAAGTAACCCGTACGGCCATCCAGAACGCCGCTTCGGCTGCGGGAACCCTCCTGTCGACGGAAGCCATGATTTTCG
>JARRNO010000006.1:0-23284 GCA_037384885.1 Acidobacteriota bacterium
CTGCGACCCATGCAGGTGCGCGCGGACAGAGCGATGGGCATGGCCTTCGTTCACGCTTTCAAGTTTTACTCGCAGCATCCTTACGTGGACCCGCCGCAAGAATTGATTTCGCTCTTGCCCTCACGCTACAAGGGCGCCTACGACAAGGCGCGCAAGACTTACCTGGATGGACAGGGTGCGCCGCCCGCAGATGTCCTTTCGAAGGACAATGCGAGGATGAAGGAATTGATCGGAGAGTTTCTGGACAAGCGCTCGCGGACGGTGGAATGGCGCTTCGGTTTGCGGCGCGACGACTCGAGGCCGCTCGCCTATATCAGCTACACCTTCATTCACGAGGGATACTGGCACCTCTTCGGCAACATGCTCTTTCTGCTGCTCACAGGGCCTTTCCTGGAGGATGTTTACGGGAGGCTCCTGTTTCCGGTGCTCTACTTCTCCTCCGGCGTTGTGGCGGGCATGACGCAATGGATGAAAGGGCCCGAGACCGTGATCGTTCTTATCGGCGCGTCGGGAGCCATCGCCGGAGTTATGGGAGCCTTTTTCGTCCGGCTCTTCCGTTCGAGAATCCGCTTTCTCTTCCTGCCCGTCATCTTTCTACCCTGGATCAACTTCAAATTCTACGTTCCGGCGTACGTCGTGATGCCGATCTGGTTCCTGGAACAGTATGTGCTGGCCAAGCTTGCTCCCGGCGCCGGCGTTGCGTTTTGGGCTCACGTCGGCGGCTTCATATTCGGGACCGCCGTCGCCCTTGGGGTTCTTGCCGGCGGCATCGAAGAGAAATATATCCGGCCGGCCCTGGAGAGCAAGACGCAATGGTCCCCGGACGAGCGCCTGGAACCCGCACTGGACGCCCAAGCCCAGGGCCGGCTCCGGGAAGCCTTTCAGCTGGCGCGAGCCGTGACCGTGCAACAGCCTGACAATCCCGATGCCTGGCAGGTCGTTTTGGAAACGGCGTCCGCCGCGGGCCAGCCCGGCATGGCGGGCGCAGCCGCCGCGAGGCTCTTGGCCCTCTATCGCCGGGAAAACCAACCGGAGCTGGTTGCAGAGACGGCCCAAACGCTGCTCCAATGCTGCCGGGATAATCTCCTATGCGCTCAAGGCGTCCCGCCGGAAGTGTGGAGCGGCCTTGCTTCCGGAGCGGAACGAACCGGAAAACGCCTGCTCACGGCGACCCTGTACCAGCGCCTTCTCACGCTGCACCCGGCCTATTCAGAGGCCGTTTCCATCGTTCTGAAGCTGGCCGATATCTTTATCGGAGCGGGGAAGTCCGATGCGGCGAAACAGTGGCTTGAATGGGCACGCAGCCTCCCGTCTTATGCGCTGAGCCGCGAATTGGTGGAGGGGAAGCTCTCTTCGCTCGGCGGCGGCGCCCCGCCTTTGTAAGCATAGGAGCCTATCCACATAGGGGACGTCCCTCATGATGGGAAAAGGAAAAATCTTCTCCGCACTGCTCTTCGCCTTGGCTGTCACGGCTACGGCCGCGGCGAAGAATGTGTACGTGACAGAAAATCCATCCGAAGCCGATGTCCGCGTCTATGTGACTCTAAACCGCAGCGAAGCCGATCTGTGCGTCTACATGGCTCACAGCCAATCCGAAGCCCTCGGAAAAGAGGCGATCTGGTATGATATGACAGATCCCAGCGCGGCTGACCTGTTTGTTGTTTTTGTCTCCAACAGGAGCGATGCGGGTCTTACAGTGTATTTCGTCCGGGATCCCAGTGAGGCTGGAGGGCGCTTTGCCGTTTTTGCGGATAAGCGGGGCGAGAGAGAGCCTGCCGGCTCCTCGCAGGCATCGATTTGCGCGGAAACCACCCGGGTTCCATTGAGTTCGTCCAGGAGATGGGAGAGGGGTGCGCCGGGGAGGAATCAATGCACATCCTGCAGTGGCTGATTGGCCTGATCGTTGTGGGTACAAGTCTCTGGGTGCTCGTGGACGCGCTCAATATCGGCGTCAAGCGGGGACAGATGAAAGGAGTGGCGAGTTCGGGGCCGGTGACTTGGGCCGTGGGATGCCTGCTGCTCTGGATTATTATCTTCCCGTGGTACTTGATCGTTCGCAATAAATACAAGCGCATCAACGACAAGCCGGTGGATACGAATGCGGCGACCATTTTTGGTTTCCTGTTGATCGCCATTGTGATCGGCGGTCTTGTCTGGGCGGCCGCGACGGGGGGAAAAATGTCCACCCAGCAGCTCCAGCAGAGTGTCCGGGAAGGCATCGCGGCCACGACGGGAAGACCTGCAGGTGGCGCGTGCGCCCTGAAGTCGCTCCACAGTGAGAATGCCTGCCGGGCGGCAATAAGGCGCCGGATGACATCGTTTAGGTGATGAAACCTTTAAGGTCCGCTCCCTCGCAGCCGCCCGGAGGGGCCTGAGAGAGGTGAAGCATGCAGAAACTGCAGTTAGCGGCCGCCATCATCTTCATGTGCCTGGCTGTTGGACCGGGTTTGATTGCGGGAACGAAAGGACGGCCGAACACGGAGACGCAGCACATGGACATGACGCATCCCAAAACGGCATTGCTGGTGGTCGATATCCAGAACGACTATTTCAAGGGCGGCAAGCTTCCGCTCGCTGGAAGCGGGGAGGCGGAACGGGAAGCCCTGAAGGTCGTTCATGTCTTTCGAAAGCACGGCTGGCCGGTCATCAACATCCAACACGAGGGGGCGGCGCCGGGCCTCTTTGCGCCCCACACGAAGGGGCAGGAGATTCGGCCGAACATGGCGCCGCGCCCGGGAGAACCGGTCTTCACCAAGCACCACGTCAACTGCTTTATCGAAACGCCGCTTGCCGTATACCTGGAGAAACACCATATCAAGCGCCTCGTTATCGTGGGGATGCAGACCAACGTCTGCGTACAGGGGGCGGTGGAAGGCGCCAAAGCACACGGGGTGAAAACGATCGTGCTTTCCAACGCTACGGCGGCTACCACCCTGAAAAAGCGAACGGAAACCCTGCCCTTGCTCGAGAAGGAAGGCGCCGAGGTGATGACGGTGAAGGCCTTTCTCTCCGCCGTATCCAGGTGATCTGGAGGCGGCCCGCCGGTTGCCCGGGGGGGCTATGGGTTTAAAGGTGCAGCTTCGTGAAGTCCGAGTAGAAGACCTCCCACTCTTTTTTCAGCACCAGAGAGATCCTGAGGCGTGCCGCATGGCGGCCTTTGCCTCCAGGCCCCGGAAGGCCTTTATGTCTCACTGGAACAAAATCCTGTCGGACCCGTCGGTCTTGGCGCGGACCATTCTTTTGGATGGGGAGGTGGCGGGCAATGTCGTTTGCTTCGACATGGCAGGGCAGAGGCAGGTCGGCTACTGGATCGGCCGGGAATTCTGGGGTCGGGGGGCGGCGACAGCTGGGTTGGGGATCTTTCTCGAGGAAGTGGGCGAACGGCCGCTATACGCCCACGTGGCCCTCGGAAACATCGGATCCATTAGAGTTCTTGAGAAATGCGGTTTCGTGAATATCGCACGGCAAACCGACCGGTCGCCGGCAGGTGAAGAGGTCGAGGAATTTCTTTTCCGGCTGGACGAAAGTAAGATAGAGGCAGGGGAGGCATCCATGAACAGGGATAAGCCGGCCGGAATCGAACCGGTAAGAAAGTCCGTTTATGACGCCATGGGCCGGGAGGATCTTCTGAAGGCCCTGGAGATGTTTGCGAAGCACTGGCTGGCGCACGATGGCTGTTGGTTCCTGGCGGCGGAAGATCGCGACGGGATGGGAACGGCCATGGAGCTGGACGCCGCGTCCTGGAAGCGCTTTGCCGCTTCCGAGGCCCGCCGGATCATGGAGACTTTTGGCATCGAACCCGGCGGAGGACTCGAAGCGCTCGAGCGGGCCTTGAATCTTCGCATGTACGCCCTCGTCAACGAGCAGCATACCGAGTGGTCTCCCGACCGGTCGGGGCTCCGTTTCGTCATGGACGCCTGCCGCGTACAGGCGACGCGCCGGCGCAAGGGGCTGCCCGACTTTCCGTGCAAGCCGGTGGGAGTTGTGGAGTTCACGACTTTTGCCGAGACCGTCGATCCCCGCATTCGAACCACCTGCGTCGAATGCCCGCCGGACAGCGAAGACGGACGCTACTGCGCCTGGGAATTCCGGTTGGAATCGCCCTGAACTCGAGGTGCCGCGGGCCGAGCAGCGGCCCTTGATTGCGCCTCGAAACTTGGCGAGACGGCCGTCGATGGACGGCCGACGGCTGCTCCCAATTTACCTGTTTAACAGCGAGGGACGGCGCTTCGCGACGTGTAGCGGCCGCATCCCTGCGGCCGTTCCCGCATCGGCACCCCCTTCACAATGTAGCGGCCTTTGCTTGCCAAAGGCCGAGTCCTGCAAGGGCAAGCTTTCAAAACGTTGATTACAAAGGACCACCTGTGCAAAACCAAACGCCAGACACTTTTATCAGACACCGGCCGCGTTGCGGCCCTGTTCACGACTCACTGCGCGCACCGCGCGCGTTGCCGTGGGACGTGAGCGCCTTTTTCAGCCCTTCCAGGGCGACTTGTTCGGCGGCGGCGAGGCGCTCGGCTTCGAGGGCGCAGGCTTTAAGGCGCGCCGTCTCCCCGCTGGCGAAGACCTCCTTGAATAGGGCGGCCAGGTTTTCCCAGCGGCCCGCCGCCTCGTCGTACAGCGCCGCTGAGCCGGTCTCTCCCAACTCCGGAATGAAGGTTTCCGCTTCGCGAAGGAACCCGGCGTAAAGCCGCCGGAACGAGGCGCCGTCTGTCCCGCGTTTCCTGATCGCCTGGTAGGCGAAGCGAGCGCACCAGAGGGCGTCCTTCAGAGCGGCCCAGTGCGGAAGGCTCCGGGCGAAGCGCTCCATGGCCGGCAGTCCCGGGAGTGTGCCGGGGCCTTCCATGAGGGTGACGGTTCGCTGCAGCGCCGCACGAAATGCCTCCGGACGCTCCATCACGTGCGGATCAAGCTCTGGAACGGGGGCCCAACGGTAAGGATCTTCAAGAAGGGGAGGCGCCACGGATGCCATGGCCTGCTTCAGATTTTCGAGCGAAGTGGTTTGAATGTCCGGAAAGCCCTGGGCGGCAACCCGGACCGTTGCTTCGTGCAGGTCCACCCCCACGATAACAAGCCCGTGGCCCGGAAAGTGAACCGGCGGCTGGTAGTAAGGAAGATAATAGAGGTCCGTTTGGGCAAGCAGGGGACGCCCGGCTTCGAGCGTTCGGACCATCGCCTGGGGGTCCCAGTGCCCCGCCCAGTTCAGCGGGGATTTCACGTGCCGGAAAAACGCGCCCTCCAGATCGGGAGCGCGGCCGTTGATGACACGGCTGGGAGAGCCTCCGTTGTTTTCAACGTAGAAAAAGCCGAGCCCGCTTCCAAGACCGAAGGCCAGCGCTTCACTGATCTGCATCCCGTCGAATTCCAGGACCTTTCGAACCGATGTGGAGGAGCAGTGAAGCCCCTCCGCCCTTGGGAATTCGGCCAGATAAGCACAACGGACGTCACGCATCGGAGGCGTCCCTCTCCGTGACTTCCGAAGTGCGTTCTCCCAACTCGGCGAGCCGGCGGATTTCCTCAAGCGGTTCCTTCAAGGTGTTCAGAATCTCTTGAAGCGTGTGTTCGGACTCCGCGTCCAGCCTGCCGTATCCCTTGATGCGCGTGGGTTCCAGGTTGTCCAGGTCGATGAGCGAAAAGACCGCCGCGGTGTGAATGGATTTGGAGTCCCCCTGGCTCTGGGGAGTCAATCCCAGGACGCCGATCGCCGAACGAACCGCGTTCCTGACGGTTTGGACCTGCTCTGCAATATCTGCCGCCGCCTCCGGTGCAAGGTCCCGGCTCCGCCGCCGCAGCTCTCCGGACGAGAGCGGGCCGGAAATCCGCCGCTCGATTTCGTCGAGGCGCTCCTCGATCACGGCGAAGGCCGCGCCGATCCGCCTGCGGTGCGAATCGTTGAGCGGTCCCTTTTTTGTCGGATCCGGGCGTATCACGGCATTCTCCTAGCAAAGGTGGAGGATCGCCGGGAAAAGGTCTGGTTCAATACCCTGTGCGAAACTTCTCTCCTGCTTCTCTACAGCTTAGCATGGCGGGGCCGCTTCGCGGCCGGTGACTGATTGACCAAGTTTTGAGGTGACTCAGTTTCAGGCAGGCCGTTGCGGGAACGGCTGCAGGGCTGCGGCCGCTACACGGGGGCCTGGCGGCCCCGACGGCTGACAGCGGACGGTAGACGGCGGCTAAAGATATGAATAGTGCGCCGTTGCGGGAAATCACGGCGGGGAAGCCGCTCCCACAGTGAGGTAGGTGGGCCTTGCCGCCCACCATCTTATTCGGTGGGCAGAGCCGGGTGCTGCTGCCCGCCCTGCAGGCTCAGCCACTTAGTCGCCTAACCACACAGTCACGTAGTCATATCTCGCAACGGCAAGCCCGAACGAACTTGCTGCCTGGAGCCGGCGCGCGGACTCGAACCGCGGACCTGCTGATTACGAATCAGCTGCTCTACCAGCTGAGCTACGCCGGCCCCGCCGGAGTATTCTACGCGAGGGGGCGGCCCAAGTCAACGCTTCCCGGTGCTGGTGTGGGTTTGCAGGAGAAGCTGCCAATCGGCGGGCCGAATGTCAAGTTGCTTCCCTGGGCGAGGAGCGGTATGATCGGGCAAGGGAATGAAGAGCTTACGTGTAAGGGCGACAAGGGACAGGCGGTCGAAGCAACATGAAGCGGTTTTCGAGGTGTAAGGATCGAAATCCGCCAGGTCCTCGGCCGGAGGAGGCTCACCTTGCCGAAAGAGGATCCCCCGAGGGGAAGACAGAGAAAAGGCGGGGTGGAGAAAGAAACTCGGGCATCCCATCGCCCTTCCGGCTTTCTGCCGGTTGTTCCCATAGGACTCACCGAGGTGGTATTTCGCGGCGAACCTGCGAACAAACTGACGCCCCGGCTTTGCTCTTACCTGCAGTCGGTTGAGGGGATTGAGGAGGCACTTGCCTGCCTTGTCGACCACGAGACCTGCTGCCTTTCCTTCCATTTTGCAAGGGAGAAGCGCGGACGCAAATCTGCGCCTGTGGCGCTGGGCAAAACGGTACCCGCGGGGCTTCAGGGGGCCGCAACTCAGGCGGCGGCGGCCGGCGTGCGGGTTGAGGGGCGATTTGCCGCTGGGAAGGCAAAGAGGGTCTTCATCCCCAGCGAGAACCCGGGCCGGGGCCAGGCGGAATGCGCGGCGGAACCCGTAAAAACCGGCAGGGGAAAGCTTGCGGCGATTCTGGCCGTTCGAGCCCCGGAAGGAGGCACCCTCGCGCCAGCGGCGATGGAACTCTTAAAAGCCGCCGCCCTCCTCCTCGGGAAGGCGCTTGAACATCTGGAGGCTGAAGAGGAACGAAATCGTTTCGTCCGGGCGCTCAGGGCAAACGAAGAGCGCTTCAAGCTCCTCTTCCACAGCAATCAGGACGCTGTCCTTCTTATGCAGGGCGATCAGTTCGTGGACTTCAATCCCGCCGCGGAGAAAATGTTCCAGCTTTCCGCACAAGAGATCCGTGGCAGCACTCCCTGGGACATGTCGCCCGCCCGCCAGCCCGGAGGGGAAGAGAGCCGGATGGCCGCCAAACGCCTGATAAGGGCCGCTCGGTCAAGCGGCCCGCAGTTTTTCGAGTGGCGCCACAGGCGGGCGAACGGTGAGTTGTTCGAAGCGGAAGTGCAGCTCAATGCCTTCCAAATCTCCGGCAACGAGTATGTCCAGGCCATCGTCCGCGATATCTCGGAGAGGGTCCATGCCTCCGCCGCATTGAGGGAGAGCCGCCGCTCGCTCGAAACCCTGGTCAGAAATCTTCCAGGGGCCGTCTACCGTTGCGCCAACGACGGCGAATGGACAATGAACTACATCAGTGACGGGTGCCTCGGCCTGACCGGCTATACGCCTTCGGACCTCGAACACAACCGGACGATTTCTTACAATCGGCTGATCCACAAGAAGGACAGGGCGCGGGTCCGGCGCGAGGTTGAGGCGGCGCTGAAGGAGGACAGGCCCTTCCAGATGGAATATCGCATCATCGACAGCCGGGGGAACGTGAAATGGATCTGGGAACAGGGCCGGGGCATTCACGACGCCAGGGGGAACTTCCAGTGGTTGGAAGGCCTGCTCATGGACGTCACTGAACTGCGAAGGGCGCGAGAGGAACTGAAACTGAGCGACGCCCGGTTTACGGCCTTCATGGCGCATCTGCCATCGATCGCCTTTATGCGCGATACCGAGGGCCGGTACGTCTACGTGAACGAGAATTGGGAAGCCATGACGGGATGGAGCAGGAAGGATGTCCTTGGAAAGAGCGTATTTGATCTTTGGCCCGAAAAGGTGGCCGGTGAGAGGTTGGAAAACGACCAGTGGGTGGCCAAAGCCGGCAAGGCATACGAAGTCATTGAGGAGATTCCGACGCAGGGAGGGTCGAGATATTTTGCAGCGACAAAATTCCCGATCCGAAACGAAGAGGGCGAGGTGGCTCTTCTAGGAAGCGTCTCGGTAGATGTTACGGACCATATCCTTTCGTAAAAGGCGTTACGAGAATCGGAACGCCGCTACCGCAATCTTTTCGAGCGGAACCTGGCGGGAGCGTTCAGAAGCACCTTAGACGGCCGGCTCCTCGACTGCAATGAAACATTCGTCAGGGCGTTCGGCTACGATTCGAAGGAGGAGCTTTTTGAGCTTCGCGCTCAGGAATTTTATTCCGAAGACGAAGGGCGGAATCGCTTTGTCGAAGCATTGAAGGAGCATAAGGTCCTTCTGGGGTACGAGACGCACGCCCGGCGAAAGGACGGGTCTTTCTTTTGGGTACTGGAAAACGCCACGCTGATTGAAGAACCGGGCAAAGAGCCGGTAATCGAAGGCGTCTTGATAGACATCACGGAAATGCGCCGCGCCATCGAAGACCGGCACCAACTCACCCAACGGATGAAGGAAGTACAGAAGATGGAGGCCGTGGGCCGGCTTGCGAGCGGGGTCGCCCACGATTTCAACAACATCCTGATGGCCATTCTCCAGTATGCGGAGATTTCTCTCGGCGAAAAGCAGGTTCCAGAAGCCGTCCAGACCCATCTGCGCGGTATACGCGATGCGGCCGGCCGGGCCGGCGGCCTGACACGCCAGCTCCTGGCCTTCAGCCGGAACCAGGTTATGAAGCCCCGCCTGATCGATCTCAACGAAGTTCTGGTCAAGATGGGACAGATGCTGGAGAGAGTGATCGGCGAACGCTATGACCTGCACCTGGATCTGGATCCCGAAATTCTCAGCGTTAAAGCAGATCCCACGCAGATCGAACAAGTGGTGACAAACCTCGTGATCAATGGATGCGACGCCATGCATGAAGGAGGGAAACTCGAAATTAACACCGGCAGGGCTGTCTTCGACGATGCGTTCTGCGAGTCCCACCCCGGCTCGCGTCGTGGAAATTACGTAGCCATGATGGTACGTGACAGCGGCAGTGGCATTGCTCCGGAAGACCTGGACCGGATCTTCGAACCCTTCTTTACCACGAAAATCAAGGGAAAGGGGACGGGTCTTGGATTGGCGACGGTCTATGGAATCGTCAAGCAGAGCGACGGCTACATCACGGTGGAGTCCAAGGTGGGCCAGGGAAGTCTGTTTACCGTGTATCTTCCGTCGGTAAAGCAAACGGCTCCCAAGGCCGTGGATCCAGTCACGGAGGCGCTGCCGTTTAAAGGTGACGAAACCATTCTCCTCGTAGAGGACGAGCCGGCCGTTCGTGAAGCAACCGAACTGACCCTGGAGGGCATGGGCTACACTGTTTTGAGCGCAGGCGGGGCTGCCGAGGCCCAAAAGATCTTCGACCGTGAGAAGGAAAACATCCACCTCCTGTTGACGGACATGATCCTGCCCGACGGCCACGGGAGCGACCTTGCGGACGCTCTCAGAGTGAAATTGCCGGAGCTGAGGATTGTTTACATGTCAGGTTATGTGGACGATGCCCTGTTTCGTAACGAGACCGGAGCCGAAGAAGGTTTCCATTTTCTGCAGAAACCTTTTAACGCTTCGACTCTGGCGGCGGTGATCAGGAAGGCGCTGGAGTCAGGGGCTTGAACCGGGGCCTGCGGTAGGTCATTCTATAGGGAGAGAAGAGGGCGCCTCTCTCGTGCAAGGTCTCTTTGGCGTTCGTGCCAGCCGTTGCCGCTCCCTGAAGGAGTTTGCTTTGCCCTATGTCCTCGTTGTGGACGATGAAGTATCCGTGAGAGAGAGCTTGAAGGCCCTCCTCGAGGCTGAGGGGCACACCGTGGAGGAATGCGCGAACGGTGCGGAAGCTCTCGAACGGATTCACCGGCGTCCGCCCGACCTGATCATGCTTGATCTGGTGATGCCGGGAATTTCCGGGGAGACCCTGGCGGGCATGTTAAAAGGGGAAGAGTCGACCCGCCTGATCCCCATTATCGTGCTGACCGGCGAACGAGACCGCCAGACGCACCTCCAGCTTTTGGATACGGGTGTGGACGAATTCCTCTCCAAGCCGTTTTCCAGGCCTCAACTTCTGGCCCGAGTTAGGTCGCTGCTTCGGATGAAGGCGCTGAACGACCAGCTTCTTCACTCTTTCCGGACAGTCGAAGCGCTGGAGAATTTCAATGTCGGCCTGATACGAAGGCTTGACGAAGATCCATTGATGGACCCCTCCGATTTTGTGGGCCTGGCCTTGAAGAGAACCTTCGAAGCGGCATCCGCTGCGGATCTTCCTTCGCACGTGCTGGTTTGTCAGGATGCAGGAGCCGCATACAACGGCACTTTACTCATTTACGGGCATGAAGGGAGGGTGGATCAACAACCGGTGAGCCTCGACAAGGGGAAGCTCCTCGCCGCGCTCGAACCCTACCGGCAGACAAAGAGCATGTACTGGGCGGATCATGTTCCGAGCGAAGTTCTGAAGTCGGTGTGGCCGGCGATTCCCGTTTCATCAGCCATCGTAGGGACAAGAGAAGAAACGTTTTGCCTCTTTGCCGGCGGCTACAGGCGGAGCGTGGGGGTGCACGATGCGCGGTGGTTGAGTTCCATGGCGCGGCAGTATGCCGTCTTTCAACGGCACCTGGCGCAGGTGCGGGCTACGGAGCGCGCATTCGTCTACACCATGGAAGCCCTGGCGCGCGCAGCCGAAATCTATGACAGCGATACGAGCGCGCACATTCGGCGTGTAAACCTATACTGCGGAGCCATTTCAGAGTACCTGGGATGCACGGCGGATTTCATCCGGAAGATCAGGGTCTCGGCCATGATGCATGACGTGGGAAAGATTCATATCGATATCAGGATCCTGCGGAAGCCCGGGCGCCTCAATGAAGAGGAGAGACGGGCCATGCAGCAGCACCCCATTTACGGCGCCAGGATTCTGGGAGATTCCCCCCGGTTGGCGATGGCGAGGGAGATTGCACTATGCCACCACGAATTCTGGGACGGCACCGGTTACCCCCGTGGGCTTTCCGGGGAAGAAATCCCTCTTTCCGCCCGTATTGTGACGGTGGCCGATGTGTACGACGCCCTCCGATCCGCCCGCCCTTACAAGCGGGCCTTCTCTCATGAAGAGGCTTTCCGGATTATCCTAGAGGGCGACAAACGGACAGATCCCGGTCAGTTTGATCCCATGTGCCTGCGTGCGTTCAAGGCGCTCGGCCCTGAAATGGACCGCATTTTCGAGAGCAATCAGGAAGAAAGCTTCGATGCTGTCGCGGGCGGTAGGAAACTTCAAGTCTAAGCGCTACTGTTTTCCCTGTTCTTTTTTTAAGGGGATGTTCAAGCGCTTGAGCCGTTCTACGAGAGTGGTTCGCTGCAGCTTGAGGAGGCGGGCGGCGCGGCTTTTGACCCACCCGCTTCTTTCGAGTGCTTCAAGAATGATGGCGCGTTCCGTTCTGGCAAGGTAAGCATCCACGCCGAGGTTTTCTACAAAATTCATCGGCAGCGCCCCATCGCCCTTGACCGATGCGCCTCCTCCAGACGCTTCACGGATTTCGGCGGGAAGGTCGCCCAGATCGATGGTGTCGGGTGACTGGGAAAGGGCGAGCGCCCGTTCCACCATATTTTCCAGTTCGCGCACATTTCCGGGCCATGAATATTCGAGAAGAGCTTCCAGGGCCTCTCGGGTAAAGGTCTTTGGCTGGACACCCATGCGCCGGCTGAGCTGCTTGACGAAATGGTGCGTCAGGGGGAGCAGATCTTCGGACCGCTCGCTCAAAGGAGGAACGCGAAGTTGGATGATGTTGAGGCGATAGTACAAGTCTTCGCGGAACGCTCCGGAATCAACCATTTCCTTGAGGTCTTTGTTGGTGGCTGCGATGACCCTGACGTTAACCTTCCGTACGGTCGAAGCACCGATGGGCCGAAACTCCCTTTCCTGAAGTACCCGAAGCAGCTTGACCTGGAGATCCAGCCGAAGCGTTCCGATTTCATCCAGAAAGAGCGTGCCGCCTTCCGCCTGCTCGAACACGCCTTCCCGCGGGGCGAGGGCGTCGGTGAAGGCGCCCTTGACATGCCCGAAGAACTCATCTTCGATCAATGTGTCCGGTATGGCGCCGCAGTTAACCGCCACGAAGGGGCGGTCCTTGCGCCGGCTGTTGTGGTGGATGGCTTTGGCGAGTACTTCCTTTCCGGTTCCCGACTCTCCCGTAATCAGAACAGTTGTGTCCAGGTCGTGAATCTGTTGGACGATCTTGAAAATCTCCTGCATGGGCCGAGCCCGGCCGATCACACCCGTGAGTCCCGTCCATCTGGCCAGCTCGCCCTGGAGCCGGCGGTTTTCTGCAACCAGCCTCTGACGCTGGACAGCCTGGTTGACGATGTGTCGCACTTCGGCGGATCGGAAGGGCTTTGTAATGTAGTCGAAGACTCCTGTTTTCAGAGCTTCAAGGGCATTGTCCACGGTTGCGTGGCCGGTCATGATAATGCAGAGCGTGGGGAGATTGTCCTTCTGAACTCGCTTGACGAGTTCCATCCCGCTTACGTCGGGAAGGCGCAGGTCGGTGAGAAGAACGTCAAAATGCTTTTCGCCAAGCTGAAGAAGCGCTTCGGACCCCATCTCGGCGGTGGAGATTTCGAGAAACTCATTCGCCAGCGTGTCTCTAAGGGATGAAAGAATGCCCCTGTCATCGTCGACGATCAGGATGCGCGACTTGATCATATGTGCTCTCCGGGCTTGAAGGCGTTGCAACACGGTGCTTATTTAAGAGTATAGCATCGCGGGCGGGGAGGCGGAAATGGGAGAGGGTAGAGGGAAGACGTCGAAGAATGCGCTGGCGCGCAGCAATGGGGTGATTAAGCGACTAGGTGATGAAGGGTAAAAGTGGGCCGTGGCGGGAACGGCCGCAGGCATGCGGCCGCTACAAGGGGCCTGGCGGCCGTGACGGCAGGCGGCTGACGGTGGATGACGGCAATGCCAGAACAGCGACCGGTGAACCGTGAAGCGTGAGTCGTGGCGGCGGGTGAACTCACGCGAGAAAAGACTGCCCTTCTCTGGGATCTCGGTATGCTCTGTGGTTGGCCGTTACGCGGCCAGTGTCTTGTGAAAAGTGTTTGGTGTTTGCTAGACGCGAGCATTCCTCCGCGGGTAAGGATTTGAAATGTTAGCCTTCATGTGATTCGCCTTTTGCAGGCAAGGGGCGCTACATTGGGGAGGTTGGTCCGTCGCGGGAAATCGCGGCTGGAATCCGCTCCCACGGCGGGCCTGGCGGCCACTGCTGACGACGAACAGCGCGGCGTGCCGCGCAACTCACGGTTTACGGCGCGCAAGCGCATCGGGCGGCAGAAGCAAAGAAGGGAGGGGACGAGCCCCTCCCTCTTGGTTTGTAGGCTAGGGCGAGCCTACACCGAAATTGGGAAAAGAAGAGCGATGAGGTGAAACATCTTGCCCGGCGTTTGAGCCGGAGTATTTTCCCGCATACCTCGAAAGGGTCTCACGCCGGGGAATTGGAGGCTTTTCGTCCCCCGGGGGGACCCTTCTTGTCGGGCCCGTTGACCTTTTCTCCGCCTCAGAGGCCGGCTAGGGTAGGGTGAGCCTGCAGGGGCGCTCCCCGGCCTTCCTTCTCCTCCGCCTCGGGGACGGCCCTTTCAAGCGTCCATCCCAGCGCCAACAGGGGAACTTTCTCTTCAATGCCGTTTCCCGGCTTGGTGTAACTCACGTAGTGACGGCCCTTATCCTGATCGTCATAGTAGGACAACGCCGTCTGTTCCAGAGCGCGTTGAATGTCCTGCCGGACGTCGTCCGCTTTGTCACCCGGCGTCAGGAAGACAAAAGAATCGAAGGTGTCTTGTCCCAGCTCGATGTCGGAGGAGATGCTCTTAACGAGCCTGGGCAGAAGCTGGGCGCAGTTGCGGATGAGGTTCTTGAATTTGCTGTGGCCGTATTTCATGCAAAAGACGTCGACCGCTTTCTCGTTAAAAGACGTCTTGAGAAGCGCAACCGTCTCCCCCCGCGCCCGGCGAATCTTGAATTCCGACTCGAGCGGTCCTGCGTCTGGAAGGCCGGTCCAAGAGAGGCCGGGCTTTCCGTTGCGGGTTTCTTCGATAAGCCTCTTGACCAGTCCCTCCAGGCTCCTGGGATCGTAGGGTTTGCAGACGTAGGCATCGGCGCCGCTGTCGTAGCCCCACGAGATATCGTCATCCTGGTTTTTCGCCGTCAGAAGAACCACGGGGATTCCGGAGAGTTCGGGAGTGAGCTTCATATTGCGGCAGATCTGGAAGCCGTTCTTCTTGGGAAGCATGACGTCCAGAATGACGAGGTCTGGATGGTAGGCCTGCAGGATCCCTTCCGCCTCCTCGCCGTCGTAAGCGGTCCTGACCTCGTAGCCGAGGAGTTCGAAGTTTAGCTTTAGAATATCGCTAATATTCGGATTGTCGTCGACAACCAGAAGCCTGTCTTTCATGGTAACCTCCTTTTCCCGGCCCGGAGACCTGACTTCTTCTCTGAAGCCGCCCATGTCTCCGTGCACACTCATTCCATATGAAAAGTGCGTGCCAAGGCGCCAAAGGATAGAAAAGATAGAAATACTAAGGGGATGTCTTCAGTGAAGCATCGTCAAAAACTTGACGATTCGGGTGGCGAGGAACAAAGGCGACGTAAACCCGTCGGGGAGAGGTGGGTCCCAGGGCCTTTTAGGCGGGTACGCCAGATCGCTCCGCAACTCTCGCAGACGTGAAGCGCCCAGGGTATCTGTGCCGCCCGCCACCCTTTTCAGGGGATGGAAATTGAGAGGTCCGGCTTCCGGTTTGCGAAAGGCGCCATGAGCTTGTCCAGCGCCACCCCGTCAGGCAGGACGCAAACCGCCGATACAGCTTGAGATCCCGATTGGCGGGCAGGGTTGTTGCTGGAAAGATAGGCGTCTATCCTGACTCGGTCCGGGTTTCCGTGCCAAAAGATCGAGAGGTTCATCGGACCTTCGAGATGTTCAAAAAAGTCTACCAGGGGCAGAATCATCCGCCACTTCTGCTCCAAGACCTCCCTAGGCAGGGAGGGAGCGTCGGCTTCAAAATACCAGTGTGCCGACGCGTGATTTTTTCTCGCCAGGGGCGAGAGAAGCTGGTCCAGGTTCTCCAGAAACGTCCGGGGCAGAGCGAAGGATTCCCACTCGTCGTCCTTATAAAGCATGCGAACGGAGGATAAGAGGGTCTGTATCTGATCAGCCCTGGAAAGGATCGTAGAGATCTTCTTCTTGGAAGCTTCGTCGGCCGCCTCCTGTTCAAGGAGATCCCCGTAAAGGAAAATGGGGGCCAGAAGGTTGTTCAGGTCATGGATCAGACCCGACGCCAAGGCGCGCAGACCGAACCATCCGTCTGCCGGAATCTCAGACATGACAACTTCCTCCGAGGTCATTGTAACGCAAGGGCCTGGGGAATGCACTTCGCCTGATATCGGCTTTACCAGGGCTTCATTCCCGGAGGCGTTTTCTGCTTTTCTTTGATCTGGTCTTGCAGCGCCTTCGGCGGCGGCATGGGCAGCTGTTCCAGGAGATCGGGGGGCTTCTTCTGTTGCTGCTGGGCCTGCGGGGACTTCTTTGGGGGAGGCGGAGGCGTGGGCGGCTTGTGCTTTAAGAGCCATTCATAAAAGATTTTAGCGTTGCGGTCGGCCGGTGAAAGAAGCAGTGCTTCGCGAAGCGCCTGCAGCGCTTTGTCACGTGCGTGGAGGTCATGATAGGCATGGGCGAGATTGTAATAAGCCATTTCCCGAATCTGGCTGGACCGGGAAGTTAGTGCGAGCGTTAAGGCATTCCTGGCGTCTTCAGGACGTCCGAACTTCAGAAGGCAGGTCCCGAGATTGAAATTGAGCAGCGCCCGGCGGTCAGGGGCGGATTCGGCCTCCAGAGCCGCTCTGTAGGCCGACACGGCGGTTTCCATCCGCCCCGCTTCATAGGCCTGTTGCGCCTTCACGGACCATCGGTATGGCGACTGGGCCTTTGCCGCCCGGCTTCCGCAAAGAAGAGCGAGGGAAATCAGCAAAACCAGAAGAACGGAGGACCCACGGAGGACGAGGCCTCTTTCTGCCCCAACCGAAACGCCGTTCATGAAGCCTTCTCCTTTACAGGCGGCCATTTTTTTCTGTCCGGGATCAGGACTGCTCCTGCCAGGAGCAGAAGCGCTGGAATGAGAAACAGGGCGAAATGGTCTTGGCGACGAACCTGGGACTTGGAGGCATACTCCCGGCGCTTTAAATGCATCAGTTCCTCGCGCACCCGGCCCACAACGCTGCCGGTGCCCTCGAGGGACCAGTACCGTCCGTCGGTCAGGGCGGCAATCCGTTTCAAGAGCGCCGGGTGCATTCTGGAAACGGCTGCTTCACCTGTGGACGGATCCATCATAGGCTTTCCATTCGGGCCTGGAACGACGCCGCCCTGTGGGGTTCCAACTCCCACGCAGAAAATTTTCACTCCCAGGGCGGCGGCGGTTTTGGCGGCGGGAATGCTGTCCTTGGCCTGATCCTCTCCATCTGAAAAGATGATGATCACTCGGTCCCGGTCGTCGTGAGATGGAAAGAGGCGCAGCGCGCTGGTGATTCCCTTGCCGAGATCCGTTCCCTGCGGAGGGATGAGATTCTGGTCTGCAATATCCAGGAGAAGGTTGATGGCCCCGGTATCCTGGGTGAGGGGAGAGAGTACGACGGGAACGCCGGATACGGCCACCAATCCCACACGGTCTTCCCGGTCTTCCTGGAGAAGGGACCTTATTTCCAGTTTGGCCCGTTCGAGGCGGTCGGGGGCCGCGTCCTGAACCAGCATGGAGCGGCTCGTATCGAGGACCACCACGAGGTCGAGCCCGACGCGCTTGACGTTTTCAACGATCTCGCCCCACTGGGGACGGGCGAAGGCGATGAGTACAAGAGCAAGGGCCGTCCAAAAGCAGGCGCTGCGAATGAGGTCTCTTTCGCGGGCGGGAGCAACCGCGGTGTCCTTCAGGCGGTCGGGACCGCCCCATTTTCGGGCCCGCCGGTGAAAGCGCAGCCAAGTCACCACTGCAAAGCCAAGTAGCAGGGGAAACGCCAACAGAAGCCATTCGGCACGTGTGTTCGCCAGCTGAATCACGGCAGGCTCCTTCCCGGCCCCGCACCCCAGAGCGCCTGAAGACACATCAGCAGGAGGCCGATGCCCACAGGCCAGAGAAAAAGCTGTTCGTAGCGGACGTAACCCGTGCTGGTGACTTTGCTGCGTTCCAGCCTGTCAATGTCCGTGAAAACGCGGTTCAATCCCTTTGCGTCCGTGGCGTTGTAATAGACGCCTCCCGTAATCTCGGCGATTTTCTTCAAGGCCTGCTCGTTGAATCCGATTTTGACGTACTGGTAAGTCTTTTGGCCGTTGGTGATGTCCACCGGGTAGGGTACGACACCGGAGCTGCCGATCCCCACCACATAGACTTTAATATGATGCTTGGCAAGAAGGCGGGCCGCTTGTATGGGATCGAACTGGCCCCTGTTGTTTTCCCCGTCGGTCAGAAGAACGACGACCTTGCTCTTCTCGGGAGCATGAAGAATGCGCTTGCCGGCGGCGATTAGGGCGTCCCCGATCGCCGTGCCGTCGATGTCCTGCCGCGTTACCGCGTCCAGGCTGTGGACGATCGTCTGGAGCGTCTTGTGATCAAGAGTCAGCGGGCACCGCAGAAAGGGCATGGCCGCGAAGGTAATCAGCCCGACGCGGTCGTTCTTGCGCCGGGAGATGAAATCGGACACCACGTCCCGCGCCACATCGATCCGGTTGCTGGGTTGGAAGTCTTCGGCCCGCATGCTCCCGGAAATATCAATGCACAGCATAATCGCCACGCCTTCGGTGGTGACCGTGGTGCGGGCAAAGGTCAGGACCGGCCTGGCCAATGCCACGATGAAGGCGCCAAGGGCGGCCGCCATAAGCGCCGGCGCGATCCAGGGGTAGTACCGCTTCCTTCCGGCGAGGCTTTCCATGTCCAGCGCCAGCGGAAATAAAACCGCTCTCCTGTGCTTTTTGAGAGACCATCTCTTCCAGAAAAGGAGAACAGGCAGGAGAAGAAGCGCAAGGAGCCAAGCCGGATGCAGGAAGGAGAATCCATCCATTATGACGCCTCGCTTTCTTTTTCGGGCGGCGGGGCCGATAAGGACCTCGCGACCGTTTCAAAGTCATGCCGGGCCTCGGAATTCTCCAGGTCTGTGGGTTGATGTCTGGCAAACTTGATGGTGTCGCAAAGTGACAGGGCTCGCAAAAGGCTGTGGCCCGCTTCTCCTTCCAGGCGCTGCACGCGGTACAGGGCGCGGGAAGCCTCGTGGGTCGTCCAATCGGGGAAGGGGAGGCCGGTCTTGATGCAGAGATATTCGCGCAGGACACGGGAAAGCGCGGCGTAGCGGGAATCGGCCGGAGCCTCCATACCGAAGATGCGCTTCAATTCCTCCTGGAACCAGGCATCCGGATCGGTTTGTCTCAACGATGGCTTTTGTGGAAGCGCTCTCAGCGGCTTCCGCTTTCGGCGGGCCCAGATGAGGATGCTTGCCCCGGCCCCGACGGCGAGCAGCGCGGCGGCGAAGTAAAGCAGCCAGGGGCTGGGCGCGGGAAAGGGCAGCGGGGCTGCTGGAGGCGGGGGGGCCTTCGCCGGTCCTTTGAGCAGGGGCTGTATCTGGAGCCCGGGAGGTTTGATCTCGTATGGGACGGCGGTCTTGCTGAAATGAACGGAGACGTCGGCGGGCGGCAGTGTTACCGGGCCCACATCGAAAACCTGAAGCGTGTAAGTCATTGCAAGAGTACCGGGGAAATGTTCGGGTATCTTCCTTTCCGCCCTGATGACCCGGGCGGGGCCCCACTCGTCCCCGGCGGCCGGTTCTCCCGTCAGGAAGAAGTCTTCGGAACGGAGGGGAATCTTGACCTCCAGCTGGACGGGATCACCCAAGTGGTAAACGCCGGGCGCCCAGCGGCACTCCAGAGACTTCGTTCCGGCTTCCCGGGCGGCCGGAAGTACTTGGGCCGCAACAATACTGCTCAGAAGAATCGCGGCCGACGCCAGTGCGACCGCCCTTGGGACGATGATGCTTCGCAAAAGTGGAAACTTTCCGGCAGGAACCAGTTTCACGCCGTTCTCCTTCTTTCTCGCCGCTTAAAATAGAGAACCAGCGGTTTCACCACGTCCTGGGAGGTCGAAAGGCTGACATGGTCGATGGCCGATCGGCGGAACATCTGTTCGAGCTGCCGCCGCCGGCGCGCCTGGAGCGAATGAAATCTCTCGCGGAGCTTTGCCGAATGGGTGGGCGCCCATCCGTGGCGGCCCGATTCGGGATCCATCCACTCCATCCACCCGGATGCGGGCAGTTCCAGCTCCGCCGGGTCGGTTACGCTGATGGCCGTCACGTCGTGCCTTCTTGCAAAGGCCGTCAAACCGGTGGACGTCATGCCGATAAAGTCGCTGCAGAGGAAGACCGTCGCCCGCCGGGGAAGAAGTTGAGTGATGGCGGAAAGGGCATTGATAAAATTTGTCCTCCGGCCTTCCGGCGTGAAATAGATGATCTCCCGTATCAGCCGCAGAACGTGCTCGCGGCCCTTTCGCGGCGGCACAAAAAGCTCGATCCGGTCGGAGAAAAGCAGCATGCCGACCCGGTCTTGATTTCGGATGGCCGAAAAGGCCAGCAGGGCGGTGACCTCTGCGAGCAGCTCACTCATAAGGCGCTGTGTGGTGCTGAAGCGAAGAGAGCCGGAAACGTCCACGGCGAACAGGAGCGTCTGCTCGCGCTCTTCCCGGAACTGCTTGATATGAACAGTTCCCGTTCTGGAGGTGACGTTCCAGTCGATGGAGCGGAAATCGTCGCCGGGCTGGTAGGGACGGACATCCATAAATTCCATCCCCTGTCCCTTGAAAGCGGACTGATATTCGCCAGCCAGTAGTTCGTCGACCACCTTTCGGGTCTTGAGCTCGATGAGGTGGACTTTTTTGAGGATCTCCTGGATATCCATGGCTATATGACCGTTACCGATTGGCGGGCCGGGTCAGTTGGAAGGATGGATTCGAGAGCCGCGGCCTTGCTCACGGAACTTCCACCGACTCGAAGATGCGGGCCAGAAGGTTTTCGGAGGTAATAGATTCGGCCTCTGCCTCGTAGGTGAGAATCAACCGGTGCCGGAGGACATCCACGCCCACGGCTTTTACGTCCTCGGGCGTGACGTAGCCTCTTCCCCGCATGAAAGCGTGAGCCTTTGACGCCAGAACCAGGAAGAGAGAAGCCCGGGGTGAAGCCCCATACCGGATGTAGCCCTTGGCGGGAATCTTGAAAGCATCGGGGGAACGGGTGGCCTGAATCAGCCGAACCACGTATTCCTTGATCCGTTCATCCACGTAGATCTCGTCCACGACCGTTCGCGCCTGGGTGATCTGGTCAGGCCTCACGACCGGCTTGACCTGGGGAATCGTGCCGGTTCCCATACGGTTGATGATCAGCCGTTCCTCTTCGGGACTGGGATAGTCGAGAACCACCTTCATGATGAAGCGGTCCACCTGGGCCTCCGGAAGCGGGTATGTGCCTTCCTGCTCGATGGGATTCTCGGTGGCCATGACGAAGAAGAGTTCGGGCAGGGGGTAGGTGGTTTCTCCCAAGGTAACTTGGCGTTCCTGCATTGCCTCGAGCAGGGCCGACTGGACCTTCGCAGGCGCACGGTTGATTTCATCCGCGAGCAGGACTTGCGTAAAGATCGGGCCTTTTTTAGGTTCGAAGCTGCTTTCTTTCGGATTAAAGATAAGCGTGCCGATGAGATCGGCAGGCAGAAGGTCCGGGGTGAATTGGACCCGCTGGTATTGGGCCTCAATCGCGCCGGCGAGCGAATTCACCGCCAGGGTCTTGGCAAGGCCCGGTACGCCTTCGACCAGGATGTGGCCGCGGGAAAGAAGGCCCATGACGAGACGCTCCAGGAGAGCGCCCTGGCCCACGATCACCTTGCGGACTTCGTCGAGGAATGTCGCCAGAACGCCGGCCTGAGCGTCCACTCGTTTTTGGATGTCCCGCACCTGACTGTCCATGGATACCTCCTTGGCAGGATTGTAGGGGAGGGAGGGCGCCGGAATCAAGCGGCGGAGTGTTTTCCAGAGGTAATTCGAGGAAGGATAGGAGGTTAGGAGACGGAGGCATAGACCAGCTTTTGCCGGAGAGAGCTGGGTTTCCGGCGTGGCACAACGAATGAGGGGTGAATGGCGGCACGTGGCCGTTTTACCGCCGCTGACTTCACCCGAATAACAAGATGATCCGTCGCCCAAATGAGCAAGCGAAGAGAAATGGGGCAGGGAAATGTCTTGAATTCACTGGTATCCCGGGAAAACTCCTGATGTATACTTTTTAATACACGCAGCGGCAGCGTGTCTCCGTCATGAATGGTTTCAACGGATTTTGGAGTGCACCAGCATGAAACTGCATAAAATTCCGATGAGTACCCAGATTGGTATTGCGGCCGCGCTGAATCTCTTTGTGGCCCTAGAGATGGGCGTGGGCTTCGGTTTTTTCCTGTTTTCAGACAACCTGCGATTCCTTCTGGTCCTCCTTGCCGGCATGGCCTACGGGGCGAAATTTTCGGTCGATGCTTTTACGATGCTGGCTTCTCTTTGGATCGGATGGGGCCTTCTCGCGCGGAAAAAGAAACTCACCCTTGTTCTTGGCGCGGCGGTCTCCCTGCTTCAAATGTCCTGGCCCTGGTATCCGTGGTACGTCAATCTTCACTATTACCAAGCAACGGGGCAAATCTTGAGCGCGACCTCTGACCCGGTGTCGGGAATTCTCACCTACGGGTTCTTTCTATACTGGCTGTTCTTTCGATATCGGAAGGCACCTCTGGAGCGCCGGCCCGCAAAGGAACAACCGCAAACACAGCCACCGAACTCCTCCGTCGCTGAATGACCTGATGCCCCAATTGCCGCACACCATCTTAACTGTCTCAAGGCCTCAGTGACACGCCCACACCGTCTCTTCGCTCTCTGTGCTCCGTGTGGTTAGCGCCGCGTTGCGACTGGTGGATCGTGAAGCGTGAATAGTGGGCGCAGGATTGCCGGTGCACGCAAAGATTTAAACGATGCCGAGGTACGCTGCGCGGCCCGCGCAAAAAAAGAGCCCCGCCGGGGTCGCGGCGGGGCGGGAACAGTGCAGTTTGCGAATCTCGGCTTAACCTGCGGTGAACTGGTGGCAGTTTCCGCAGAAGATTCCTTTATGATGGTCTTTCTTGTCCGTGTGGCACTGCAGGCAGGTTGCCCGGGTCGAAACCTTGAATACGTGGGGTTTATGACAGGTCCAGCAATCCACGTAAGGATGGCCGCCTTTCTTGTGCAGGCCGCTCAGGTTGTTGTGGCAGGTGGTGCAGTCCACCAGCGGCTTCACCTGCTGCGTCTTGAGATGGCAGGTGCTGCAGTCGAAGGACATCATGGGTTTTGATGTGTCGATCTTGTGGCAGGTGGCGCACTTCTGCGGCGGACGGTAACCCGCCTGGTGGCATCGGCTGCAGAGGATCTGGGCATGCTTGCCCTCGAGTTTCCATGGGTGCCAGTTTTCCGAGCTCTTGGGTGCGGTGGCGCCCAGCGGCATCAGAGGGCCGCGCTGAGGCATGGTGTGGCAATCGGTGCAGTCCCTTGGAATGGTTTGGCCGGCCTTGCTCACGTGATGGCCGTCATGACAACGGAAGCAGCCGGGCCAGTTGCGGTGGCCCAGATTGTCGGGATAGGTCTTCCAGTTGACATGCATGGCGGGAAAGACGCTCCGGTCGTAGATCTCGTCCAGGACGTGAACGGCCTCTTCAACCTCTCCCTTCTTATCCTTGAGAACCTGGGGGAATTTCTCCTGGTAGAAGGAATCGATCGCCTGTTTGATGCCCTTGTGGGCGGCGTCGTTGTTCTTGTATTCGTGTGTGAGCG
>JARRNO010000007.1:0-23675 GCA_037384885.1 Acidobacteriota bacterium
GTATACGGCCCCAGAACTCTGGTCCACGGTCACCCAGGGAAAGAACTGCGTATGCGTTGCGGAGTCGTCGTTCACCTTCAGGGGAGTGCTCCATGTGCTCCCGCCGTCGGCGGACTTTGTCAGATAGATGTTTGTCCCGTTGACGGTGCCGCCCGACGGAAAGTCGGGATAGACCACGTAGATGGTTCCGTAATAAGGCGATCCCGGATCGCGATCCACGGCGATGGAGCCGAAGGCATTGATACCCCGGCTGTTTTGGGCCGGTGGATCGTTGTTGGAAAAGGACGTGAGATTCCCGGCGGCTATTTGTACGGGAGTGCTCCAGGTGGCGCCGCCGTCAGTTGACTTGGCGAAGACGTGGGTGTCGCCGGTACTGGGCAGCCGGTCCCAGATCGCATAGACCGTGCCATCGGGAGCAACGGCGAGATCGCCGCCGATGTCCGAGTTGCCACCGGTTTCGACCACCACCGTGGTCCACGAGGTTCCGTTGTCCGAATAGGCGACCCGCTCCACGTTGTTCTGGTCCCAGATGACGTAGATCCGGTTGGTGTGCGAGTGGGCCTGGCCGGACGTCGTGTCGATCGCCATCATCTCCTTGTCATCGAAGCTGCTGGAGTTGTTCAGGTCATTGATGACGATGCCGAGCGGATTCCAGGTCGCCCCTGCATCCGTGCTCTTTGCGATAACGATCGAGCTGGATGATGATCCTCCTGAACTTTGACTTATCAGCATATAGGTAGCGTAGGCGTTCCCGTTGGCGTCCCAGGCAACGGTAGGATCGCTTCCAAAATAGGTACTTCCTACACCACCGGTATCATTCGAAGGCCAGGGGGCGCAGTTATAAGTCCAGCTCGCTCCCCCGTCGTTCGATCCGTAAAGAGCTTGGGTGCCGTAGGTGGTCCCCGAAGGCGCCTGACATGCAGCGGCCGGATCCTGGTAGAAGGTGTTCGCGCCTGCGACAAGCTGGTTTGAGTTGTTGGGATTGACCGCGATGGTGACTTCGCCCTGGTAACCCTGGACGCCGCCCGCCAAGGGCATATTAGTCCCAACGCTGGCGGTTGGGAGAATCGGAGCCTTTCGCGATGAGCGCGCGTTGAACTGGGCGCCCGATACTGTCCCCTTTTTCAGCCGCGTCCGCTGCTTCCGGTAATTCACCCACGTGAGATGCGCCTGCCAAATCGGAGGCGTGACGGGCAACGAGACACGATTTTGCCGGCGCCATGTTTCGAATTGATCCAACGGGTCCATCTTGCCGTAAGGATCGATTTTTAAGGCCGACAGCACCTTGACCGCTGCGGCGCGCCTGCTCTTAGCCGGCGTGTTCGGCTTGTGGGCCGGGATGGCCGCGGCTGCCGGCAAGCTTCCGATCACCGCCGTCATGAAAAAGGTCGCAACCGCTCTCATGGTCCGTCTGAGAAATTCTCTCGGACCAACGTCGCTCTTTTCTCGTTCCATTGATGCACGCTCCCTTCCACGGAGATACCCCCGCCATTCTATGACTCAGGCTATCGCCCTTTGCAGCAGGGCCTGCGTCGGGCCGAAGGCGAGCCAATTCAGCTCCGATTTAAGCAGGGAGGACGTTTGCAATTGAAATCCGCACCTGCACACGGGTAGGGCTCCTTCAAAACAGAACCCGTCTCCCATGTGGGGCTTCTCGGCAGAATGAAGCCTTGATTTCGGGAATCCTGCCGGCTGTTTACGACCAGCGACGGATCAGAGATTCCCCTGGCATGATTCTCTTAATATTCCCTGAAATGAGCTTCTTGTCAAGAAAAGACGGACAGAAACCCGGGGCGGGGATCAGTAAAAGAACCCGCCGTCAAGGACGGCGGGCTCCATGGTTCCCGTATGACAGCCGCCTGGAGACAGGCGCCGGCTATTTATAACGGCTCGGCTCGCAGGCTGAGACCCCTCTCTTTCAGGGACAAACCGCTTCCACGCCCTTCTGGGTGTAGCCGCACTGGCCCGAAGCGGTGGGGTGGCGCTCCGTACCGGACGAATCCTTTCCCCAGGTTCCTTCCGTCTGATTGTTGTCCGTACCAACGATCACCCACCAGATAAACTGGCCGGGCCCCGGCGCGGCAGGAGGCGTCGTCCAGGAATAGCTTCCGGAGGTTCCGATATTGCAGTCGCTTCCCGTCAGAGTATAGGTGGACAGGCCGCTGTCGTTGCCGAAGTAGACATTGTAATTGCTGAAAGCGGAATCCGCCGGGCACGTCGTAGTATCCCACGTCAGGGCGATCGTGCTCCCGTCCGAGTTGCTCTTGGCCGCAGACGCCGGAGTCCCCGATACCCATTTACCGTCAGGGACCGCCCGGACATAGGGCTGGCAGGGCGTCGCCCCGTTGCTGACGGCCACGTCGTCGATGTACCATCCCGCTTCGCCCACTTCCGTGTCGCAGGCCAGCCTGAACCGGACCTGCGCGGTCAGGCCCGCGAAGCTGGAGAGGTCGACGACGACCTGCGTCTCCGTTCCCAAGGTTCCCCCCGTCCATGCGGACCGCCCGCCGATGGGGTTCCCGAAATCGCTGGGGATGGTCCCGTTGTATCCGCCCTGGGTGATGTAGGATCCCAGGTCGTTCCATGTGCCGCCCCCGTCCGTGCTGATTTCGATCACGGCGCCGTCGTACCCGTCGTCAAGCTGGTAGGTGTGGTAGAACGTCAGCACCGTGGAACTCGTCACTGCGAAGGAAGGCGTGACCAGAACATCGTCGTTCAGGTGCTCCACGTCCCGCGCATAAAACGTATGGCTCGCGCTGTGGGGGAAACCGTCCGTGCTCTGCACCCAGAGATCCTCGCCGCTCAGCGCCTCATGCGTCCACGTTCCCCCCGCGTCGGGCTCGCCCGAAGATTCCTCGAAGGTTTCGTAGAAGGTTTTGCTAGGGGCGGCCACGCGCATCACGGTGTTCGGGTCTTCGGCTCCGTTGCCCACGTCCACGGCTCTGACGATGTAGTAGTACGGGACGCCCGGCGAGAGGGCCGTCGTGTCCGAAAAGGCCGTCCCCGTCAATCCCGAAACCAGGAGCGTGGAAGGGGAGGGGCTGAAGGGCGCGGTGGACCGGTAGATGTTGTACTCAACGCCGTCGCCGCAGCGAGACGAAGCGGCGTTCCACGCGAGGTTGAGCGTGCAGCCTGCGCTGCTGTCGGCCGTGACCGAGGCGAGTCCATCGAACGCAGGTGGAGCGGTGCACGAACCGGTCGCCGGTTCGGCGGATTGCGCACAGGCGCTCTTGTCGGATTCGCATCCACCCAAGGGGTTGACGGCCGTGACGGCATAGGCGTATTCCGTGCCGCCGCTGGCGCTGGTGTCCGCGTAACTCGTTCCCGTCACGCCGGAAGCAAGCAGTGTGTACGATGACGGCGTACAGCTTCCGTAGGCGCGGTACACGTTATAGGTGGCGTCCAGCGGCGTGCCTGCGCCGGGCGACCAGGACAGGTCGATCTCGTTGTCGCCCGCGCCTCGGACGGCTGCGAGAGATACGGGAGCGGAAGGCGTGACGCACATGGCAATGCGCGCCGCAGCCGCCTCTTCGATATCCGGGTTGAGATTGTCGAGCGGGAAATATTGCCGCGTATCGGTCCACACGGCCCAGGCGTAGCCCCCGCCCGCCGCCACCTGCGCGTAGGTCCCGTACTGGGTCGGATCGGGAAAATAGTTCACGTTGGAGTTTTCGTCCGAATAGGCCACGTTGTCGTTGCTGAACTGGTCGGACTCCTGCGTGACCTGGACATCCGGCACGAAAGACGTTCCCCCGTCCGCTGAAAAGGTAAAGAAGACCTGAACCTGGGTCCGGGTCCCGTTTGGATCAATCGTCGTATCGACATAGCTGTTGCGCGTGTCATACCAGGACAGCGCCACATATCCCGTCGACGGGTCCACGCTCACCCAGGGGAAGAACTGCGTGGCCCCCGTGGACCCGTCGTCGTTGATCCGCTGCGCCGAAGACCAGTTCGCGCCGCCGTTGGAGGAACTCACGAGAAAGATGTCGGTATCCTCGCTGGGAAGCTGGACGCCGCTCCCGTAATCGGTATAGGCCACGTAGATCTTTCCCACGTAACTGGACGAAGAATCGGTGTCCACCGAAAGGGACGCCAGCGCGTTGATGCCCACCTCGTTCTGGGCGCCCGGCTTGAGATAATGGCTGTTGCTGGAGTCGGACGACAGCGACAGCGTGACGGGAATGACGGTGGGAGAAGCGAGCCAGCTCGCGCCGCCGTCCGTGGACTTGCTAAAGACGATGGCATCACCCGAACTGGTCTGGCCGCGGTTCCAGACCGCATAGACAGTGCCGTCGGGCCCCACGGCCACATCGCCGCCGAAATCCTGATTGGTGTGGTTCGTATCTTCCGCCTGCACCGTGTGCCAGCTGGAACCGTCGTAGTAGGCGGCGTACTCGGTATGGTTGCGCTCCCAAATGGCGTAAACGCGCCCGGTGTGGGAATAGTTCTGGCCCGAAGAATTGTCCACGGCGATCATGACCCGGCCGACGATGGAACTGCCGCCCAGGCCGTTGAAAACCGGCGCGCCGCCAAGGACGGTCCATGTCGAACCGCCGTCCGTGCTTCGCACGACCACCACGGCGGACGAAGTGGGATTTACTGGCACGTTCGGCGGTTGGCTCGATTCATAGACGGCGTAGGCGGCGTAGAGTGTGTTGGACGGCCCCCAGGCCGTGCTGACGTGACGCCCGTATTCGTAACCGCTGGAGGGCCCGTTCTGGGGCCAGGGTGCGTCCGACTGGGACCAGGTGGAACCGGAATCCGTCGACACGAAGAACTTCGGCAGAAGCAGGTTGGGAACGACGACGGCGTTATAATTCGAAAGCGAACTCGCCCCCACCAGGACTTGGGTCGCGTCGGCCGGATTGACCGCCACCGAAGGCTCGCCCTGGTAGTCGGTGACGCCGCCGCCCATGCAGATGTTGCCGCCTGGAACGGCATCGGCGATGACGGGGGGCGCGGAAGTCCCCTGGGCGGCCGGACCGGCACCGGAGGCGCAAAGAGGAAGGCCGAACGCCAGAGACGCGATCGCCAAAGACCCAACGAATTTCAACACGCGAATCGTCCGCATGGTACGCTCCCTTTAAGTATCGCCCTATCCGCTTCAGTCCCCGTTCCCTGGGCCGGAGGATCCCACCCTGGACCCAAGGATTCGGCTCATCGCCCTTCCACGAAGGGAAAGCCCGTCGCTCTTCCGCAACGGTAATGGCCAAGCAGCATCAGTTTGTTTTTTTCCGGCCGATGCCGGCTCATCTGTGCCCAAATGCTTCATTTCCAATATCGCCCAGGGTGTTCTGTTTGTCAATTCACGCGGACCTGGCGGGGATCCGGTGCTGGATCTCCCCCGTCTAAAAGAAAGGCCCGCCGTCCTTGACGGCGGGCCGGAAATCTCTAAGACGGCTGCGCGTCACCCCGGCTCCCAGGTGAGCCTGGGGATGCGCGCGGCGGTGACTTCGTCGAGCCGCCGGCGGTAGGCGTCGTGCGGCGCGCTTTTTACCTTCTCGGGATCGGTGCGCGCCTCTTCGAGAACCGCCTTGACCGCCGCCACGAAGCGGTCCAGTTCCTCCCGGGGCTCCGTTTCGGTGGGTTCCACCATGATGGCGCCGTGGACGATCAGCGGGAAATAGACCGTCGGCGGGTGGAAGCCGTAGTCGATGAGCCGCTTGGCGATGTCCATGGTGGTGATGCCTTCCGGCAGGGTCCGGTCGCTGAAAACCACCTCGTGAAGGGTGTTGCCCTTGAACCCCGGCTCCAGTTCCTCGGAAAGACGGGCGCGCAGGTAATTCGCGTTGAGAACGGCCAGCCGGCTCGCTTCAGGAAGGCCCTCGCGGCCCAGTGTGTCGATATACGTCAGGGCCCGCACCAGGACCAGGAAATTCCCGTTGAAGGCGTGAACCTTTCCGATGCTTTGCGGGCGATCGTGGTCCAGCTTGAAGCCCGATCCGGTCTTGACGACGACGGGACGCGGCAGGAAGGGCTCGAGGTGCTTGCGGCAAACCACGGGGCCCGCCCCCGGTCCGCCGCCGCCGTGCGGCGTGGAAAAGGTCTTGTGCAGGTTGATGTGCATGACGTCCGCGCCCCAGTCCCCGGGCCGGGTCATGCCCATGAGGGCGTTCAGGTTGGCGCCGTCAATATAGACCTGCCCCCCCTTCGCATGGACAATGTCGCAGATTTCCCGGATGTTTTCCTGGAAGATTCCAAGGGTGTTGGGCACCGTGAGCATGATGCCGGCCACGTCCGTTTCCATGCGCTGCTTCAGGGCGTCCATATCCATCCGCCCGTCATCGCTGCTTCGGACTTCTTCCACGTCGTATCCCGCGAAGTGGGCGGAGGCCGGATTGGTGCCGTGGGCCGAATCGGGAATGAGCACGACCTTGCGCAGGTCGTTTCTCGATTCGTGGTAGGCGCGGATCAGCTGCATGCCCGTGAACTCGCCCTGGGCGCCGGCGGCCGGCTGGAGCGAACACGCGTCGAAGCCGGCGATGGCGCAGAGCCGGTTCTGGAGCTCGTAGAGCAGTTCCAGCGCCCCCTGGCTCATGGATTGCGGCTGGAGGGGATGCAGCCGGGAAAAGCCCTCCATCCGGGCCGTCTGCTCGTTGATCTTCGGGTTGTACTTCATGGTGCAGGACCCGAGGGGATACAGGCCGAAGTCGATGGCGTAGTTGAAGGTGGACAGGCGGGTGAAGTGCCGGACGACGTCCACCTCGCTCAGTTCCGGCAGCCTTGCCGGCTCGGCCTCGCGATGCATGGCGCCCAGCAGTTCGCGGGGGTCGGCTTCGGGCACGTCGGCCGCGGGCAGCGTGACGCCGCGGCGTCCCGGATGGTCCAGCTCGAAAAGCAGCTTTTCTTCGGTCCACCGGCTCATTTCAGACCTCCCAGGACTTCGGCAAACCGGTCGCAGTCCTCGCGCCGGACCTGCTCGGTGGCACACACCAGGTAGCCATCTTGGAGGTCAGCATAGTCACCCCCGAGAGGGTACCCCCCGATCATTCCCGCCCCCGCCAGGGCCTCCGCCGCTTTCGAGGCAGCGCCCGCTGGCAGCTTCACTGCGAATTCATTGAACGTCGGGCCGTCGAAAAGGGGAGTGATCCCCCTTTTCGCCAAAGCTTCCTTGAGATATTCGCTCTTGGACAGGTTCAGGCGGGCCAGTTCGGTCAGCCCCCGCCGTCCCATCAGGGCCAGGTAGATGGTGGCGCCCAGCATGCAGAGCCCTTCGTTGGTGCAGATATTCGAGGTGGCGCGCTCGCGGCGGATGTGCTGTTCGCGCGTCGTCAAAGTCAGGACAAAACCGCGCCGGCCCTCTTCGTCGGTCGTTTGTCCGCAGATGCGGCCGGGGATCTGCCTGATATGGGCTTTCTTGGCCGTCACGAACCCCAGGTAGGGCCCGCCATATCCCAGCGGCAGCCCGAACGAACGCGCGTCTCCGGCCACGATGTCGGCGCCCGAGCTTCCCGGCGCATTGAGGATGGCGAGAGACAGGGCCTCGGAAACGGTCACGGCGAGAAGCGGTTTCTTGTCGACGGCTTCTAGAGACCGGGCGATGGACGGAAGGTCCTCCACCACGCCGAAGAAATTCGGCTGGCCCACCAGGAGAGCGCAGACATCCGGGCACAACGCCGAGGAAAGGGCCTCCAGGTCCATCCGGCCGTCACGGCCGAAGGGAACCTCTTCTGTATCAAGGTCCAGGCAGCGGAGATAGGTCCCGAGAACCTCCCGGTAAGCGGGATGGATCGACCGGGCCACCAGAATCTTTTTGCCCCGCCTGATCCGGGAGGCCATGAGGGCGGCTTCGGCCGTCGCGGAGGCGCCGTCGTAAAGCGAAGCGTTGGAGACATCCATCCCCGTCAGGTCCGCCATCATGGTCTGGAACTCGAAAATGGATTGAAGCGTCCCCTGGCTCATTTCGGGCTGGTAAGGCGTATAGGAGCTGTAGAACTCCGTGCGCGACAGAAGGTGGTCCACGGCGGCGGGGCTGAAATGATCGTAGGCGCCCGCGCCCAGAAAGCAGGGTGCGCCGCCCGGCGCCGTGTTGCGGGCCGCCATGGCCGCCATGCGGGTTTTCAATTCCTGCTCGGAAAGGCCCGCGGGAATGTCCAGTCCCTTTTCGCACCGGATTTCAGGCGGGATATCCTTGAAGAGCTCATCTACGCGGGCTGCGCCGATGGCGGAAAGCATGGCCCGCTTGTCGTCTTCGCTTGCGGGAAGGTAATGCATTTGCGTTGTCTCCTAAGGCGTACCGAGGAAAAAGCAAAACACCGGACGGTTCCCTTGAACCATAGCCTTCGAATTGCTGGAGAGGGCCCAGACCGGCGCGATGCGGCCTGCCGGCATCCGGCGCCGCCCCGGCAACGGGCCCGTCATATCCGAGCAACCTGCAGGTTCAGTGCTGCTCTTCCTGCGCCGCGTAATCCTGGTAAGCGGCCGCGTCCATCAGTTCATCGAGTTCGGCGGGGTTGGAAAGGGTCACCTTCATGATCCAGCCGCCTTCGTAAGGTTCCTGGTTGACCAGCTCGGGATGGTCCTGGAGGGTCTCGTTCACTTCAACGATGCTGCCGCTCACCGGAGCGTTCAGGTCCGATACCGCCTTCACGCTTTCCACGGTTCCCATCTGGGACCCGGCCGCGATGTCTTCCCCAGGTTCCGGCGTTTCCACGAAGACGATATCGCCCAGTTCCTGCTGGGCGAAGTCCGTGATCCCGATCGTGGCTTTGCCCCCGTCAACCTTTACCCATTCGTGCGTCTTCGTGTACTTGAATTCTCCCGGTGCCTTCATCATGACCTCCCTATGGTCGGTAGTCTGAAACAGCGCCATTTTAGCACGGCCGGCAGGCCTGTAGAGACTTATTTGGGCCGCTTGTAGAAGGGCTTCTTCACGACCCGCGCTCCGATTTTCCGCCCCCGGATGTCTATCTCGAACTCCGTGCCGGGTTCGGCGGCTTCGACGGGCAGATAGGCCATGCCGATGGCTTTCTTGAGAAAGGGCGCCTGGGTGCCGCTCGTAACCGTTCCCACGTGTTCGCCCCCCACCAGGCAGCCGTATCCGTGGCGCGGGATGCCCCGCCCCACCATTTCAAAACCCACCAGCTTCCGGGAAACGCCCGCCTCTTTCTGTCTTTCCAGCACGGTGCGCCCGTTAAAGTCGGAAGGTTTGGAAAGTTTCAGGATCCATGCCAGGTCGGCTTCAAGGACAGTGGTCGTGTCGTCGATATCGTTGCCGTAAAGAGCCATGGCCGATTCGAGCCTCAGCGTATCGCGCGCGCCCAGGCCGGCCGGGAGAAGCCCCTGCGTCTTGCCGGCATCGAGCAGTCTCTTCCAGAGCGCGGGCGCCTTGTCCGGCGGGAGATACACTTCGAAGCCGTCCTCACCGGTATACCCCGTCCGGCTGACGATGGCGTCCTCGCCGTCGATCCGGCCCGTTCGGAACCAGTAATACTTGATCGCTCCGAGCTCGAGATCGGGAAGCACCTCCTGGAGGATGCTTTCGGCGCGGGGCCCCTGGACGGCGATCTGGGCGGTCCGGTCGCTGTGATTCTCCGCTTTCGCGTCGAACCGGTCTTCAAAGGATTTGATCCAGGCGAAATCCTTGCCGGTATTGGCGGCGTTCACCACCAGTAGGAAACGCTCCCCACTGATGCGGTAAACGAGAAGATCGTCCACAAAGCAGCCCTTTTCGGTCAGGAGGCCGCTGTATTGAATTTGATTGTCGGAAAGGCGCGAGGCGTCGTTGCTGGTCATGAACTGGATATAATCGAGCGCCTGCGGCCCCTCGATCCACACTTCACCCATGTGGCTGACATCGAACAGCCCGGCAGCGGTGCGGACCGCCGTGTGTTCCTCCACGATGGAAGTATATTGGACCGGCATGTCCCATCCGCCGAAATCCACCATCCGGGCTCCCAGGGCGCGGTGTTCGGCATTGAGAGGCGTCTTTTTCATCGAATCCATCAAAGTTTCCCCCTAGCAGGTTGCTGGCAAACTTCCCACGAGTCGCGTTGCCCCACGGCGCTGGATGCAAGACGCCGCGACGCCGCCGATGCCTCTGCTCACGGTCTGGAAGCGACAACGCAGCCGGCGGGGCGCTGGCGTCGCGCCCGAGATCCTCCCCTGGTCCGGACTCCCTCCGCAAGCCTCTTGTGCGGCCCATGCAAGTTTTCAGGAGCCCGCCTTCCAGAGTGACCATGATAGGCCCTCGCGGGGGGGCGGGTCAACTTGAAAGCGGCCCCGGTGTGGGCCGCGGCAAGGCGCTTTCGCCCCTCAGACTCCACGCCGGGTGGGAGTCAGAAAAGGGGGCTCAGAAGGTTCGCCACCGCCTCACCCAGGCGTTCGGTCCCCCCCTTGAGCCTGAGGGATTCCATGGTCACTTCCCGGCTTTCCGACAGATCTTTCTTGTACAGCTTGTAAAGGGCCCCGTTCACCTCGGGGCTGTGAATGAAACAGCTGGTCTCAAAATTCAGTTTGAAGCTCCGCGTGTCGAGATTGGCCGTGCCCACGACTGACAGATCGCGGTCAAAAATCCACATCTTCTCGTGCAGGGTCCCCGCTTCGTATTCGAAGATGCGGATTCCGGACGAGAGGAGCGCCGGGTAGTAAGAACGTCCCGCCCACGTCAGAAAGGGCAGGTCCGCTTTCTTCGGGACGAGCAACCGGACATCCACCCCGCGGAATACGGCGGTGCGGAGGGCGGCCTGCATGGCCTGATTCGGCGTCAGGTACGGCGTCGTGATGAAGATCCTCTCCCGGGCGTTGGTGATGGCGATGAAGAAGGCGTCGTGCGTCGCATTGTACCGTGAATCCGGACCGCCGGCGATAATGCTGCATACGGCGTTGTGCTCGCCGCTGGCCGGCTTCATTTCCTTTCCGGCCCATTGGAAGTAGCCCGGTTCCGCCAGGTTTTCACCCGTGGTGAAATACCAGTCCTCCGCAAAGACCTCCTGCAGCTGAGCCACGACGGGGCCGTGGAGAAGCAGCCCCATGTCGCGCCAGTTCCTGCAGTACTCCTCGCCGATATTCAGGCCGCCCGTGAAGCCCGCCCGGCCGTCGGATACGACAATTTTCCGGTGGTTCCGGAAATTAATGGTCAGCGCCCGGCGGAAAAGCCGGTTCGGCATAAAAAACGCCACCTTTCCGCCCGCCTCCTCCAGGGGCGCCATGAAGCGGCCCGTGACCTTGGAGCTGCCCATAGCGTCGCACAAAAGCCGGACCTCCACACCTTCCGACGCCTTTTCCGCCAGGAGGTCCCGGAAGCGCCGGCCGACCGCGTCCGGCTGCCAGATGTAAAACAGGCAGTGGACATGGGACCGGGACTCCCGGATCATCTTCTCCAGGGTCTCGTAAGTCATATCCCCGTCCACCAGGAGCTTCACCCGGTTGTGCGGAACCGGCGGGAAGACACCCGCCGACTCTTCCATAGGAAGCCGCTTGATGGGGTGAAGCTTCTCCATGATCTCCGGAGGCAGCGCTTCGCGGGAGGGACGCAGCGAGGCGAACCCCTTCGAGATCCGCCAGTGCGCGCTCACCCTCCTTCGCCGCTTCCGCTTCAGGTGGGTCCTCCCGATCCCCCACCAGAGAATGACCCCGAAGAACGGAAGGGCCAGGAGTCCGAAGAGCCAGGCGAGCGCCGCCAGCGGCTGCCCGCGGCGCTGGATGAGCACGGACGGCATGGTGGCGATAGCGAGAAGTTCGGCGGCCCATGTAAGGATGAGCCACCACGTGACATCCCAGTTGAGGGTCTGGAGGAGATGGGTCATGCCCGCCGCCTTCCGGCACCCGGGACACCTGCTGCGCCGAAGCCGATGAGGCCGGGAGGACGCACGGAGCCCCCGTCAGTCCACTTCGAAAGCCACATCCACCACGACCTGCCACTCCGAAGGCTTTCCGTTAAGCACGGCGCCCCTCAGCTCGGCCACCTCAAACCACTTGACGCTGTGAACCGACTCGGAGGCCTTCGCCACGGCCAGTTCCACCGCCTTTTCAAAGCTCTGTGCGGAACATCCCACCACGCGGATCTTCTTGTAAACCTTTTCGCTCATGGTCGCCTCCGTTTTCATTCGAGTATATCATCCGCCGTTCTTGGCCGGGCCAAGATCTCTGGTGATAGTAAGGGCGCCCCGGAGGTCGCCCGCTTTATACCCCACCGCCCGGTCGCGGGGATAGAGCGCGGCCAGGCGCGAAGACACTCCGGGGGCAAGCTTGGAACCGTGGCATTGAAGGCAGAACGGCTTGACCGGGATCGCCTTCATGTAGCGGAACACCCGGCGTCCTTTGCGGACAGAGATTTTGGAAACTTCCATGCGGTTGAAGTCCGCTCCTTTCCCGGCCATCCCCTGCCACTTCATCAGTATGCTGCGTTCCCACGCGTCCGGTTCATTCTCGGGATTGCGTGGTTTCAGGCTGGTGCGCCTGATTTCAAATCCGGTCTTGCCCGAAACCTCGGCAGCGATCGCCGGAGCCTTGTGCCGGCAGACCGAAATCGCCAGGGCCGGCCCGCCTTGCTGCAGCGCCCGGCTCAGGGCATCGAGCAGGTCGGACATGTAAGCTTTGCCGGCCTCCCGGGCGGCCCGGGTCTCTTCCTTCAGCGTGGGTTCGGCGCCCGGAACCGGCGCCACAAAGCAGGCCAGTAAGGCGGCGCAAACTGCCGCCGCAGCGAGCCGTTTCAGCGTGGGGGTCAGCGGCCGGCGAACTGCGGCTTTCCATTTGCTCATGCTCTCCCCTCCTCCAGGTCATCGCGTTCAAGTGTCATTATAAAGACCTGGCGCGACATGTGCATGGGTCCGCCGGCGCAGGCCTTCTCCTCCCCGTCTTGCACGCCGGGCGGGATTCAAGTAGTGTGGGCCAGAAGGGCGGGCGGGCCGCCGGTTGGAGATGAAGGAGGCCGAGTGACTGACGGCAGCGAACTGACGCAGCGGCGCATCTTCCGTCTCTGGGTGCCGCTGGCCGCCACCTGGCTCATGATGTCGGTGGAGGGCCCCTTTCTGGCCGCCGTCATCGCCCGCCTGGCGGAACCCAAGATCAATCTGGCCGCCTACGGCGTCGCCTTCGCGTTCGCCCTGCTCCTCGAATCGCCCATCATCCTCATCATGAGCGCCTCCACGGCCCTGGTGGAAGACGCCGTCTCGCTTCGGAAGCTCCGCAATTTCACCTACGCCCTCAACACGATCATCACCGTGCTGATGGTCATTTGTCTCATACCCGCCCTTTTCTACCCGGCGGCCGAGGGCGTCGTCGGCCTTCCCAGGAACGTGGCCGTGCTGACCCACCACGCCGCCATACTTCTCGTTCCCTGGCCGGCCGCCATCGGCTACAGGCGGTTTCACCAGGGCATCCTGATCCGAAACCGCCTGACCCGCCGTGTCGCCTACGGAACCGTCTGGCGGTTGGCCGCCATGGGAAGCACGAGTCTTCTGCTCGCCCTGTTGACTCCGCTGCACGGCGCGCTGGTGGGAGCAGCCGCCCTGTCGGCCGGCGTCACTTCGGAAGCGGTCGTGATTGGATGGATGGCGCGCTCTTCGGTCAGACGGCTCACCCTGACGCAACCCTCGCAGGAGTCCCTTCACGCGCCGCTCACCTACCGCGCCGTCTGGGAGTTTTATTATCCGCTTGCCATCACCTCCATGCTGACCATGGGAGTCAACCCTCTCGTCACGCTGTTCATGGCCCACAGCAGGCTCCCCATTGCTTCCCTCGCCGTGCTTCCGGTCATCAATGCGCTCGTCTTCGCTTTCCGCAGCATGGGGCTCGCCTTCCAGGACGTGGCCATTGCCTTGATCGGGCCAAAACGCGAGGGCTATCAACCGCTCAAGCGCTACGCCATGGTTCTCGGTGTTTGCGTGGTGCTGGGCCTGGCAGCCATCGCCTTTACGCCCCTGCTGGGGGTCTGGTTCCACGACATTTCAGGCCTTTCCGAAGCCCTGACTCATGTGGCCAGGGTCCCCGTGGCCGTCCTGACCTTTATGCCCGGCTTTTCGGTCCTTCTCGCTTTTCAACACGCCATGCTCGTGTCCGCCCGCGTGACCCGGCCCATCACGTGGGCCACCCTGATCGAGGTCACCGGAATCCTTCTGGGGCTTTTCGCCGGGATTCAGGGACTCGACCTGGTGGGGGCGACGGCGGCCGCTTCGGCGTTGATGCTGGGGCGTATCGGGGCGGTGATCTACCTCTTTCCGCCCATGCTCCGCACCAGGGCGACGGACTCGGGCGGGAGTCGCGCCGCCGCAATAAACAGTCCCTGAACGGCGTCCACACTTTATGTTCGAGCAGGCCATCTGCTATCATGGGCTCTCGGCCGCACAGGCACGGTCCGGAAAGATTTTTACGCCATGGAAGAAAACGAACGACAGGAACTGACACCTCAAGAAATCAACCAGCTTCCCCTTAGGGCTTACGAAGGGCCGGTCCATCTCGTTAAGGACTCGGAAACGCTTGCTCGCGCCACGGCCGACCTCGAGCTGGAAACGGTTCTGGGCTTCGACACGGAAACGAGGCCCTCTTTCCGAAAGGGTGAATCCCACCTGCCCGCCCTGGTTCAGCTTGCCACGCACGCGGCGGTCTACCTCTTCCAGATCAAACGCATCCGGGACCGGTCCCCCCTCGCCCGCATCTTGTCCCGTTCCCTCACCATTAAGACCGGGGTCGGGATGGACTTCGACGTCAAGCAGCTGCGGGAGGTTTTCCCCTTCGAACCCCAAGGATTCGTCGACCTGGTCACCCTTTCCGAACCCCTCGGGATCAAGGCCGCGGGCCTGCGCAACCTGGCGGCCAACCTCCTGGGTTTCCGAATTTCCAAAGCCCGCAAGATTTCCAACTGGGCAAGGAGAGACCTGACGCCCGCACAAATCACCTACGCCGCGACGGACGCATGGATCAGCCGTGAACTCTATCTCAAGCTGAAAGCCATGAGCCTTTAAGCGGTTCCGCCCGGCGGCTCTCTCAGAGGATTTCATGACGTCCAAACACATCGGCAGGATCGCCGGCGACCTCTCCCTGAACTCACGATCCGTGGAAGCGGCCGCACTGCTTCTGGGCGGCGGCGCCACAATTCCCTTCATCGCCCGGTATCGCAAGGAGGCGACGGGCGGACTGGACGAGGTAGCCGTCGCGGCGATCCGTGACTCGCTGGCGCGGCTTCAGGAGCTGGACACCCGCCGCGAGGCGATATGCAGATCCCTGGACGAGAGAGGTCTCCTCTCCCCCGAACTGAAATCGTCCCTGGACGCCGCGGACTCGCTTTCAGTGCTGGAGGACCTTTACCTCCCGCACCGGCCCAAAAAGCGGACGCGGGCCATGGCGGCAAGGGAAAAGGGCCTCGAGCCGCTGGCCGACCTTATCTTTTCCCAGGACCGTTCCGCCAAGGCGCCGGAAGAGGCCGCCGAAGCCTTTGTGGATTCCGAAAAGGGTGTGGAAAACGCTCGCGAAGCCTTGGCCGGCGCCCGTGATATCCTCGCAGAACGGATAAACGAGGACGCAGCGGCCCGCGCGGAAATGAGAACGCTCTTTCTTTCCCGCGGGGAAATCCGGTGCCGGGTCCTAAAGGGAAAGGAAGAAGCGGGGGCCAAATACCGGGATTATTTCGACTGGAGCGAACCCCTCGCCTCGGCGCCGTCGCACCGGATCCTCGCCGTCCGCCGCGGCGAAAAAGAGGGATTTCTGGCGTTCCGGATTCTTCCGCCTGAAGACCAGGCGCTTTCCCTCCTCGAAAAACGATTCGCTCTTTTCCCGGAGGGAGAACTTCCGGCCTCCGACCAGGTTCGCGAAGCGGTCGGGGACGCCTACAAGCGTCTGCTGGCGCCCTCCATGGAAACCGAGGCCAGGCTCGAGTCTAAAAAGCGCGCCGACGCCGAAGCTATCTGCGTTTTCGCGGAGAACCTCCGCGAGCTACTTCTTGCCCCGCCGTTGGGCGGCAAGCGCGTGCTTGCCGTGGATCCTGGATTCCGGACCGGCTGCAAGATCGCCGTGCTGGACGCCCAGGGAACATTGGTCCATCACGACGTGATTTACCTGGCGCAGTCCGAGAAGCAGGCCAGACGTTCCGAGGAGCTCGTCAGGGACCTGGTGCGGCGATTCCGCATCGAGGCCGTGGCGGTTGGAAACGGGACCGCAGGCCGGGAAACCGAAGCGTTTGTCCGCGGCCTCCATCTCGAACCGCCACCCGCGATCGTCATGGTCAACGAAAGCGGCGCCTCGGTCTACTCCGCCAGCGAGGCCGCGCGGGAAGAGTTCCCCGATCTCGACCTGACCGTCCGCGGCGCGGTGTCCATCGCTAGACGGCTGATGGATCCGCTGGCCGAACTTGTCAAGATCGACCCGAAAGCCATCGGGGTCGGCCAATACCAGCATGACGTGGATCAGACCGCGCTCCGTCAGAGCCTGGACGACGTGGTGATGAGCTGCGTCAACAGCGTCGGCGTGGAAGTCAACACCGCCAGCCGCCAGCTTCTTTCCTACGTGTCCGGGCTGGGCGCCCAGCTTGCGTCCAAGATCGTGGAATTTCGGGAAGAGAATGGGCCGTTCCGTTCTCGTGAAGACCTGTTGAAGGTGCCCCGGCTCGGCCCCAAGGCCTTCGAACAGGCCGCGGGCTTCCTGAGAATCAGGGGCGCTCACAATCCCCTCGACGGCAGCGCCGTCCACCCGGAGCGCTACGGGCTGGTGCAGACCATGGCGGAGGACCTTGGATGCACGGTGGCGGATCTGATGGAAGAGAATGGCTTGCGCGAAAAGATCGATCTCTCGAAATACACCGGTGATTCAGTGGGGCTGCCCACCCTCCGCGACATTATGGCTGAACTGGACAAGCCTGGCCGGGACCCGCGCCGGTCCTTCGAAGCTTTCTCCTTCACAGAGGGCATCGAAAAGATCGAGGACGTGAAGCCGGGCATGAATCTGCCGGGGATCGTCACCAATGTAACCGCTTTCGGCGCCTTCGTGGACATCGGCGTCCACCAGGACGGCCTGGTCCACGTCAGCCAGCTGGCGGACCGCTTCGTCAAGAACCCGGCGGACGTGGTCAAAGTCCATCAAAAAGTGACGGTCACGGTCCTCGACGTGGACCTCGCCCGCCGCCGCATTTCCTTATCCATGAAAAAGGGCGGGCCCGGCCCCGCCGACGGGAAGCGAAAGCCGCCCCGGACGCCGCAACGAGAATCCGGGGCAAAGAACCCGCAGCCCGCCTCCAACTGGTTTCTCGACGGCCTGGAGAAGGGACGGCGGGACCGCTGAACGCCCCCGGAAAACGCCTCTCCTGAGGCCGGGCCGCTCCCATACAGGATGCCATTGTGCCTCCCGCGCCTTAAATTAAGGGGTACAGGCAGCAAGGGAGCCGGCCATGGGAAAGTTCTTTCGCCCGAATCGCAACAACCCGGCCCATTTCGACGCGGCAAGGTCCGCAGAGGGCGGGCGATCCGGATGGATGCTGGGAAAGCGGAGGCTGAAGGGGCCGGAACTCAACGAGCTCCAACGCCACATCCTTCGCCGCAGGAAGCTCCCGCTGACCTTTCTCTTCGTGGCTTCCGGCCTGTTCGTTTTCCTGTGCCGGGGGCTGGCAGCCGGCGCTCCGGGGCGATGGTTCGACGTCAACAAGTGGTACGTGATCCCGCTCGCCGGGCTGCTGCTCCTCCTGCTGGGCTTCTACGTCCAGAACCTCATGGTAGCGAGGCGCATGGATCGCGACCGGCGTTTCGGATGGGTACTCGTGGCCCACCGAACGAGCCGCTCCAAGGAAGCAGGGGAGCGGGCTACGCCCGCCGAGATTCTCCCCGCCTCGTCGCTGCTCTGGACGCGCAACGGCCGGCCGGCGCCCTGGCGCCGCAGCCGGAGATCCAGCCGTCCAAGCACCTCCCTTGGCTGAAACCGGAACCGGGACCTACTTCAACTCCTTCAGATACTGGTACAGCTCCGAGTCCGTGGACAGGATCAGGACCCCGCGTTCGTCCAGCGTCTTCCGGTAGGTCTGCAGCGTTTCCACGAAACGGTAGAACCGGGCGTCCTTCTGGTACGCAGCGGCGTAGATCCTGGCCGCGCGGGCGTCGCCTTCACCGAGAATTTCCTGGGCTTTCTTGTAGGCTTCCGACTGGATCTGCTTAGATTCCTCAGTCACCTGTCCGGCAATCTCCGCCTTCTTTCCCTGCCCAAGCGCCCGGTACTTCTCTGCGATCCGGAGCTGCTGGCTGATCATCCGGTCGTACACCTTTCTGAGAACCTTGTCGGTGTAGTCCAGCCGCTTGATTTCCAGGTCTACCAATTCGATGCCCAGGTCGAGTTCTTTGAGGCGCTGCTTGGCGGCTTCGGTGATTTCCCGGGTCAGTTCGTCTCGCAGGCCATGAACGTGGGTCTGCCCCTCCCGGCCGGCGGCCTGCCCGCCCTCCGCTTCCGGCCCGGTGAGCGATTCCTCGCCCAATTCCATCTGCCGGTCCGAGGTCCGGACGATCTCCAGAAGCGTATGCGCCGAGAGGGTATCGCGGACAAGCCCGTCCAGGATATCGTCCAGACGGCCCTGCGCGCCCTGCTCGTTGTCCACCTTCTTGTAAAGAGTCAGGGCGTTGGATATGCGCCAACGGGCAAAGGTGTCCACGAAGATGAACTTGGAGTCCTTGGTGGGGATGACTTCCGGATCGCCGTCCCACTCCAGGATCCGTTTGTCGAACAGGTGGATGTCCTGGATCAGCGGCGCCTTGAAATGCAGGCCCGCCTGGGTGATCGGCCCGCCCACGGGGGAGCCGAGCTGCACCTTCACGGCCTGTTTGTACTCGGGGACTGTGAAGAGGACCGATTTCAGCACGATCAGCGCCACAATCAGAAGAACCGCCGCAGCGATCAGTTTTTTCATTGGGCGCCTCCCTTTCCGGCCGTCGATTCGCGCAAGTCCATCAGGGGCATCATGCCCTTCATGTTGTCGTCCACCACGTATATCTGCCGGAGCCTCGGCAGAACCTTCCGCATGGTTTCCAGGTAGAGCCTGCGGCGGGTCACTTCGGGCGCCCGCCGGTACTCCGCCAGCAGCTTGTTGAAACGCGCCGCGTCGCCGAGCGCCTGGTTGATGCGCTCCACCTTGGAGCCCTCCGCCTCCTTCACCATCTGCTGGGCCTCGCCTTTCACCCGGTAGATGACCTTGTTGTACTGCTGGTAGGACTGGTTGATGGCCTGGTCCATCTCCTGCCGCGCCCGGTTGACCTCGTCGAATGAATCCTTCACGGGTGCGGGAGGATGGACGTCCTGAAGCTGAACCAGCTTGATGGTGACGCCGCTCTGGTAAAGATCCAGAATCTTCTGCATCCTCTGTTTCACCGCCAGCTCGATCTCCTGACGCTTCTGGCGGATCACCTCGTTGAAAGACTGGTCTCCCACCACGGCCCGCATGGTGGCCTCCGCCACGTCTCGGATGGTGCCCGGAACGTCCCGGACCTCGAAAAGATACTTCCTGGGGTCGTGGATGCGGTACTGGACCACCCACGTCACGGTGGCGATGTTTTGATCGCCCGTCAGCATCTCCGATTCCTTGGTGAAATCGGCCGTGGAATAGCGGGAACGGACTCCGGCATGCTCGGTGCGGAACCCGAACTCCTCCTTGAACTGGTAATCAGTCTTAACCCTGTAGACCTTGTCCACGCCGAAGGGGATTTTGAAATGCGGCCCCGGAGCCGTGGTCTTGACAAACCGCCCGAACCTAAGCAGACCGCCTGTCTCGTTGGGCTCCACCTGGTAATACGACGTCAGCGCCATGATCAGCAGGACGACCACGGCCAAGGCGCCCATGACCGTGCCCCCGGTGAGCTTGCGCGGGACGCGCGAGCGCAGCTCTTCCATCCTGTCTTTGAATTTCTCGTCCATAACCCCTCCCTGGGTCTTGTACGGGTGATTCCCCGGCCGGCGGCGTGCTTTTCCGCCTATCCCGGGATCCCCGGATTATCGTTGTCCTGCCGACATTCTAACAGCCCCNNNAAAGACGGGCTTTCGCCCGTCTGGAATACTTCGATTCCTTGGCTTTCAGCCGTTTTTCCTGACGAACTCCTCCATGAACGAGACAAGCGTCCGGATATGGTCTTCGGTCACGGCATTGTACATGGACACGCGGATGCCACCCATGGTCCGGTAGCCTTTCAGGCCGATCATGCCGTTTTCGGCGGCCTCGGCCACGAACTTTTTCTCCAGCTCTTCGCTGGGCAGGTTGAAGGTCACGTTCATGAAAGAGCGGTCGTCCTTCACCTTGACGTAGCCTTTATAAAATCCTTCGTGCTTGTCGATTTCGCCGTAAAGCAGGTCCCCCTTGCGCCGGTTGGCCTGCTCGATGGCCGCCAGGCCGCCGATGGCCTTGTTGTGGGCCAGGACGTTGCGGAGGATGTAGATGGAAAAGCACGGCGGCGTATTGAAGAGGCTGTTTTTCTCGGCGTGCGTCTTGTACTTCAGCATGGTGGGAAGCTCGTCGGAGCATTTCGCCAGGAAGTCCTCCCGCATGATCGCCACCACCAGCCCGGAAGGTCCGACGTTCTTCTGGGCGCCCGCGTAGATGTAGGAGAAGCGGCTCACGTCGAACGGCCGCCACATGAAGTCGGACGACATGTCACAGGCCAGCGGCGCGTTCCCCGCATCCGGGAAGCGCTTCCACTGGGTGCCGTAGATGGTGTTGTTGCTGCAGAAATGGACATAGGCGGAGTCGTTGTTGACCTTGATTTCAGACGGAGCGGGAAGCCTGGAGAACTTTTCTTCTTCGGTGGACGCGATCACGCCTCGTTGTGAACCTCGTCGTAATCCTTGGAGCGGTGCGAGATCTCCATGACGGACATGCCCGTCCCGTTGAAGTCCAAAAGCTCCCGCTGCGCGCGTTCCAGGGCCGGCAGGGGCAGCGCCGCCGGTCCCGCGTAGAAGTTGATGACCCTATGAGCCATGGTATTCTCCTATGAATCTCCCCCTGGAGGAGCGGCCGCCTGGCAAGCGGGGGCGCGGGGCCCGCGCTCCGGCCGGCGCGCGCCTACTTTTTCTCCCAACCGGACAGGATCTCCACGATCACATCGCCGATCCTGAGCAGATTTTCTTTGGTGGACGCCCCGATGTGCGGGGTCATGAGCACGTTCGGCGCCGTCAGCAGCGGCGAGCCCGGATCGGGCGGGTCGCTGTACCAGACATCCGTGGCCAGAGCCCTGACCTTTCCTTCCTTCAACGCACCCGCCATGTCTTCTTCCGACACGAGCTTTCCGCGGGCCGTGTTCACGATGATGACGCCGTTCTTCATCCGGGAGATCGTTTCGCGGTTGATCATTCCCGCCGTTTCGTCCGTCAGCGGCGTATGCAGACTCAGGTAGTCGGCGTCCGCAAGGACGGCCCCGAGCGAGTCTCTCAGTTCCACCGTGTCATGATGCTGGAGATATGGATCGTAGCCCGTGATTTTCATGCCGAAGGCCTTCGCGCGCAGCGCCACTTCGGTGCCGATCCGACCGACGCCCACCAGCCCCAGCGTCTTGCCCATCAATTCGGTCCGCTTGAGTTCCTTCTTGAGCCACTTTCCCTCGCCCATGCTGTTGTGCGCATCCACCACGCGGTTGACGGCGGAAAGCATGAGGGTCAGAACCAGCTCGGCAACCGCCACGGACGATGCCTGGGGTGTGTTGCGGACCTCCACGCCCTTCTCCTTGCAGGCGGCGCGGTCCACGTTGTCCAACCCCACGCCGCCGCGAATGACCAGCTTCAGGTTGGGCGCATCCTGGAGATACTCCCGCGTCACCTTCGTTTTCGAACGGATCAGGACGACTTCCGCCTCCGCCAGCCGCGACTTGTCGTCGAAGGCCTCTCCGAAAGAGGCCAGACGGCCCGGCAGCGAAGGATCAAAAGCGTCGGATATCAGGATTTTCATCTGTCACCCCCTAACATGATGGTGCATCCGGCCCGCCCGTGTGAAGGGACCGGCCTTGCCGGTTCAATCTTCGATCAATCGGACCACGAGCCCGCTGCGAAGCTTCGGCTCGAACCAGGTGGACTTGGGCGGCATGACGCGTCCGGCGTCCGCAACGGCCATCAGCTGTTCGAGGGAGGTGGGATACATGGCGAAGGCCAGGGCCTCTCCCTCACGGCACCGCCTCACAAGTTCCTTGATTCCCCGGACACCGCCCACGAAATCGATCCTCTTGTCCGTCCGCGGATCGGTAATGCCCAGGACCGGCGCCAGCAGGTTGTTCTGGAGGATGGCGGCGTCGAGCCGGTTCACGGGATCGTCTTTGGGAAAAGTGCCGTCCTTCGCGCGCAGGGTGTACCAGTTTCCCTCGAGGTACATTCCGAAAGTCCCCGGCTTTGCAGGCTTGGGGCTGTGGGCGGTCTCCACGTCGAAGCGCTCCCGGACGCCGGCGAGGAACTCGTCCACCGAGAGGCCGTTGAGATCCCGCACCACCCGGTTGTAATCCAGGATCTGGAGCTGGTCGTCCGGGAAGAGAACCGCCATGAAGAATTCATAGGGCTCGTCGCCCGTTCCCCCGGGATTCTCGGCGCGCATGGCCTGGCCATGCCGGACCGCCGCAGCGGTGCGGTGGTGGCCATCAGCCACGTAGAGGGCTTCAACGGACTCGAACGCCTTGACCAGGGCCGCAACGTCTTCTTCTTCGGGAATGGTCCACACCGTGTGGGCGATCCCGTCCTCGGACACAAAATCGTAGGCGGGCTTCTGCGAACGGACCCGGTCCACGATGTGGTCGATGCCCGGCCGGCCCCGGTAGGTCAGGAAAACGGGCTCGGCGTTGGCGTTCTGCGTCGTCACGTGGCGCGTCCGATCGTCTTCTTTCTCTTTGCGGGTATGCTCGTGGATCTTGATGCGCCCGTTTTCGTATTCGCGGACGCTCGCCAGGCAAACCAGGCCCGCCTGGACGTGGTCGTCCATCCGCTGCTGATAGAGGTAAAGCTGCGCGTGATCATCGCGGACGAGCGTGCCTTCTTCGATCAGGCGGTAGAGATTCGCGCGCCCCTGCTCGTACACGCGATCGTCGTGGACGGGCACATCGTCGGAAAGGTCGATCTCGGGTCGGCCCACGTGGTAGAAGGAACGCGGATTGTCACCGGCCAGCTCCCGGGCTTCCTTCGTCGACACGACGTCGTAAGGAAGGCTTGCCACATCTTTCGCCAGGCCGGGGGCAGGGCGGTAGCCTCTGAATGCTTTGATGGTCGCCATAAATCCCCCTCATCACTTCTGTTGTCAGACTCGGTTGACCGGCACATGGGCGCTGCGCCCCGTGCGCTCACTGTCCAGACTAGCCCAATTGGGGCTTTCCGGCAAGAGCGCCCGGCGCCACTGGGTCAAACGGCCAGGGACGCGCGCTGCGCGACCTGGCAGACGCAGGCCAACGGATGTCAACGGCCAAGGATTTGAATGACCCCCGTTGCGGGCAAACAATTTGAATTGCGTGCCGGTGTGGGCATCGGCTTTTGACAAGCAAAGGCCGCTACACGGCGCGACGCGCCGTCCAGCAAAGGAAGGCCCGGCCGTTCCCTGAGCCGCCGTCGTCCGTCCGCCGGCCGCCGTCGCGCCGAGCTTCGAGGCGCATGAAAGCTTGCTTTTCAGCAGACGCTTTGACCCAAGCGTCTGGGCGAGGGACGCGCCCAAGACCCCTTCCCGCTTCAGCATGTCCGCGGGCTTAGTCACGTAGTCATCTCATCACTTAATCGCTTCAAAAACGCGCGCCGGCGCATCCTTGGACCTCTAACCTTTC
>JARRNO010000008.1:0-20078 GCA_037384885.1 Acidobacteriota bacterium
CACATAGACCCCGGGCCAGTACAGGGATCCCGTCGCGGTGGCGTATCCCCACGAGAACGCATAGTAGAGGGCGAATCCGTAGATGAGGGCCCGCGCCAGGCGCCCACGTTCTTTTCGGGGCGCTTCCATCAGAGATTGGGTGGCCATGGCGGCGAGCCACAGCACGCCGAGCCATAGGAGCGTCTGCGCGTAAATGGCGATCAGGGTGCCGTTGAGGGCGAGGAGGGTTCGCACCCTGCCCAGGTGGGGCCATTTGAAAGCGACCAGGCCGCCGACAAGAATGAGAGCGACAGCGAAGCGTCTTCCTTTCACCCGCGCAAAAAAGGCCGCGGACACCAGGCCCCAGAGCAGCGGAGGGAACCAGACCATCTTGGCGGGGTTGAGCAGCGCGGCGGGAGCGTACCCGTGCACGCCGTCCCACAGCGCTTTGTAGCTGACCGAATCACCGAGACCGGCCAGGAACGGCACGATGTAGACAGCGGAGAATCCCGCCAGGATGAGACCGTACAGAGCCGTTCGCGCCGCGGCGCTTTTCCAGGTCCCGCCCCGCCAGGAGGTGAAGCCCGCCAGGGCGAAGGCCGTGACAGCGCTGAGAATCAGGGCTTCTTCGGGATGCCCGCAATAAAGCATCAGGCCGCAGGCCGCCGCCGGAGCTGCGGTCCGGATCCAGCGCCCCCGGGCGGCCCACCACGCCGCAAGCAGAGCCCATCCCCCGGAAATCCCCGCGTTTTCGAGGTACCGGTAGGGCATATAGACCCTCCCTTGTCCGATCACGGGGTAGAAGTAGACCATCCAGTAACCGAGGAGGATAAACACCGCAGCCCAGCGGGCGGCCTTCCGGCGCCAGGCGCCGGGCCTGTCATGGCTGCCGACCTGGGATGGCTGACCTGACATGGGAACTCCTGCTGTGATGTCCACGCAGAGCGATCCGCCTTCTGCTGCCTGATGGATCCATGGTCTCACTCCAGGGCGGGCCAGGGCAAACGGCGTCCCCCGAAATGGGGGGTGACGACGCAGGTGCTGCATCACGTAGCAGGCGAATGTGCTAGGCTCTAAAGTGTCGATGGGCAGATCAAAGCTTGATGAGGAGAGGTGAAATGCGACGAACGATCTTGTGCGTGCTGGGTCTTCTGATCCTTGGCGCCGCGGTTCTCCAGGCGGCCGAAGCCAGGCACCCCGTGACGGCGGAAGAACTGGTGCGGATGACGCGACTGCAGGATGTGGCCATGTCTCCCAACGGCCGGATGGTGCTCTACACCGCCGGGCGCACTCAGTTTCCCAAGTCGGACAAGTACGTGTCCCATATCTACATGGTTCCTGCACAGGGCGGCGCACCGAGGCAGATGACCGCCGGGAAAAAGGGCGAATTTGCGCCGGCGTGGGCGCCGGACGGCAAGTCGTTTGCCTTCCTTTCCCGGCGCAACGGCTCCATGCAGATTTTCGTCATCCCTGTGGACGGAGGCGAAGGCCGGCAGATCGGAGATTTGAAGATTTCCCTCGAATCCCGTCTCAAGTGGGCGCCCGACGGTAAGAGCATTGCCTTCCTGGCCGTGCCCGAACCCACGCCGGAAGAGAAAGCCGAAGAAAAGCGGACCGGCGGCGTGGAAATCGTCGAAGCACCCAGGGATATGGCCCAGTTGTTCGTCATGTCCTACCCGGAAGGCAAGGTGCGCCAGGTAACGCCCGGCGAATACAATGTTTCCGAATTTTCCTGGTCGCCGGACGGCCGGCGCTTTGCGTTGATGACGGCCAGGAGCCAGCTTCTCTACGACAACATGACCGAACCGTCCGTGCGCGTCATCGATACCCGGGGCAAGACCCTCGCCGTTCTGTCAAAGAAGCCGGGGCCGGCCCAGGGTGCGCCGGTTTTTTCTCCCGACGGGACGAAGGTGGCTTGGCGCTACGCCACAAAGGGCCTGAGCGATATGAACGGCGTCGCCGTGGCCTCCGCAGACGGCGGCTCCCTCAAAGACGCCGCGGCGAGAGTGGACTACCATTTCTTCAAGATCGCCTGGATGCCGGACGGCAAGAGCCTCATGGCCTTGACCATGGAGGGGACGCGGGCTTGTTTCAGACGGCTCGATACCGCTACTGGCAAGGCGCCCCTTGTGTTCGCGCCGGCTGGCGTCTCCTACAACTTCAGCCTGGACAAGGCGGGTGACCGAATGGCCTTTTCCTTCACCGATCCGAGCTCGCCCATGAATCCGTGGACGGTCAAGACGGACGGGTCCGGGGCCCGGCGGCTCGCCGACCTCAACCCCCAGGTGAAAAACTGGCTGCTTCCGAAACTGAAGAAATTCCACTACGAATCCGCCCCCGGCGTGCAGATCGAAGCCCTCTATGCGCCGGCGGTGGCGAAGGCGGAGCCGGGAACCGCGCCGCTCATGGTCATGCCTCACGGCGGGCCCGACTGGATGGACCAGGAATCCTTCAGCGGCCTGGTGGCCTACATGACCGGCCACGGCTACAGTGTCCTGCGGGTGAATTTCCGCGGCAGCCTCTCCTACGGCATGAAATTCTACGAAGCCAACCGCGGCAAGGAAGGCTTCGTGGACTACGACGACATCATGGCCGGCGTGGACTACTGCGTGAAGCACAAGCTCGCCGAGCCGGCCAAGCTGGTCATCGGCGGCTGGTCCTACGGCGGCTGCATGACGGAGTGGGCCATCTGCCGGACCCACCGTTTCAAGGCCGCCGTTGTGGGCGCCGGGGTGTCGGACTACATCTCCAACTACGCCGAATCGGACATCAACCACGGCCTGGCCGGCGAATGGGAGTTTCTGGGCAACCCGTACGACAACCCCGAAAACTACATGAAGGACTCATCCATCTTCCACATCCGGGCCGTGCAGACGCCCGTGCTCATTCTCCACGGCAAGGACGACACCCGCGTGCCCTACTCACAGGGCCTGGAACTGTACCGCGCCCTGAAGACCACCGGCAAACAGGTGGAGATGGTCGCCTATCCAGGTGAAAACCACGGCTTTCGCAAGCCCGAGCATCAGATCGACCGCATGAAACGCTGGCTGGCTTATTACGACAAGATCCTGGGCATCGAGCGCAAGACCGGCAAGAAGGAAGGCGCGGCCGGGAAAAAATGAAGATGCGGAAGTGAAGCGCAAAGAGTAAAGAGTGAGGTGTGAGGCCGGCACCCGCACGCGGGCAGTGAGTTGGGGCCGCTTGAAGGGCCCTTGGTCGGAGATGCTGAGATATACGTGGGTATGACGGGCGTGAGAAGGAGGATGCCCTTGGCGGCGGGACTAATCATCCTGGGAATTGCCCTCGCCCAAATTGCGGGTTTCTTCGTGGGTCTACTCGCCCGGAATCCTTTCGGGGGACTCATGTGGGTGGCCTTCGCCACGTCGTTTTATCTGGTCCTTCTGATTGTTCATGGGAAAGAGTGGTTCTCCCTGCGTGACTGGATCGGATTCAAGGAAGGCCGTCCCGGCGTCCATGTCATCCTGGCCGCCGGAGTTTTGCTTCTGTTCGCAGCTCTCCTGGGGCTTGAAATCCACTTTCTTTCGAGTCTTTACGACATGAGCCTCGGATTGGGGGCCGCTGGCGGGGGACCTTTTGCCTGGGTTTTGCGCGCGCTCTCTGATTTTTTCAACAATGCCCCCCTGGAAGGTGCCGCTGTGATGCTGTACGCCGTCGTTCCAGCCGGGACGGCCGCGGTCTGGTATGCGGCTTATACGCGCCGGGATCGTGAGAGAAGTAAACGGGAAATCGCCGCCGCCCGGTGGTGTCTCCTGCTCATTTTGCTGGTTCTGAGCAGCATGGGAGTGATGGTCATCAGCCTGCTGGCACTGGTGCTTGTACTGCTCCTTTGGGTATGGATTCCTGCGGCGGTCAAAAAGGGGTGGGGGACGGCCGGGATCCTCCCAGTCCTGATCGTTTATCATGTCCTGTTGGTTCTTCCGATTCTCGTAGTCATCGGTGAAGAATTGGGGGCGATCGCCAAGCTGAAGTAACCGGCGCTTTGGGCCCGGATGCAGACTACACATGGCCGCTGACGGCCGGCAAGGCGGGAAGAGTGATGCCGGTAAGGATTGCACTACTCAGGGGAATCAACGTAGGTGGAAAAAACCGCCTGCCGATGAAGGATCTAAAACGCCTGCTCGAAAGCCTGGGTGCAGGCCGCGTCCAGACTTACATACAAAGCGGCAACGCAGTCTTCCAGGTCCCCTCCGGCAGGATCCCAGGGTTCGCCGGAGCGGTCAGCACGGCCGTCGCGGAAGAATTCGGGTTTGAACCCGGTGTGGTCCTTCTCGACCCGGAAGATCTGGAGAAAGCGGTTGCGGGAAACCCCTTTCCGCGCGCCGCTTGTGAACCGATGACGCTCCACCTGTTTTTCCTTGGGGAGCGCCCCGCCGCGCCCGATCTCGTGAAACTCGAAGGTCTTGCAGCGGAGAGTGAACGCTTCCGTCTCGTTGGGCGCATTTTCTACTTGCACGCGCCGGATGGGATCGGCCGCTCCAGGTTGGCCTCCGGCGTTGAGAAAGCGCTCGGGGTTGCGGCAACCGCGCGAAACTGGCGAACGGTTCTCAAATTGCTGGAATTATCCGGGGAGGTCCGCCCGTTCGGGGGTAAAAACATTGGGACTCGGGAGGATCCGGTCGCCCGGTGAACGCCGTTGCGCCGAGCCGCGATTCTCTTTCAACGGCTGGAGGTTCAGGGGAGAAGAGCGGGAAATGGACCGGCGGCTTCAAATGCCGGGAGGGAAACCGGGGGGCCTCGCGAGTCCGCCGCCCGGCATAAAGGTCCGGGCGCTTCTGTTATTTCTGCTAAGCGCAGGAGGTGCAGATGGGGAAGCGCATTGTACTCCAACTGATGACGTTCCTTTTCGCGGCGGGTGTATTCGGTCTTGCAATGCAAGCGGCCGGCACATCGGTGACCGAGACCACCCGGGATTTCACGGTGACGCTGAAAGTGCTTCCTCCCGAATCCTTCAGCGGCCCGAAAGCGGAAATGGTTCACGATGGTGGGGCCAAGCCCCTCTTTCTCAAGGGAAAGCATCCACCGAACCATCATCTGGTTGTGTTCGTCAAAAAAGACGGCAAGCCTGTCGAGAAGGCCAAGGTTCAAATTAAATACAGGCCGGCCGATGATGCGAAAGCGGCCTGGGTCGAAGTCCCGGTGGTGAAGATGCACGTCGCCGGCAAGGGCGCGTCCACGACGCACTTCGGCAACAACGTGAACATTCCCTATGGATTCTACGAGGTGGATATCGTCATCAACGGCGGGCCGCCGGCGGTCTTCAAGCTCACGATCTGACGGGCCGTCACCTCTACCCTTTCCCGTCTCCCCTCTACCTGGCCGCGCAGCGGCCTCATGCTATAATCCAACCCAAGCAATGGCAGGCAGTGGTCATACTTGGAGGGGACAAGCCCGCCGCCGACGGGAAGGCCGTTTTGTCCCCCTTGCGATCCGGTTGTCTCTGACCGATCATGTGGAAAGACGGGAGAAGCCGCGGCATGGGCCAGACGAACCGAAAAGCAGCGCATCGACTCCTCCGGCGCTTGGCGGCGTTGAGCCGGAGAGTGCGCGACCTGTTTCCGCTGACCGCCTCGGGTTTTCTCCTGCTCGCTGTCGCCGCCGCGACGCTCTGGTTCGTCGGCGTCGGCATGCTGGACCTGATCCTCCTCACGGCCGCCACGCTGGTCATCCTGCTCACCCTGCTTCTTGGAGTCGCCACCCCGCTGGCCGCTCTGCTTGTCCACCACCGCGTGCGTGAGGCCGCCGGCTCCCCGGCGGAGCTTCAGTGCGGCACATGGGCGCCCACGGGCTTTTCCGCCCGGGCTCCGCGGTGGCTGCCCTTTCTTTCCCTCCGGGCGGCATGGGTCGATCCGCCGGGTGTGGAGTCGGAGCTTCAAGGGGGGAAGGGCGTCGAGCGCGTCCGCCCCGCCCGGCGCGGCAAGCCGCGGACCGTGAACCGCCGCTTTACGCTGGAAGACGTGCTGGGTTTGACGGCTGTTTCCTGGACGGAAGGGGTCCGGGGAAGTCTGCGAATTCTGCCGGCCCGCGCCCCCATGAACCGGCCCGCCGCCATCCAGGGGATGGTGTCGGGAGAGGACCTTCCCGATCCCTACGGACGTCCGCTGGGGGACCGGGTGGATATGCGGAAATACGGCCACGGCGATTCTCCCAGGATGATCCTCTGGAAGACCTACGCCCGTTCCCGCAAACTCTTTGTGCGCATCCCGGAACGGGCGGTGGAGACGGCCCCCAAGGTCTGCGCCTATCTCGCTGTATCGCCGCACGATGAGCCGTCCGCCTCGCTGGCCCGTACCGTCCTTGAACGGGATCTTCTCGGGCCGGAATGGCGGTTCGGTGCGGACGGCGCCGAAGACGCCGGGGATCTTCCGTCCGCCCTCGAGGCCCTGGCCCTGTCCGGATCCAGGCCGGAGGGCGCCCCTTCCGGCTTCCGGGACTTCCTGGCGCGTGCCGCCCGCGACGGCTATGGCGCCTGCCTGCTCTTTTTGCCTTACCGGGAGGGTGGATGGATGGATGCCGTGTGCGCCGCCCTGCCCGATTCTCCGCTTCGGATCCGCGCCGTCGTAGCCGTCCCAGGATGGCGGCGTGAGGGACCGGCGCCTCTCTGGCGGAGGCTGTTGGCAAAGTCCGCCCCGTCCATGGGCGCCTCGGCGGCGGAAGTACAACGCATCGTGCGCGGCCTCGCCGTTCCCAACCTCCAATTCGCTCTGGCGGATGTGGTGTCGGGCGATATCCTGGCCGATCCTGAGGGCTATCTCGCTCGTCTGGCCGCGGCCTCGGAGGCGGCATGAAGGAGCGGCTCTGGGAAGTTCTCAACGTCCTGCTCTGGGTGGCCGTCGCCGTGGTGGCGGCGTGGCAGTTCGCCCTTCCGGTGGGGATCTTTGCTGCGGCCGTTGGGACCGTGGCTGGAGCGACAGCCGGCGTCATTTTGAGCCGGTCCCACCTGCGGGGATACATGCTGATTCTGGCCGCCGTCCTGGGAGCGCTGTTCGCCCTGGCCTTCCGGTACCTTCTGGTGCGCTCCTCCGGGCTCGCTTCATTTCTGGGCCCGGACGTCACCTACACTCTGGCGGACATGGTCCTGTGGCTTCTCCTTCCTGGTGCGCTCGTCATGGGCATGGAATCGCTCGCGAGGCGCCGTCCCGCGCTGCGGGCGGGCCAGCTTGCCCTGGCCGGCGGCGTGTTCGCCGCCCTTTTCGCCGCCCACCGCGAAGGCTTCATCGACCGTCCCTTCTCCTTCGTAGACCCGCTTTGGAGCCGCGGCCTGGACCCCCTGGGCTATTTCCTGCTCGTGGGGGCGGGCCTGGCGGTCGTTCTGGCGCTCATGCTCGCCAAAGGCGCGCCTGGAAGACGATCTTTGGCGGGAGTCTTAACCATCATCGTCCTCCTGATGGGCATCTTTCTCCTGCTGCCGCAGGGGCAGTTGAAGAACGTGGTGGAACTGCACCGGGTCATGGGCGGACACGGCAAGGGAGAGCATTCCAACAAACCGAAAAACGGCAAAGAACAGCAGGGAAAGCCGTCGAGCGAGGCCGGCAACAGGAGCGGCAAGTCTTCCAGCAAGGACAATTCCGGTCTGCCCGATTCCTTTTCAGACCTGAGCGCCCAGGAAAGCAACGCGCCCGTGGCGGTGGTCGTCTTCCATTCCGACTTCAAGCCCAGGCTGGGCTATTTTTATTTCCGCGAAACCGCCTACAGCACTTACAATGGAGACCGGCTGGTGCGGGACATGTCGGGGAAATACGACCGGGACGTGGCGGATGCCTTTGGTGCAGGGACGCTCAAACTTCCGTCAGCCGGCCTGCCCTATTCCGCATCGGTCATCCCGGGGATCAAAGGCAAAGCGTTTTCGCATGTTCCGACGACCGTCGCCCTGCTGGCGCCCCACCCGCGTCCCTTCGGGCTGGTCAATCCCGCCGAGTTCGAGCCGGCCAGGAATCCCGATCCGAGGCGGTTCTTCCGGGCCTACTCGGTTCTCTCGTCCGCCTTCTCCGCGCCTCTCGACACCCTGTTTACAGAGCGGGCCGGCGGAAAAGGCTGGGGCAGCGCGGCTTGGCGCCATTACACGCAAGGGCCCACCGACCCGCGCTACGGGGAACTGGCCGACAGAATCGTCTCGGGCCTGCCGGAAAAGTACCGGGACGATCCCTTTGCCCGCGCCGTGGCCATCAAGCTTTGGCTGGACAAACACGGAACCTACAGCCTCACCTCGCATCACGACCAAACCCCCGATCCGGTGGCGGACTTTCTTTTTGGAAACCTGACGGGCCACTGCGTCTATTTCGCCAACGCCGCATGCCTGCTTTACCGGGCCGCCGGCGTGCCGTCGCGGGTGGCGGGCGGCTACGCGGTCCGCGCCAGCTACATGGGCGGCGGGTCGTCCCTGCTGATCCGCGCAAGGGATGCGCATGCGTGGCCCGAGATCTGCCTGAAAGAGACGGGCTGGATTCCCCTCGACATCGCTCCGGCCAAGTCGCTTGCCCCGCCTGAAGAGGCCCCGGACCAGGGCCTCCAGCGGCTCCTGGGCGGCATGGCCATGAAGTTCCAGTCCCCGCCCCATGTCCCTCCCGAAGAAAAGATCGGGCCGTCGCCCTGGATGATCTTTAAACACTGGCTGAAAATCCTGCTGTGGACTCTTCTGATCCTGCTCGGAGCCTTGATCCCCATCGCCTACGCCGTCAAGATGTGGCGCCGGTGGATCCCGTACGCCGGGGGACGGCGGCTGCCCGTGACGGCATACCGGGCCAGCCTCGACCTGCTTTCCGAGGCGGGGCTCCGGCGCGGGTACGGCGAGGCCAGGGAAGTCTTCGCTTCGCGAGTGAAACCGAGCAGCCCGTCGTTCGAGGACCTGACGGCAAGGCATCTCAGGCACGTTCTGGGTCCGCGCCTTCATGCGCGCGAGGCCGGCCGCTGGCTGGCCCTGTACAAGGCGGTCCGGCACGAGGTGAAGAAAGGTGCGGGGCCCGCAAGGCGCTGCCTTCGGGCCCTCAATCCCATACCGTGGTGGAAAGTGCATTGATAAACTCAACCACAGGAGATCTTGAATGTTAGAACCGACGACCGGGAAAGAATTGGACACGGGTGGGCTCGAATCGGCGCAAAGCGTCCTCGAGCGTCTCCGGGACCGCCTCCGCTTCGCCGTCCTCGGCCGGAACGAAGTGATCGACCTCGTGCTGGTGGCCCTCCTTGCGGACGGCCACGTTCTGCTTGAAGATTATCCAGGTTCGGGCAAGACGACGCTGGCCAAGGCCCTGGGCGCCTCTATCGCTCCCGGCGGCGGAGAATCCCTGCCCGTCTTCCGCCGGATCCAGTTCACGCCGGACTTGCTGCCCTCGGATATCACAGGGGTGTCTGTCTTCGACCCGGAAACGGGGAAATTCCATTTCCGGCCCGGCCCCCTTTTCGCCCACGTGGTGCTTGGAGACGAAATCAACCGGACGTCGCCCAAGGTCCAGGCCGCCATGCTGGAGGCCATGGGCGAAAAACAGGTGACGGTGGACAACGTGTCGTACCGGCTCGACGAGCTGTTTTTCGTCATCGCCACCCAGAACCCGCGTGACGTGGCCGGCACCTATCCCTTGCCGCTGCCCCAACTGGACCGGTTTCTGATGAAGATCCAGATGAAGCACATCGACCGGGAATCGGAAATCGCGGTCCTGAACACCCGTCTGCAGCGGCGGCAGGAGCCCGATCCCGCCGCCATGCCTACGGTGCAGCGCACCGAAGTGGTCCAGGCGCGAAAGACCATCGAGGACGGTGTCTACGTGAGTCCGGCCGTCCACACGCTTCTGGTGGACCTGGCCGGGGAAATCCGGTCTCATCCCCAGGTCATCCAGGGCGTATCCACCCGGAGCCTGGTGCTTCTCGTGCCCGCACTGAAGGTCTCGGCGCTGCTCAAGGGCCGCGACTACGTGGCCGCGGAAGACGTGACGTGGCTGGCGCCTCACGTGTTTGGCCACCGGATGGAGCTGGGGCCGGGCGCTGGAACGGCGGCGGACGTCGTTCTCCAGTGTCTCAAGAAACCGGTGGAGGCCCTGAGCCGGAGTACGCTGAAACGCGGGGAGTGATCATGCGCATCGCCCGGGCCCTGTTCGCCGTTCTTCTGGTCTGCACCGCGTGGAGCGGCCTTCGCGCGAGGGAGCCCCTCTTCAAGGGAACCCCGCAGGAACAGGCCTTTGTCAACCTGTACTTCGTCCAGCACAAGCCCATCGAGGCGGCGCAGGAAGCGCGCGCCTACCTGGCCAAACATCCCGATTCCCACCTGGCCTGGATGACGCTGGGCTGGATCCGGCTGCAGAGGGAAGGCGATCTGCCCCGGGCCTATTACGATTTCAGCCGGAGCCGTGAACTCCTTGAAAAGCACTTCCAGATCTGGGACGCCGGTTCCCCATGGCGGGCCTACGGCAGCACGTTGCAGGGATTCTTCCTGACCGCCCAGCACATGGAGCGTTACCGCGAGGCGGTTCAGGCCATGGATACCTTCAACCGCATCTTCACCCCGAAGCGGCCCGCCGCGGCCGCCTGGTGCTTGATGAAGCTGGGCCACATCAATCAAGCCAGGGCCGGCATCGCCAAGGCGCTGATGGGGAACAATCTCGACCAGAAAGAAGATGCGCTCAACACGCTGGGTGCGATCCAGGCCGAGAACGACCAGCCGGAGGCCTCCTACCGGACCTTCAAGGAGCTGTGCGAACTGGAAAAGAAAACCAACAGCGGGGCACGGGCCACTTCCCTCAGGAACTTCGCCGAATCGGCGCAGCAGCTTTTGAAGTTCGACGAAAGCGAGCGTCTGTGCCTCGAAGCCACGAAGTACTTCAATCCGGGCGTCGAGCGAAGCCCCTGGGAAGACCTGGCCGAACTGTACATCCGGGAACACCGGCTGCCGGAGGCCATCGACGCCGTAAAGAAGATGCAGGCCTGGGCGTACCATTCCCTTCCCGTGGTGGGGCGGGACAACTGGAACAGCCGGCGGACGATGACGGCCTGTCTGCTTTTCTACTGCGGCGAAACGAAAGAGGCGCTGCGTCTCGCGAAACAAGTCACCTTCAGACCCGACCGCCACGGGGGCGACTCGAACAAGGCCGGGCAGTTCACGGCAAACTCTCTTCTCTTTTACCGGGAGGTGCTGCTCGACCACGCCGCACGCCTGCGTGAAGAGATGAGCTGGTGCAAGCCCATGGACTGGCCGGGACTCTACCTGCGCGAGCTCAGGACACGAGTCGAAGCCTGGTCCTCCGGGCGGCAGGCCGGCCGCATCATCATGGCCCATCCGGACTGGTTCCGCGATACCCTGAGATTCATTGGGCCCAACACTGTCGTGGACTTCCCCGGCGGCGAAGTCCACGTGGTCGGTGTCGTGGGACCGGGCGTGGCCGAGGCCGAAATCCTCCGGCTTTTGAAGCGCACGGGCGCCAAGGCGGCCCGCGAGCGGCCCTTCCTGACGCTGCTTCTCGGTGTCGCCCGGCAGGAGAGGGGCCGTCCCCGCAGGGCCGTGAAAGATCTCCAGGAGGCCATGGAAACGCTGCCGAAGCAATTGGGGGTGACCCGCGATCAGGCCGTCGGCTATATGGCCCGGGCCTGCAGGGAAATCGGGGACGCCTCCGGCGAAGGGCGGGCGATAGGCTACCTCATGGAGCACGATCCCGGGTGCATCCGGCGCTTCGGATTGAGCCTGCCCGCCGTCATTTCGGCCGGCGGGGGCCCGGCCGCTCAAAAGGCCGCATCCCTGTTGAAGGATTCTCCCAGGCTGTCCGTGGGCAAGACGGGATACCGCGTGACGGTGCGCCAGCTTCCCGGGGGTGCCCTGGAAGGCAGTCTTGCGGCGCCGGGAGGATCCGTGCTGTGCCGCCTCCGCATCAATTCATTAAGAGATCCCAACGAAACAGCCCGCGAATTCTGCCGGGCGTTTCACCGGAAGGCCTTCGGCCCCAAGCTCGACCTGTCCCAGGAGCAGATCAACTCCATCGAGGGGTCCAACCTCACGTCCCAGGACGCGCGGCAGGCGCTCAAAGGCCTGCTGGGCGGGGGAACGAACGACGAGAGCTTAGCCGGGCCGTAAGAAACCGTTCTCCAATCCTGAGGTTTCACCGCTTTTCTGCCGGCGGGGCGTCCCGCACGAGGCGGACGAAGTTGTCAATGCGGATCACATCCCCCTGGGGGCCCCGGCCGTAAGCGTCCCGGCCGTCGCAGCTTTTGCCCATGTAAAAATCTTTGGGACTGCCGCTCTTCGGGTCGCTGCGCTGGGCGCCGGCGCCGTGTACATCCATGAGCCGAAGGCACCCTGGGCGGCGGTGTCCCTGCCTTCCGGAGCGTTGCATAGGCCGCTGTCCGCTGCCCATGCCCGGCCCCGGTCCATCCATGCTTTCCGGACGGCCGAAGCGGTCTTGAGGCGGAGGCATGCCGCCGCCAAGTCCCGGTCCGCCGGTTCCTGGTTCCTGCCGGTTCATCCTGTGCATCCCGAGCCGGCCTCTGCGGTGCGGCCCCATCCATCCCAGCGCGCGGCCGAAGGCGATGTAAACGGCCGCCCGGCCGTTGCCGTGCAACCCCGCGTGGGTCGTGCTCGTCCAATACCAGGGGAAATCGGGCTGCCCGCCTTCGTTGGTGATCGGTGTCACCTCGAAAAACGGGGAGATGGCGGCCGAGTCCGAGGTGTCCGGGGAGCGGGAGTCATCCACGATGGACTGAAGCTCCTTGGCGTTGGGCAGGCGCCAGTCGTCATGGCCCAGGTAGTTCTCGGCGTTCTTCTGCTGGACCCAGGCCAGGGCCTGTTCCCAGTTCATGCCGCGCCCGCTGTCCGCCTTGGACCACATGAGTCCCGTGGCGCGGTCCGTGATGGTGCCGTTCCCGTTGTCCACGAAATCGTTGAATCCATACAGGATATTGCCGCGGACGTAGAGGACGTAAAAAGTCTTGCCGTCCTGATGCCTGGGCGTCGCGCCCGTAGGGTATCCCTTGATGCGGCCGTCGGCGAAGTTCACGCCGAACATGGTCCGGGCGCCGTTCATGGTGGTGGAGACGTATTGGGTGCTGGTGGCGTACTGCGCGTCGATGACCCGGTCGCCGGCCGAGCGGTCGCCGTAGCCGAACCCGAAGTAAGCCGTGTTGATGAACGGCGTGAGGCCTGACCCGTTGACCTGTCCGCTCGGATCCGTGCCGCGGAAGTCGATGAGAGAATAGAGCTGCTTGAGCGTGGGCAGGCGCCAGTCGCTGTAGCCCCCGAGTCGGAAGGCCTTCGCGCCGGCCAGCGCCTGGGCGTAGGTCCGTTTGTCGAGCGCGTCGATGACGCCGTCGTGATTCAAGTCGGGGCTTTTCGCCCACATGAGGCCGGTCACCCGGTCAGTCACCGTGCCGTTGCCGTTGTCCTTGTACCGGGGCTGATTCCCTGTATGCTGGGCGTCCTGGCCGTAGAAGGGCTGTCCCTTGACCGGGGGCGCGATGGCCGTGGTGTTGTCGTAGGTCTGTGTCTGCCCCGTGTCCACGATGGGGTAGGGCGGCCGGGGCACGGTCTGGGCGCCAGCCCGGAAGGCCAGCATCAGCGCCGGGCAGGCGATCAGCGCCCATAGAAAACTCTGAGCCATTGAAAATCTGAAAACCCGTGCACACGCTCGGTCGTTCGGCTGCATTCTGGTCCCCTTTTGCTTGGCGGGAGATAGCTCCGCCGGCCTGTGGTTGAAGAAGGAGCGGAGCTGATGTTCCGCATATTACGGGGACAATCGGCAAGAGAGAATGGTTTAGGCCGGGAGCGGAAAACCCGGTCACATCAGGTGGATGGGGCCGGCCGGGCGCCATCTTCCAGCGCCCGGATGTAACGCGCCGCCGAACGCCGGAGGGCGTCCTTGCCGTTCGAGGAAACGACGCGCCCCCAGAAGGCGCCGTAAATGCGCTCGAAATCGAGCGCTTCAAGGCGTTCGGCCGTGCCGCGGACCCAAGCGGCCGGGAGCGGGATGAGATTGGGGTAGGAATACATAAAGCTGACCCACCGCCGGTCCATCACGACCTGGATGATGTCGCCGGTGAAGAGGGCGCCCGCTCCCCGGGGGTCGTGCAGCACCGCGCCGCCGGCGAAGTGTCCGCCAAGGCGGAGCAGCGTGAACCCGCCCGGCAGCTCCAGGCTGTCTCCGCCCCAGTACTGGAGGGCCGGGTCCGGTCGCATGACCCAATCGCGGTCCGCTTCATGCAGGAAGATGGGAACGCCGCCCAGGGCCCGGCTCCATTCGACCATGGCCGAGTAATAGTGGGGATGGCTGATGGCGATCGCCGCAAGGCCGCCGCGGTCCCGCACGGCGGCGACGGCCCTGTCGTCGACAAGGGGAACGCAGTCCCAGAGGATGTTCCCCGTCTCGTTCTCCACCAGCAGGGCCCGTTGGCCGATGGCGAACTTGGGGTCGATGCCGATTCCCAGAATCCCCGCATCCTCTTCGATCCGGGTACGGTGATCCGCGCCGAGCGCCTGCATCGTCGTCCAGCGCTGGCCGTCCCAGCCCACGTACTGCCTTGCATCCTCGCAAACCGGGCAGCGTTCGGGGGGAGCGTCACTTTCGGCGAACTGCGTTCCGCAGGTCAGGCACATGAAATTCGTCATCGGCGGCTTCTCCGTAACAGCTTGTGCTTTCCGCTGGTCTCCAGCGTCTATACCAACGCCCGCGCCGCAGCCGCCATTCCCGGATGCTTCAGGTCGCACTCTATATGGCGGGCACGCGGTCTTCCACCTTGCAGCGGTCGACCGTCCCGTCCTGATCCGCGTCTTCCAGGATGACCGTTCGTCCCTTTAACAAGTAAAGGACGCACCTCGACCAGTGCTTCTTTTCGGGATTTTTGTGCCGGTAAACCACGTCCATGAGATGCTCCCCATACGAGAGGAAGCGGAAGAGGGTGGGCTTGTCGCGCAAATAGACGGCCTTGATCATGACGCGGCCCCGGGCGTCGCAAAAGTCGATCTCCCCAACGGCGCCGAGGCTCGAATGGAAGACCAGATGGTCGCAAAAGCCCCCCAGCCCCGGATCCTTGAATGCAAACCGGTGGGGTGCGAGGTACCAGGCCGCACCCGCCGCCAGGAGCAAGCCAAAGAGAACTAGAATAAATTTGTACGGACCCGCCACCGGCTGAGAGCAGGCGCTTTCTCTAATTGTCTGTCCACGGTCATGGAGCGCCTCCAGGTGGTTGTCCAAGCAGCCGTCCGATGCCCTGGGGGCGCCACCCGCGGCCCTCGACCCCGGCGAGTGCGGGTTCCCTGGTGAGCACGGTTTCCGGCGCTGCCTCTACCATCCGGCACCCCTCCTTGCCGCCGGGGCCGATGACGAGGGCGATGTGGGTGATGGTTTTTTGTCCGGGCTTCTTGAAGAAAATAACGTCGGCCGGTTCGGGGCGCTCTGACATGGGCAAGAGCCGGCCGTTGGCCCTGCAGTATGCATAGAGATTCCGGGCGCGCCGGTGAAAAAAGGGGCTGGCGGGATTGTTGCCGTTCCGAGTGTCATAAGCCCCCGGGTGAATTTTGAAATCCGCGGCAAGCATTTGTTTGATCGAGAAGCCTGCCCGGCGGTAAGCAATGTCGGGAACGTCAATGCAGACAATCCATCCCAATCTGCCGCCGAGATTCCCCAGGCGGCCCTGGAGCGGATCGTAAAGCGTGCCCTCCAGCGCTTATGCCGCCCGGACCACTGCCTGCGGCGAAATCTCTGCCCGAGGCTTAAGGGGTGGAAGTGGGCCCGCCCTGTAGCTGACGTGCCGGTAAAGAAGGAAAAGCAGAACGGCGATGGCTACCGGCACGAACAGGAGCTTGAGCCCTCTTTTCATCCTTCACCCTCCAGCGAAATGCTCTACGGGCTCCCCGATCCCTTGAGATCGACGCCGTAGGACTTGAGCGTTTGCCGGGCGACGACGCGTTTGTGAACCTCGTCGGGGCCGTCGTAGATGCGAGAGGCGCGCTCGTGCCGGTACCAGAAGGCCAAGGGCGTGTCGTCGGTCATGCCCAGGGCGCCGTGGACCTGGATCGCGCGGTCGAGCACCCGCTGGAGCACGCCGGCGCCGAAGAACTTGATCAGCGAGATATCTTCACGGTAGTCCGTCCCCTGCTGAATCTTCCACGCGGTCTGCAGCACGAGCAGCCGGAAGGCTTCGATTTCCGCCTTCGATTCGGCAATCCATTCCTGCACGGTCTGCTTGCCGGCCAGGGGCTTTCCGGGGGCCAGTTCCCGCTGGGACGCGTACCGGCACATCATGTCCAGCGCCCTCCGGCAGACGCCTACCCAGCGGCTGGCGTGGTGGATGCGCCCGGGCGCGAGCCGGGACTGCGCCAGCTTGAAGCCGCCCCCTTCCGGGCCAAGAAGCGCCTCTTCGGGAACGAGGACGCCGTGGAGCATGATCTCCCCGTGGCTCATCCAGCCCTGCCCGGCGTGCCCCATCACGGGAATGTTGCGGATCAGCTCGAAGCCGTCCACGTCGCAAGGCACGGCAAACATGCTCGCCCGCGCATAGGGATTGGGCGCGTCCGGATCGGTGACGGCCATGATCACGGCCAGGGCCGCCCCGTCGGCGGCCGTGGCGAACCACTTGTGGCCCCGAAGCACCCAGCCGCCGCCGTCTCGCACGGCGGCCGTGCTCATCCACACGGGGTTGGAGCCCGCGTGCTCCGGCTCGGTCATGAGAAAGGTGCTCCGGATGTCACCCCCGATGAGCGGAGCGAGCCATTGTTCCTTCTGACGCTCGGTCCCGTATTCGAGGAGAAGCTCCATGTTGCCCACGTCCGGTGCGGCGAAGTTGAAAGCGTAATGGCCCAGCGGGTACATGCCGAGAATTTCGGAGAGCTGCGCTTGTTCGATCAGGGTCAGCCCGCCGCCGCCCAGCTCGGACGGCATGTGGGGAGCGAAGAGCCCGGTTCTGCGGGCCCGTTCGCGCACGGGCTCCATCGTCTCGTCCAGCCCGGTCCAGCCCCGGCTCGCCAGGGTTTGTTCCAGGGGAACCAATTCGCGGACGCAGAAATCCAGCGCCAGGTCCCGCATTTCTTTTGTTCGTTCGCTCAGAGAGAAATCCATACATGTACTCCTTGCCGGTCAAGCCAGCATGCCTCCGTCCACCGCCAGGCAGGCGCCCGTGACATAGGCGCCGGCGTCGCTGGCCAGGTAGAGAAAGGCCGGGGCGATTTCCTCGGGCTGCGCCGCCCGGCCGAGGGGAATCATGGGAAGGATGGTCTTCAGGATGGCGTCGTTCTCCGTTAGTGCGGAGGCGAATCTCGTATCGGTGAGTCCGGGCAGGACGGCGTTCACACGGATTCCGAACGCCGCGCATTCTTTTGCGAAGGCCCTTGTCATGCTGATAATCGCCGCCTTTGTCACCGAGTAGATCCCCTGCATGGGAGACGGGCTCACGCCGTTTACGGAAGCGGTGTTGAGGATGACGCCGCCGCCCTGCTCGCGCATGGCGCGGCCCGCGAGCTGGCAGAGGTGGAAGAACCCGGTCAGGTTGACCTCTACCGTTTTGTCAAGCATGGATTCGGGCGTGTCCAGGATGTGGCCGAAGTAAGGATTCGTCGCGGCGTTGTTTACCAGGATATCCAGGCGCCCGAACTCACGGACCGCATGGTCCACCAGGGCCAGACGCTGTTCGGCGTCGCCCGCGTGGCAGGCCATGGCTTCGGCCTCTCCGCCGGATTCGCGGATGCTCCGGGCCACGCTCTCGCAGGCGTCCAATTTTCGGGAGGTCACAACCACATGGGCGCCCTGCGCGGCGAAAAGGCGAGCCACCGCCTCCCCGATGCCCCGGCTGGCGCCGGTGATCACCGCCACTTTGCCGTCCAGGCGGAAGGCCTTGCCGGTCTTCAGCGCGGCCGTCCGCCCGGCATGGCTTCGCGAGGCTTCCCACTCCCGGATCGTCCGCTGGGCATGGTCCGCCAGCACGGTCACGGCCTGCCCGAAACCGGCGAAACGGTGATCGGCGGTCTGCCCCAGTTTGTACCGCAGGTAAATTTGCTGGGCGATTCCCGCCAGCCTGAGAAGCCCGTACACGTAGTAGAAGGTGAAGTCCTCGATTTTCCGGCCCGTTCGCTCGCCGTAATAAGCGACGATCTCATCGCGCGTCAACATGCCCGGGACGGTGCTGGGCAGGGTATGTATCGCCTTCAAGGGCGGCGGATCGTCGCGCTGCACCCAGTAAGCGAGGGATGCCCCCAAGTCCATCAGCGGATCGCCCACCGTCGCCATTTCCCAGTCCAGGACGCCGGTGATCCGTGTGATGTCTTTCGGATCGAAGATCATGTTGTCCAGCTTAAAGTCGTTGTGGACGAGGACGGCGCCGGACTCGGCCGGCATGTGGTCTTCGAGCCAGGAGATGATTCGCTCGCAACCGGGGACGTCTTCCGTGCGCGCAGCGCGGTAGCGGCGCGCCCATCCCTCGATCTGGCGCTCCACGTATCCTTCCGCCTTGCCGAGCGCCGACAGACCTGTGGATTCGAGATCCAGCCGGTGCAGGTCGGCGTGGAGACCCACCAGGCTCCGGCACAGCGCGGCGGCCTGTTCGGGCGACACCTCCACGGGGAGGCGCCGGCCGGCGGTCAGGCCTTCCATGAACTCCATGACGAAGAAAGGTGTTCCGAGAACGGCGGGATCTTCGCCCACCGCCACGACCTTGGGCGCCAGCGGGAAATAGGGGCGGACGCTTCTGAGAATGTGGGCCTCGCGCACCATGTCGTGGGCCGTCGCCGCCTTCCTTCCGGGCGGGGCGCGGCGCACCACCAGCTTGCGATCCCCGGCCCGTATCAATGCCGTCAAGTTGGAAACACCGCCTGTGAAGGGCTCCAGGACGACCTTTCCCGGATCGACAAAGGCCGGCTCCACGGCGGCGAGAAATCGGCAGAGCCGCGCCATGTCAAAGAGTTCGCTCATGCTCTTACCCTCCGGGCCGTTTTTCTGCGGCGATGCGGGAAGCGGGAGGATCCGGCAGTGGATTGAATGGGAAAGCCGGCCGCCGCCGCGGCCCGTTCTCAAAAAATCCTCCGCTGTGAATGCCAACAGGTTACCACAGCGCCGGCACGCTCGAAACGCGCCGAAATCCCGCACGTTATTCTGCCCCAAATCTCTGTATTACCAACGATAGCAGGTTGACAAGCCCCGCTTCCGGTCTTACTTTTCAACCAGGGCGTCAACGATAATGAGTTTTCCAGCAGCCTGTTCATCGGACGGGTCCGCGTACCGCTGTGGAGTGCGAAGGGGGCGGATTTGACGGAAGTCCGCGTCGAGCTGAGAAAGGGCGCGAGCCTGGGGCCCTATGCCATCCTGGGATCCTTGGGCTCCGGCGGAATGGGGGAGGTCTACCTTGCCCGGGACACGCGCCTCGATCGTGAAGTCGCCCTCAAGGTGCTGCCCCCGGCCTTTGCGAATGACGAGGCCCACGTCTCACGCTTTGAGCGCGAGGCAAAAACCCTGGCGTCGCTCAGCCACCCGAACATTCTGGCCATCCACGACTACGGCCGTCACGGCGGTTTCTATTACCTGGCCACCGAACGGCTCGAGGGCATGACCCTCAGCGAGGACCTCGCCTCCGGCCCACTTTCACCCCGCGCGGCGGTCAAGATCGGTATCCAGGTGGCGCAGGCGCTTGCGGCGGCGCACGACAGGGGCATCGTTCACCGCGATCTCAAGCCCTCCAACGTCTTCCTGACCCGCGACGGCCGCATCAAGGTGCTGGATTTCGGCCTGGCCCGAGTTTGTGAACAGGACCTTGCGCCTTCAGGGGAAGCGTCCAGGATGACCACCCGGGACCGCATGACCTCACCCGGCACGATGCTCGGGACTGTCGGATACATGGCGCCCGAGCAGGTTCGCGGAAAGATGGCGGACACCAGGGCGGACGTCTTCTCACTCGGCGTCCTTCTCTACGAAATGCTGGCCGGCGTGAGGCCGTTCCAGGGCCGTTCCGAGGCGGACGTCATCGCCTCCGTCCTGAAGGAGGACCCGCCAACGATCAGCCAGGCGGAGGTTTTTGTCCCACCCGTACTCGAAATTCTCGTGCGCAAGTGCCTCCAGAAGGATCCCGACAGGAGGTACCGGTCTTTGCTGGAGGTCTGACAGGCGCTCCAGAGTATTTCCACGTAT
>JARRNO010000009.1:0-35441 GCA_037384885.1 Acidobacteriota bacterium
CCTGGAAGAAACAGAAACCCTCATGGACCAGGTCGAAGGGGAAACCGATCTGGCAAAACTCTTCCCGGCGGCGCGAGAAGCGCGCGCCGCCCCCAAGGGCCGGGCCCGCCGGCAACTGCCCCGAGGCGTTGTCGAAGTGTCCCTTCCGCTGGGCTACTCGGGTTACGCGGGAAAATCCGCGGAAGGGAACGAGATCGTCACCTTCCGGATCGGGCGCGGTTCGGACTTCTGGTTTCACGCCGCCGACTATCCCGGCTGTCATGTGGTGGTGAAGAACCCGGAGCGTCTGGAAAGCCTCCCCCGGCAGGTGGAAATCGCCGCCGCGCTGCATGCGGCGCGTTTCAGCGGCGCCCCTCCCGGCAACCGCCTCGCCGTTTCCACGACCCAATGCAAGCATTTGAGGAAGATCAAAGGGGAAAAGGGCCGCGTGATGATGGCCAGCGCGAGAACCGTTCTCGTTGACCTGCCCGCCAGCGGGTGATATGCTGAATCTATAGGATCGGAGATGACCATGAAGCGTCGCTTTCGCGTTGCATTGTCGGCGGCTTTTTTAATGTTTTTCTTCGCGCTGACCACCGCCGCGTCGGGTGTTTTCATGGTAACCCGCAACGGAGTGAAGGCGTTCGACGAGGCCAAGAACGGCTTTCTCCAGATGGCCTACGCCTACCAGATTCCCAACTTCAATCCCGCCGCGGTGGTGCTCGACGGTTCCAGCGCCGATGACGCCAAGATCCAGGCCCTCAAAGCGAAGGCCCCGGACCTCGTGTTCACCGTCGGGGCATACGCCACCCAGAAGGTCCGCAGCGCCATGCCCGATGTCTGGGTGGTGTACGCCGAAGTCTACTATCCCCAGATCGAGGGCTTCGACAAAGATTCCAAGATGATCGGTGTCGCTTCCCTCGGCCCGCCTCAGAGGCTCTTCAATTTCGTCAAAGAGCTCGACCGCCGAGCCAGGAAAAACTGGGTGCTTCTCCATTCATCGGCCGTCCAGGCAGCCGTTCCCGCCATCATTTCGAAATTCTCCAACGCCGGCATCAACCTGACGGCCGCCTCCGTTCCCGATGCCTCTCACCTGGCCGGCGTTTTCAACGGCGTGCGTCAGGACGCGGGGGCGATCCTCATTCTTCCCGATCCGATCACCATGAACCCCGACGCGCTCCGTTTCTTGATTTCCGAGTCCATCAAAGACGGGACACCGCTCATCACCCTGAACGAATCGCTGGTGGCGAGCGGCGCCCTCTGCGGCGCCTTCTATCCTCCGGACCAGGTGGGCAATACCGCCGCCAAGGTCGCGGAGGAAATTCTCAAGGGAAGCCCTCCCCAACAGACCATGATCGACCCCGAAAAGTTCAACACCGCTGTCAACATGATTACCGCCAAGGCGCTGAAGATCAAAATCCCGAAGGACGTCAACGTGGGGAACACCTATGAGTAGGATCCGGGCTTGGCTCGGCAGCGCCTGGTCGTTTCTCGGAGGCAGCATCCGGGGGCAGATCCTCCTGGTATTGATCGTGCTGCTTTTTCTGGGCTCGGTCTCACAGGCCGTGCTCTTTTATGTGAAGGCAAGATCGGTCGCCCTCAGCCAGATCCGAGAGTCCTACAAAAGCCTCGGCCTGATGGTGGGTGGTTTGTCCGCCTACGACATCCAGTTTAACAAAGAAGGCCTCCAGCGGACCCTGGAGAGCATGACGAAAAACGACAGCAACCTGCTGTGGGTGGAGTTCGCCGACGACGCGGGACAAGCCATCAAGCAGGGCGGCGAACTGAAGAGCAGCCCCTACAAGAACCTGGGCGCGCTCGTTGACAGGGAAACGCTTTCCTACATTCCCACACCCACGGGAAGGGCTCTGCTGGTCCGGGTCCCCATCAAGGCCAGCGCCCCCTCCGCCTCGATCGGAGAATTGGGATTCCCGGCCCCTTCGGCGCCCGCGGCCAACGCAAAGACAAACTTGGGCGAACTGCGCCTGGTAGTGAGCCTCGGGGCGCTTTCCACTCTCAAACGAAGCTATCTCATTTTCGGCGTTCTCGCCGTGCTCGTCGTGCTCCTGCTCGGGACTTTTCTATCGTATCTGGTCACCCGCTACCTCGTGGCGCCCATCTACAAGTTGTCCTCCCTGGCCCAAGAAATCGCCTCCGGCAACCTGCGGGTATCGGAAGAGGCGGCCAGACGCCATGATGAGCTGGGACGCCTGACTACGACCTTTAAAGAGATGGCGGGCAACCTGAGCGGAATGATCGGCCAGATCCGAGGCGCCTTCCAGCGCGTGGAGGAGGATACGAACACCTTCCGCGTCCACCTGGGACACACCCTGGAAAACACCGGGACACAGGACGCCGCGGCCCAGCAGGTGGCCGCCCACATCAGCGCCATCCAGGACTCGGTCAAGGAAGTCTCGGGATTGATGGAAGGGCTGTCGCAGCTGTCCGAGGAAGTCAGCGCCTCCGTCCTTGAAATGGTGGCAAGCATCGATCAGATCGCCGCCAGCGCGGACGGCTTGACCGAGTCGGTCAACCAGGCCCAGGAAACCCTCTCCCAGAACGTGCAGGGCATCCAGCGGATCGATGATTCGGCGGAGACGCTCAATCGGTTCGTCGAGGAGACTTCCGCGGCGATCACAGAGATGGAAAGCAACATCCTTCAGATCAAGCAGAACGTGGAAGACACACGGAAAGCCACGGAAGACGCCGTACGCGAGGCGGAGGGCGGTGTCCAGGTGGTGGAACGCTCCACAGGAAGCATCGAAGCGCTGCAAGGCAGCTTCGGCCGGACGGTGGAGACCATGAAACACCTCGGCGAACGCAGCGAGGAAATCGGGAATGTTCTCGCGGTGATAGACGAAGTGATGGAACAGACGCACCTGCTCGCACTCAACGCCGCGATCATTGCGGCCCAGGCGGGCGAGCACGGCAAAGCCTTCGCCGTCGTGGCCGACGAGATCCGTGACCTTGCGGAAAAGACTTCCGTGTCCACCCGCGAGATTTCGGAGATCATCTCCACCGTTCAGAAGGAAGTGCAGCAGGCGGTGACGGCCGTGTCCTCGCAAAGCGACGTGGTGGCCGAAACAGTCAAGGCGTCCGGCGAAACAGGCTCGTCCTTCAAGCGCATCCGCCAGTCGGTAGAACCGACCATGCAGATGGTCCAGGAAATCGTCCGGGCCACCGAGGAACAGTCAAAAGGCGCCACCGCCATCGTCCGTTCCATCGACCAGGTCCGGGAACTCACCCACCAGCTCCGAGAGGCCACGCGCGAACAGTCCTCAGGCAGCCAGGAGATCCTGGAAGCGGTCAAACGCATCCGGTCGCTGTCCGAAGAAGTCAAGCGGGCGACACGCGAGCAGAGTACAGGCTCCAATCTGATCCGCCAGGCCATGGATCAACTGACCAACGCCGTTTCCGGCGTCATGTCCCAAACCCGCACCCAGACGGAAGCCACCGGGGGCGCGGAGTCCTCTCTCGAAGGGTTCCGGGAGGCGAGCCGGGCCAGCGTGCAGAACATCCAGGAGGCGTCCAAGCAGGTTGAATCGCTGGCGGAAAGAGCCGATGAAGTCCGCCGTGAGATGGACAGGTTCCGCACCTGATTTGAACCGGATGCAACCGGAGGATCCCGTTTCGTGCCCGAATTCGAAAGCCCCTTCGCCCTCAAGAAAACCCAGCCGGAAGAAGAACGGCTTCTCCTGCTCGGGTTTTCTCTGGGCGACCAGTCCTACGCCCTCGAGGTCCCCTCTCTCAGGGAAATCGTCCGCATCCCCAAGATTTTCTCCGTTCCGAGGGCGCCGGCCTTCATCAAAGGCGTCATCGACCTGAGAGGCGAAATCGTGCCCGTGATCGATCTTCGGGAACGCTTCGGCCTGGGAACCGTTGACCTGGCCAAGGGCCGGATCATCATCTGCGTGCCGGGCTTCCAGCCGGCCGGCTTTCTCGTAGACCGGGCCCGGGAGGTCTTTTCGGCGGCCCGGCAGGACGTCAAAGAGACCCCCGGCATGCTTCACGAAACCGTCATGCCTTTCGTCAAAGGGATGGTTCACTCGAAGGACAACCTCTATTATATTCTCCACGCCTCGCTGCTTTTGACCGAAAAGGAACAGGAGGCGCTCGCCGCCACACGAAATTGGAAAAAGGCGCCCAGCCATGGCCGGAAGCGCAAGTGACCCATCCCCAAGCGCCGCGGACCGGGTGGAGGGCGCGCTTCTCGACCCCTTCCTCTCTCTTCGCGCCTGTGAAAATACTCTGAAGCGATGGGCCGGCAACGGCGTCCGGCGGGTTGTCGCGCAACCGGCCGTTCTGGCCGCCGTTCATCCTGAACTTTATCCTGACGTGCGCTTCGTGGGTGTGGTAGGATACCCGTCCGGCGGCCAGACGCTGACCAGCAAGCGGGTCGAGGTTCTCGAATGCCTGCGGCTGAAAGCCTCTTGTGCCTCGGTGGTGCTGGCGCACAGCCTGTTGGCCGATATGGACGCCGTAGGGGTGCGGGCCGAGCTGAAGCAGCTGTTGGAAACCGCGCCCGAGCTTGAGATGGAATTTATCGTGGAGTGGGGGGCTCTCGACGAACAGAGCCGGACCTGGTTCTTGAGAATGATCAAGGACCACAGGCCGGCGGCGGTGAGAGCCGGGACCGGCGTCTATACGGCGCTTCCTTCGCCCGGAACGATCCGCGAGGTCCGTTCCAGACTTGACCGGAAAGTCGCCCTCCACGTTCTTGTACCCGACGACATGATCGAACGGGCCGGAGATTTTATCGGTGCGGGCGCGGACCGGATCCAGAGCAGCCGGCCTGAGGAGGCGATCCGGGTTCTCTCATGAGTAAAAAGCAGATCATTTTCTGGATCGGAAGCATCCTGCTCTCGATCCTCCTCCTCTACCTTTTTCTTCGCGACGCTCACCTGGCCGACGTCTGGCGGGAGCTGAAGAATGTCAGCATCCCCCTTGTCGCCCTGGCGGTCTGCGGCGAAATCGTTTCCATCCTCTTTCGATCCTACCGCTGGGGCATCCTCCTGAAGCCGGTCCAGAAACACGTCCGGTTCAGTTCGCTCCTGAAGGCCACGAATCTCTCCTTTACCCTTTCGGGGCTTTTCCCGGGCCGCATTGGGGAAGTCGCCAGGCCTTTTCTGCTTTCCCGTTGGGAAAACATGCCTTTCGGACCGGTGCTCGCCTCGGTCATGCTCGAAAGGGGGATGGACCTCTTCGCCATCGTTGCGCTGTGGTTCGTCTTCGTTTTTTTCGGCAGCAGCGGACTCCCCGTGAAGGCCCACGAAACCATGCGCATCGTGAGCGACGCCTCCTGGCCCCTCCTCGTGCTCTGCGTTGCAGCGATGGTCTTTATGTGGTGGCTCGCTCCCCGTAGAAAAGTGCTCCAGCGATGGAGCCGGAGAAGCGAAAAGCTCCGCCGTTACCCCCTTGTCAAGAAGGTTCTTAATTTTTTCTTCCGTTTCGCCGAAGGGCTGGGCAGCTTTCGCAAGAAGCGCATGATCCTTTTCATCACCTTCCTCTCGCTCATGGTCTGGCTTCCCGTGGCTTTCACCGCCGGAGTGGTGCTCTCCGCGCTGAAGCTCCCTCTCCCCTGGGGCGCTTCCCTGCTCCTGCTGACCTTCGTCTCCCTCGGCGCCGTCATTCCAACGCCGGGCGGAGTCGGCGGCGTGCACAAGGCCATCCAGATGGCGCTCATCATTTTCTACTTCGTGTCTGAAGACGCCGCCGTTTCGGCCGGCATTCTATGTCACGCCGCCATGTTCTTCCCGGGAATACTCTGGGGCCTGGGCTACCTGGTGGCGGGCAGGGTCTCGCTGTCCGAGCTGCGGCAGGCCACGCGTGAATCGGGTCACTTGAATAACCAGGAACGGTAGGTTAGACTCACGCCGGGGGTGAAACGTGCGCTGTCCCTTCTGTGGCCATCACGAAGACAAGGTCGTCGATTCCCGCGAAGTAGGCGGAGGCGCGTCCATCCGCCGCAGGCGCGAATGTCTCGGCTGCCACCATCGTTATACCTCCTATGAACGGATTGAACTGGGCCCCTACCGCGTCATCAAGAAGGACCAGCGCCGGGAGGACTTCGACCGGAACAAGCTCATGAGCGGTCTTCTCAAGGCCTGCGAAAAGAGGGCGGTTCCGGTCGCCGAGGTCGAGTCCATCGTCAACGAAGTGGAGGTCCGGCTGCAGGAGTCTCCCAGCCGTGAACTATCCACCAAGGATATCGGGACCCTTGTCATGGACAGGCTCAAGGTGCTTGATCAGGTCGCATACGTTCGGTTCGCAAGTGTTTACCGCCAGTTTAGCGACGCGAGCGAGTTTCTCGAAGAGATCAAGAGATTGGTTGAAACCCAGCGCGACGTTAAGGAGGCGGACTGATGCGTCAGATGCTGACCTCTTTCGTCGAGCTTCTGCAGCTTCAGGCCGAAATCAACCGGCTTTTCGAAGCCTTGCAGACGCTGCAGGACGAACAGGCGGGGCCGGATGTGGGCTTTTCCCCGCCGTACGACGTCATCGAATCCGAAGAGGCGATTTTCGTGGAGATGGACCTGCCCGGCGTCGACAGCCGCACCCTGAAGGTCTCCGTCAAAGAGGCTCTGGTTACGGTTGAAGGCGAACGGAGCCGCTTGAACCACCCGGGAATTCGGGCCTATCACCTGATGGAAAGAGACCACGGGCACTTCAGCCGCACCTTCCGGATCGACGGCGCCGTCAATACCCACCGCGCCGAAGCCCATTTCCGGCTTGGCGTCCTCACGCTGCGCTTCCCCCGCGTGGCCAACCAGCGCGGCGAAGTGATCACAGTTCCCGTTAATTTTATGGACTAGGCATGCCCAAGGACTCCACCGTTCCCATCTCCATTCCGGAGCGTCTTCCGGTTTGGGATTCGGCCGACAAGATCATCTTTCCCTACGCGCTGGACACCCTGTCCATGCCGCTCCCGGAAGCGCGGCCGCTCCTCGAAGCCAGCCACAAAAACGAGGACCTGATGGTCCTGCTGCCTCCGGGCAACGGAAAACAGAGGCGTTCCAGCCCAAGTGTGGGCACCGTGCTGCTCTTGCTGCGCATGGGCCCGGGCAATCCGGGCGAAGGCCTGCTGGTGGTGCAAGGCGTGGCCCGCGCCGAACTGCTTCTGGAGCGCAAGCGAGGCGCCTTCCGCTGGGCGAGGGTGCGCGTCATTCCGGACCAATCGGATCCCGGCGCAGCGGTTTCCACAGCCGCAGTCCGCAGGAGCCTGCTGGAACGGATCGAGCAGCTCTCCGGCACCCCCCGGGGCCTGGCTTCCGACGTCCGCACTTTTCTGGCGTCCATCGACAGCCCCGGCCGCTTTTCCGACCTACTTTCAGCGCAGCTCGCACTTCCCCTGGAGCTGGGCCTGAACCTGCTGGCCTCGAACAACCCGCTGGAGCGGCTCAAGACCATCCTCTCCCACCTGGCCACGGAAATGGAGATCGCCAACATCCAGGAACGGCTCAACCGCCAGACCCGCGAGGAGATGGACCGGCGCCAGCGGGAATACTACCTGCGCCAGCAGCTCGAGGCCATCCAGAGCGAGCTGGCCGCGGAAACAGGAGAACCCGAGGGCGAGGGGTACTACCGAAAGCAGCTGAAGGAACTCTCCCTTCCCGAAGAGGTGGACCGGATCCTGGGTAAGGAGATTTCACGCCTGGACCGCTACTCCCCCTTTTCGGAGGAACTCAGCCAGCTCAAAGCCTACCTCGACCTCGTCTTCGACCTTCCGTGGAACTGCCAAACCACGGACAAACTCGACCTCAAGCAGGCGGCGGTGGATTTGGACCGGGACCACTACGGGTTGAAGAAGGTGAAGGACAGGATTCTGGAACATCTCGCCGTGTCCAAGCTCCGCGGTCGGCACGGCGGCACAATCTTCTGTTTCGTGGGACCTCCCGGCGTGGGCAAGACCAGCCTGGGACGCGCCATCGCACGGACCGTCGGCCGGAAGTTCGTGCGGATGTCTCTTGGCGGCGTCCGGGACGAGGCGGAAATCCGGGGCCACCGGAGAACCTACGTCGGCGCCATGCCAGGCCGCATCATCCAGGGCATTAAGAATGCCGGCAGCATGAATCCGGTTTTTGTCCTCGACGAAGTGGACAAGATGGTCCAGGACTGGCACGGCGATCCGAGTTCCGCCCTGCTGGAGGCGCTTGATCCGGAACAGAACCGCGAGTTCGTGGATCACTTTCTCGGGTTTCCCTTCGACCTGTCCGACGTGATGTTCGTCGCTACGGCCAACACCCTGGAGGGAATCCACCCCGCATTCCTGGACCGCATGGAAATCCTCGAGATCCCCGGTTACACCGAGGAAGAAAAGCTCGTCATCGCCAAGCGCCACATCCTCCCCAAGCAGATCGGCAGCCAGGGGCTCGACCAGGTCGACCTGGAGCTGCCCGACGCGGTTCTGCTCACCCTCATCCGGAGCTACACGCGGGAAGCTGGAGTCCGCAACCTGGAACGCGCCATCGAAACGGTGCTGAGAAAGGTGGCGCGGAAGGTCGCCGAAGGCCGCCCCGGCCCCTTCAAGCTTAAGGACGCGGATATCCGCCGGATGATGGGGCCGCCGCCCTTCTTCCAGGAAGAGCGCCTCAAGGAGGACCGCGCGGGAGTCGCCACCGGCCTGGCCTGGACGGAAATGGGAGGCGAGCTCCTATTCGTGGAAGCCACCGCCCTGGAGGGAACCGGCGCGCTCACGCTCACCGGGCAGCTCGGCGAAGTCATGAAGGAATCGGTCCAGGCGGCCCTTACCTTCCTGAAAGAGCGCGCCAAAGAACTGCACCTGGCGAAGAACCTCTTCTCCAAGCGCGATTTGCACGTTCACGTGCCGGAGGGCGCCATTCCCAAGGACGGGCCTTCGGCGGGAATCACCATGGCCGTGGCCATGCTCTCCACCCTCTCGGGGCGGCCCGTGGACCGCTCCGTCGCATTCACGGGCGAAATCACGCTGAGAGGCGAAGTCCTTCCCGTCGGCGGGCTGAGGGAGAAGCTTCTGGCCGCACATCGGGCCGGCCTCAAGAAGATCGTACTTCCTTACGCCAACAAACAGGAGCGCCGCGAATTTCCAAAATCGGTTCTGAGGGATCTCGATCTGGTCTTCGTCAAGACCATGGACGAAGTCTTTCCCCACGCGTTGAAGGCCAAACCCCCCGTTCGCGCGGCGGCGCGGGCCCGCCGGAAGACATCCTGAGCGCCGTCCGGAACGTCTCTATTTCCCGTCTATTTTCCGCAGCACTTCGGACATGGTTTCATCGAGAATCGCCCGGCCGTCGCGCTCAAGCGCTTCACACGCCTGCTGCATCTCCTCGACGAACGCGTCATCCTTCACGCCGGGAAGGTTGATCCTCACGTTGAGCACAGCCCCTTCCAGGGCCGCCATGGCCACCTGGGCCGCCACTCCTGCGTCGGAAACAGAATTCCGGTTGCCCCCGCGGGCGGCTCCCCGTGCGAGGTCCAGCGCATCCAGGGACAGCCTGGCCGTATGGAGCGGCACTGCCACGGCCTGCTTCAGGCCGGCCTGCATGGCCGCCTTCCGGGCCGCAGTTTCTTCCGGGGTGCGCTTGGGCATTCTCAGGGCCGCCATGAAGCCGTTGAAAGCCTGCGTGTCCGCATCCACGGCCTCGAGCAAAGCATCCTTGACCCTCTGGGCCTTGTCGGCAAGGCTGGACATGGCATCCCAGTTCTCTTCGTAGCCTGATTTCCCCACCGTCAGGTTGGCGACCATGGCCGCCAGCGCCGCGCCCAGCGAGCCCGCGAGCGCCGCCACCGATCCCCCGCCCGGGGCGGGGGAATTTCTGGAAACCTCGTGGACGAAGCCGTCGACCCGCAGGGCAATGAGGGCGTCCTTGGGCACAGCCGGATAACCGATCACCCTGGACCGGATGTCAAAGCCGCCCACATCGCGAAGCCCCATGGACTGCACAGCCGTTTCCAGGATATCGTCCAGCGGCGCGCCCAGCGACTGTCCCTGGCGCTCCAGGTAATAGCGTCCGGCGGCCAGAAGGGCCTCGAGAGGCACTAGACCCACGATTTCGCTGCCCGTCACCAGCAGGCCGCGCTCCGCAGCCAGTTCCCGTGCCTTTTCCAGCACGAGGTGAGGCGGCGTCTCTTTGAAGTTTGTCAGATTGATGGAGATCTGGACCCGGCCGTAATCGGGAACTTCCCAGCCGATCGCCTTGCAGAAAGGGAAAATTCCCGGCTTTTTCACCGATTCTCCTTCCAGGCGGTCCGGGTCCTGGTCGTGCTGGCGGGCCAGCTCCCGGTAGTCGTATCCGTGCGCATCCAGGGTATGGTCGAACAGTGCCTGCGGAGCGGGAGCCGAAAAATCGCAGCTTCCGCAGAAGTACTCGCCTTCCTTGTGCTTGAGAAGCTTCCCCCTGATGTAGAACGGCGTGATATTTCCACGCCGGGCGCTGCGGCCCTTTTCTCTGAGCTCGAAGGCGATGTCGGTGGCGTGATCTTTGCTGCGGGAGTTCAGATTGATGTTGTACGCGATCAGAAACTCTCTCGCTCCGATGACGGTGGCGCCGCTTTTGGCGTTGAAGCGGTCCGGGCCGAAGTCGGGCTTCCACTTCGGGTCCTTCAGCTTCTCCTCCAGGCCCTCGTACTCGCCCCGCCGGATGTCCGCCAGGTTCGACCTTTCAGGGGTACCGGCGGCGTTCTCGTAGAGGTAAACGGGAATGGCCAGTTCTTCACCCACGCGCCGGCCTAATGCGCGGGCCAGCTGGACACATTCCTCCATGGTTACGTCCTGGACCGGGACGAAGGGACAGACGTCGGTGGCGCCCATGCGCGGATGGGATCCCTTGTGGCGGCTCATGTCGATCACTTCCGAGGCGGTCCGGATCCCCTGGAAGGCACCCTCCAGAACCGCTTCGGGAGGACCGAAAAAGGTCACCACCACCCGGTTCATGTCGGCGCCGGGGTCCACGTCTCGCAGCGAGACGCCTTCCACCGCCGCGATGGCGTCGGTGATCCGGCGGATAATCTTTTCATCCCGGCCTTCGGAAAAGTTGGGCACGCACTCCACGATCTTCGCCATCGGATCCCTCCTCGGAGCCGGAGGAAAAATCCTCCGGCCCCCATGATACCGGGGGTGCGGCTCGGGGCGCAAATGGGGACCTGCCGGCCCCGACGGCAGACGGCCGAAGCGGCCGCGAGCGGCCAGCGAATCGTGAACCGTGAATCGTAAGTCGTGGGCGCTGGAATGTCGTTGCCGGCAAAAATCTGAAAGCGTGCCGTTGCGGGAATCATTCCGCGCAGGCATTGCCGCCTGAGCACCAACGCATCACGACAAACGGCCAGCTGCGCGCAGCGCCTCCCATCCGCCCGGGGAAATGTCCGCTGTGCGGTCCGGCTTCCGCCCCCGCAAACTCCCGTAAAATCAACCTTTACAGGGATATAACCCCATGCTAGAATGGGTGCTGAATTCTATAGGAGTTTTGGCGATGGCAGTCCCTTTTCTCGATCTCACCCGACAATACGAAACCATCCGACCCGAAATTGAAAGGGCCATTGCCGGGGTGTTCCAGACACAGCATTTCATCCTCGGAAACAACGTCACATCACTTGAAAAGGAAGCGGCGGACTATCTGGGCGTGCCCTATGCCGTCGCCGTGGCCTCGGGAACGGACGCGATTCTTCTCAGCCTGCGCGCGCTGGGCCTGCGCTGGGGCGAAGGCGTGGTCACCACCTCGTTCACCTTCTTCGCCACAGCCGGCGCTATCCACAATTCTGGAGGGCGTGCGTTCTTTGTGGACATCGATCCGGGAACCTTCAACCTTTCTCCGGAGGCTCTTCGGCGGTTTCTCGAAAGCGAATGCCGCCGCAATGACTCTGGGCACGTGATTCACCAGAAAACGGGAGTCCGGGTCCGAGGCGTTCTTCCGGTCCACCTTTACGGCATGCCGGCGGACATGGAGGCCATCGGCCGCATTGCCCGAGAGTACGGCCTGTTCGTCCTGGAAGACGCCTGCCAGGCCTTCGGCGCCCAGTACAAGGGCAAGCGCGCCGGCGCCATGAGCGACGCTGGAACCTTTTCCTTCTTCCCGACCAAGAACCTCGGCGGCGCCGGCGACGGCGGAATGATCGCCGTCCAGGACCAGCCCACAGCCGAAAGACTTTTAAGGCTCCGGGTGCACGGAGGCCGCGAGCGCTATTACCACGACGAGGTGGGCTTCAACTCCCGGCTCGACGAAGTTCAGGCCGCCGTGCTGCGCGTGAAGCTGCCCAAGTTGGACGCTTGGAACAAGCGCCGTGCAGATGTCGCCGCCCGGTACGCCGCAGGGCTTGCCGGCGTGGCCGAGGCGACCCCTCCTTCGTGCCCGGATGACCGGACGCACATCTACCACCAATACGTGATACGCGCCCAAAAGCGCGACCAGCTTCGCGAGTATCTCCAGGAGCGCGGGATCGGGAGCATGATCTACTACCCGGTCCCCCTGCACCGGCAGAAGTGTTTCACCTTTCTCGGTTACCGGGAAGGAGATCTCCCCGAAACCGAAAAGGCGGCTGCGGAAGTGCTGGCGCTTCCCGTTTTCGCCGAATTGACGGAACAGGAAATCGAAGAGGTATGCTCCGGAATCAAGGCGTTTTACTCGGAGGCATGAGGGATGTTGGTCGACCTCTCCACGGCAGCCCGGGTCTGGGCGGTTTTCTCGGTAAAGCCGCGGAAGGAACAGGCCACGGTCACGCTTTTCGAGAGCCGTGGAGTCGACGCCTACAGTCCCCTATTTGTCCCGCGCCTCTCTTCGGGATCACCCCGGCCCCTTTTTCCGGGATACATCTTCGTCCACATGTCGCCGAAGCTTGAATTGGCCGCGGTCCGTTACACACCGGGCATCCGATTTCCGCTCCTGTTCCGGGAGCAGCTGGCCTGCCTGGAACCGGAACTGCTTGAGGCCTGGAGACAAAAAGAGGAAGGGAAGGGCTTTCTCGTCCCCGATCCGCCTCCTCCCTTCAATCCCGGCGATGAGGTCCGCTTTGCGGAAGGCGTCTTCAAGGGGCTGACAGGCCGCGTCCTCCAGGTGATGCCCTCGCGTGAGCGGGTCCGGCTGCTGCTCGAATATTTGGGCGGCGAAATTCAAGTGGAGGCGGACCGGGCGCTTCTGAAGCGTTGATCCGCCCTTGGATGTCGCCGAAAGGCGGAGTTTGTCTACAGGAGTTATAGAATACCTTGAATAATATGAATAACGTGATTTTCGAACCTATCATTCTGGCGGGAGGCAGCGGCACCCGCCTCTGGCCCCTGAGCACGCCCCGCCTGCCCAAGCCTTTCGTGCCGCTTGGCGGGCTGGGCACCCTTTACGAAGCGACAACAACCCGGGCCAAGGTCCTCGGAATGGCCAGTTTTTCTGTGGTCGCTTCTTCCAGCCTGCGGGCCTTTTGCGACACACCCGGCGCTCGATTCATCGAGGAGCCGGGGCCAAGGAACACCGCAGCGGCGGTTGCGCTCGGTGCGTGCCGGGCGGTATCAGCGCGGGGCGACGATGCCGTGGCCGTCGTCCTGCCCTCCGACCATTGGATCGCCGACAGCGACGCCTTCGCCGAAACTGTCCGCGAACTCGCCGGCGTCTGTCTGGAGGAAGAAGCGCTCGGTGTCATGGGCATTGCTCCCACCGCGCCGCTGACCGGTTACGGCTACATCCAATCCGGGGAAAGAGCCGCCGGGGGATTCCGAGTCGCCCGTTTCACGGAGAAGCCCGACAGGGACACCGCCTCAAGGATGCTGGCAGCGGGGCGTTATACTTGGAATTCCGGTATGTTCGTCTTTCCGCTCAAGGTTCTCCGCCAGGAAATGGACCAACACTGCCCGGGGCTCTGGAACGCCGCTTCAACCTGGCTGGAAGCAGGAGATCCGGACCCCTATCTGGCGCTTCGCTCCACCTCCATCGACTACGCCCTGATGGAAAAATCGTCCCGCGTTGTCATGGTGGAGGCCCGTTTCGACTGGAGCGACGTGGGCAACTTCGCCTCGCTCCACGCCCTCCTCCCGAAAGACAAAAACGGTGTGGCCGGCTGGGGGCCCGGTTTTGCAAAAGACTGCCGGAACAGCCTCGTCATCACACACAGAACGGAAACCCTGGTCCAGGGGGCCGAGGACCTGGTGATCGTAGAGACCGAAGACGGCCTGCTCGCCTCGCCCATGGACCGCTGCGAAGACATCCGGTCCGGCGTCGAAACCATCCTGAAAGACAGCAGCGCCAAACAGGAGAAACCATGAAAGGCGTCATTCTCGCCGGGGGCACCGGGTCCCGGCTTTTCCCCCTCACCAAGGTCACCAACAAACACCTGCTGCCCGTGGGCAGGAAGCCCATGATCTTCTATCCCGTGGAAAAGCTGCTGGAGACCGGGATTGATGAAATATTGATCGTAACCGGCACCGAGCACATGGGAGCGGTCGTGACCCTCCTGGGCAGCGGGCGCGAGTTCGGCTGCCAGTTCACCTACAAGGTCCAGGACCAGGCAGGCGGAATTGCACAGGCCCTCGGGCTTGCCGAGAATTTTGCCGGCGGCGACGCCGTGGCGGTCATTCTCGGAGACAACATCTTTGAAGATTCCCTGAAATCCATCGTGGAAGGATTTGCCGGAGAACAAGGCGGACGGGGCGCGCGCATTGCGCTCAAACAAGTCCCCGATCCGAAGCGGTTCGGCGTGGCCACGCTCCGGGACAACCGGATCGTGCGCATCGCCGAAAAACCTGAGCACCCCGAATCGCCTTACGCCGTCACGGGTATCTATATCTACGACGGGCGCGTCTTCGACATTATTCGGACGCTGAACCCCAGCGCGCGCGGCGAGCTGGAAATCACGGACGTGAACAACGCGTATATCGACAGGAAGGAACTCGGTTACGACCTGCTGCAGGGCTGGTGGACCGACGCCGGCACCTTCCAGAGCTTGGGCCTCGCCGGCCGGCTCGTCCAGGACGGCGACGCCGGCTGACATCCCCGGAGGACCCCCAATGATCCATGACGTAAAAATCAAGAAGCTGCGCGTCATCCCGGACGACCGCGGAAGGCTGATGGAAATCCTGCGCAACGACGACGACGCGTACGACGCTTTCGGACAAGTCTATCTTTCCACCACCTACCCAGGCGTGGTGAAAGCCTGGCACTACCACAAGCTCCAGAAAGACAACTTCGCCTGCGTCAAAGGCATGGTGAAGCTCGTTCTTGCGGATACGCGCGAGGGTTCTCCCACGAAGGGCCAGATCGACGAATTTGTCGTGGGGGAACACAATCCCCTTCTCGTTCAGGTTCCTATCGGGGTCTACCACGGCTGGAAATGCGTAGGAACGTCGGAGGCTTACGTCATCAACATTCCCACCAAGACCTACAATTACGACAGCCCGGACGAATACCGGCTCGATCCGCACGGCAACGACGTGATCGACTACGACTGGGCGACGAAAGACCGTTGAGCCCGGCAAGGAGGACACTCCGGAGGAGAGGGCCTTCATGCGCCTGATTCTGTTGGGTGCAAACGGCATGTTCGGCCGAGACGCCTCCGGCTTTTTCAGGCGAAGGGGACACCAGGTGATTCCCGCCGACCTTCCCGAGGTGGACATTACGGACGCCCCCTCCCTCCAAGCCTGGATCGGAAACCATCCGGCCGATCTCGTCGTCAACGCCGCGGCCTATACGGATGTGGACGGGGCGGAGACCCACCGGGAAGAAGCCTTCCGGGTCAACGCGGAAGGCGCTGGAAACGCCGCGCGCGCCTGCCTGGAACTGAAGCTGCCGCTCGTCCACATCAGCACCGATTACGTCTTTCCGGGCGACAATCCCGGCGGGTACCGTCCGGAAGACGCCCCCGGACCCGCGGTGAACGTCTACGGCAAAAGCAAACTCGCAGGGGAGCGGCTGGTCGAGAGTGTTCTTCCCGAAGAGCTTCGCCTGGTCTGCCGGACCCAGTGGCTGTATGGCCGGCACGGCAAAAATTTCGTGGACACCATTGCAGCTCTGGCGCGCGAGCGTGACAGCCTGCGAATCGTCAACGACCAGTGGGGCGTTCCGACGCACACCCTCGAACTCGCCCGCCAGATGACCGGCCTTCTGGAATCGGGCGCACGGGGAACCGCACATACGGTGGGCGGCGCCGGCCCGGTCACCTGGTACCGCGTGGGCTGCGAGATCGTCAAGACGCTGGGATCTCCCTGCCGCGTCGAGCCGTGCGCCTCTCAAGATTTTGTCCGCCCGGCGCCGCGCCCCCGCCACGCCTGGCTGGCCGCGCCCGAAGGGGGCTCGCCCTGGAAGAGCGGCCTGACTGGCGCATCGTGCTGCTGGACGCCCTGACCTACGCCGGCAACCTCGAAAACCTCGCCGGTCTTGAAGAGAGCTACGACGGCCGTTACGAGTTTGTGCGCGGGGACGTGGCCGACGAGGAGACGGTGGAAGCGCTTTTCGGGAGGCATCGCTTTGAAGGCGTCATTCACTTCGCTGCCGAAAGCCACGTGGACCGGTCTATCCTGGGCCCCATGGCCTTCGTCCGCACGAACGTCACGGGAACGGCCGTCCTGCTTGAAGCCGCGAGAAAGCACTGGAAGGCCGGCGGCGGCCGGTTTCTCCAAGTTTCCACCGACGAGGTGTACGGGCAGCTCGGCGAGGACGGCGTTTTCACCGAAGAGACCCCCTTGTCGCCCAGTTCTCCGTACTCCGCCACAAAGGCCGCCGCGGACCAGCTGGTGACAGCCTATGGCCGGACTTTCGGGTTGAACACCGTTATCACGAGATGCTGCAACAACTACGGCCCCTACCAGTTCCCGGAAAAGTTGATCCCCTTCATGATCACGAGGGCGCTCGCCGGAGAAACGCTCCCCGTTTACGGCAAAGGCGAAAACGTCCGCGACTGGATCCACGTGCTGGACCACAATCGAGGCGTTCTGCTCGCCTTCGACCGCGGGCGGGCCGGAGAAGTTTACAATCTCGGCGCGCGGTGCGAGCGCCGCAATATCGACCTGGTCGAGCTGCTTGCCTCGGCTCTCGCCGGTCTCCTGGGCGAACCGCCCTCAAAATACCGGTCGAAGATCACCTTTGTGAAGGACCGCCCTGGACATGACTGGCGCTACGCCATCGACCCGTCCAAGGCGGAAAACGAACTGGGGTTCAAGCCTGAAGCTTCCTTCGAAGAAGGACTTCACGAGACCATCCGGTGGTACCTGGGCCATGAATCCTGGTGGCGGCGCATTCAGAGCGGCGAATACCGCCGGTTCATCCAGGCCCAGTATGGAGACGGCGGCTGACCCGCTTCGCCCCGCGACATTTGACGCATCTTCAGCGCTTTGGAAAGAAACCCCTTGACGCTCGCTTAAAGCGCGATATCCTGAGGTAGGTGCACGGCTTCGCACCGGCGGGGCCGCAGGGCACCTTACTCCGGAAAGCAGGCATGATGGACGAAGGCAAAACATTCTTCCGGCAGATCGAAGACATCGAAAAGAAAATGGCCAAGCTCTACGAAGCTTTCAGCAGGCGTTTCGCCAATGACTCGGAAGCCTCGGCCTTCTTCTACCGGATGTCCAGCGAAGAGAAATCCCATGCCACGCAGGTGCAGTACCAGCGCCGCGTTCTCAGGCAGAACCCTTCCATTCACATCGGCACCAAAGCGGACGCCCAAGCCGTCCGGGATCTGTCAAGCCGCATCGATAGGATCAACATAGAGGCGCTCTCTCTGGAAGAAGCGCTCCTCCTGGCCATCGAACTCGAGCAGTCCGACGCCGAAAGGAACCTCTCCGGCCAGGAGCATCCCCACCTTGGAAAATTGATGAGTTCCATGGCCTTGCAGGATAAGCGCCACGTGGAAGCGCTCGAGACTTTCGCCGCGTCGCGCGGCGTCTCTCTGGAGGGCAGTCGGGCGGCCGGTTCAATCGGATCCCCATAATCCAGGCGATTGGTCGGGAAGGAATTTGTTTTTTGCCTCGGTGGTTGTCCTAAAGTGAAGCCGGAAAGCGGGGTTGCTTTCGGCATGATTCGGTTTCGGATGGTATAGATAGATGTCGAGCTTTTCTCACGCTTCCGAATTCTCCCTCACAGCGGGGGACCCCTCCAACAACAGGCTGGCGACCGAAGCGGTCGACGGCATGCTCGAATCCTACCGCACCGGTGACGCCGAACTAGGCGAAGCCCACGTCCACCTTCCTCTCATGGAAGTCATCGAGTGGAAGGGCCTTTCCAATATCTGGCACGCCGGAATCGACGAGTTCCGCCAGACTGTGGAAGCCCACCGCGAAGAACCGCTCAGCCAGGAATCCATCAGTGAGCACATCGAATGGCTCTCTGACTTGACCGCCCTGGTTTACCGGCGGGTTAAAACCACGCTTCCCAGTGGGCGTTCCTTCGATTCTCCGGCCCTGTTCGTCGTCACCAAGGACCGGCAGGGTGACTTCAAGGTCACCTTTTCCTGGTGGGGCGCCTTCCCCGACTGGTTCCAGGGATAGGGAACGTTCTTCACCCCGCGCAGCGGCACGCTATTCGAATTCTTGCCCGCGGCGGTAATCCCGCGTCTACAATTCACGAATCACGGTTCACGATTCACCGGCCGCGCAGCGGCCCCCCATTCAAATCCTTGCCAGCAACGTATTGCCCGCGAACACTTCCTAACCTCCCAGCTCTTTACTTCCTCGCTGGCCGCAAAGGGCTCACTGCGCGCCATGCGCGCAGACTTCCCAGCTCTTTACTTCCTCACTTGAAGGGCCGCTGAGCGGCCAGGGAGCCTGCCATGTTTGGATACGAAATGGTTTTCGTCCACGGCGCCAACGCCGGGCCCTGGATCTGGACCCCCTGGCCCGCCTTCTTCACCGAAGCGGGCTGGAGCGTCCGGACGCTGACCCTCCCCGGCCATGCGCCGGGCGACGCCGATCCGCATGACGGGCTCGACGACTACGTGGACGCCCTGGAGGATTTCGTCCACACCCCCGAAAAGACCGTCATTGTGGCCCACAGCATGGGGGGCTGGGTCACCATGAAATACATGGAAAAGCACCGCGTGGCCGCCTCCGTACTCGTGGCGCCCCTTCCCATTGAAGGCCTTCCTGGGCGCGCCCGGAACGCGCTAAGCGGCATGGCGCCCCTCACCATGCTGCGCGTGACGCTTTTCGGATCTCCTCTCCAGATGGTCCGGGAAGATTGGGTGCGCCGGATTTGTTTTCGAGATGATACAGATCCGGTTGTCGTCCGGAGGGTCTGGGAAAACATGGGCCTGGAAAGCGGCCGCGCCTGCCGGCAGATGTCTTTCATGCGGTTCTACCGGTTCACGGGGCTCGGTATCCGCAAAAAAAGGCTCGCGAGAACCCAGGCCGGCATCCCGCACCTGATCGTTGCCTCGGAGTCGGATTTCTACTTCCGGCCGGGAGACCTGGAAGGCACGGCGCGCGTTCTTCACGCGGAGATGCTCCCCTTGAAGAACATGCCGCACTGCATGGTACAGGAAGACAAGGAGTTCAAGCTGGCGGAACGTATCAAAGCGTGGCTGGCGAACCGAGTCGGCGAAGCGGCGGGGGCACCGCCGCAGCGCCCGTTCCAACGGCTGGATGAGGAGGCGAAACCATGACTCACCCTACCAAGGCGCCGTCCCCGGACCAGCCTTCGCTGGTGGTCCGCCCCGAAGAACTGGCCGGGATCGACAGAAGCGTGGCCTCCATGGCCGTCATTCCAGGGTCCCGCATGTTCGAAATCAAGGACGCGCTGTCGGTTTTCACGCGTTCCCGCCCGGGCGAGGAGACCTATGACGCGAGCCAGGGCGACGGCGGCGCCAGCCTTCCCGGTGTCCCTCCCGAACTCTTCGATCGCGCCAACGCCTTGCAGAAAGAACACGGCTCGGGCTACGACAAGCCCTTCGGCACCCCCGGATTCCGGAAATCGGTTGTCGAGAACTACTGGAACCTGGAAGAAGCCTCCGGATGGGGGCCGGACAATATCATCGCCTGCCAGGGCGGCCGCGATGCGCTTCTGAAAATCTACGACGCCGTCCAGGCGCTCGGATTCGGCCGCCGCGGCGACTTCATCCTCGTGTCCAGGGTGCCGTGGATTTCTTACAACTGGGGTCCCTATTCGGTGGGCTCCAACGTCATGCTCGCCCCCGGACGCGAAGAAGACGCCTGGGCGCTTACGGAAGAAAGCATCGCCGAGAGCGTACGGTACGCGCAGACGATAGAGAATCGCAAGGTCGCCGCGCTCGTGATCACCAGCCCCGACAACCCCACCGGCAGGACCATCGGCGAAGAGCGGCAGGCGTCGCTTGCCAGGGCCGCCTTCTCCGCCGGCGTTCCCTATGTCGTTTTCGACTGGATCTACCACCGCGTCACGGACGGGCCCCACCACGATCTGAACCGCTTTCTGTCCCGGCTCGAACCCACCGAGCGCGAGCGATGCATTTTTCTGGACGGCCTCACAAAGTCCCTCGGGGCGAGCAACGTGCGCAACGCCCACGTGGCCGCGTCCAAGAAGGTGGTCAAATTCATCCAGAACCGCGCCTCGCACGGGGTCATCCCCTCCTTTTACGGCCTCGCGGTGGCCATGGCCGCCTACGAGATGGGCTACGAAAAGGCCGCGGCCTCCGTCGTCGGCCCCACCAACGAAAGCCGGAAGGTCATGGCCTCTTTCCTGGAAGACAAGGGAATCCGCCACATCCTCGGCAAAGGGTATTACGCCTTTCTGTACGTCGGCCCCTGGATGGACCGCTCCGGGATGGCCGACTCCGCCGCCATGGGGGCTTACCTTGCCGAGAAGTTCGGCCTGGCGGTCGTACCCGGCGTCTACTTCAGCGGCTTCGCCTCCCGATGGATCCGCTTTTCCTACGCGCTGCCTCCCGGCCGCACCCGGGGCGCTGCAAGCCGGCTGTGGGAAGCCCTCGAGGCGCTCCGTTAGCCTGACACGGCAGACACGGGCGTATCCGCCTCTTCAGCCCATAAAGAGGAAGGCCGGATGAAAACCGTGAACTGGGAAAAATTCGGCGAGAAAGTCCGGATGGCCGTGTCCTCGTCCCTCGAAAGCCACTTCGAGCGGGGCACGAGCGGCATGGAGCTGGAATTCAACATCCTGGACTCCCAGCTAAGGCCCGTACTCACGGTGGGCTACGGCCCCGAGCAGAGGTCCTTCGCCGACTACTTCCACGACCAGCACCTGCCCGCCTGGCTGGGGGAACGGGCGCAGCTGGAAGTCTTCCACTGGATGACCGAAGTCGCCACCCGTCCGTACTACCATCCCATGGGAACGGCACTCGAAGCCCGCCTGCTGGAAGCGGCCGTCTTTAACGCCCTCGCCCGGGCGGGTCTTGAATTTGGAGAGACCTTCGGCGCCCTTCACGGCAACCTGCTTTACCGCGTGGCGCCCGGCGAAAAAAGCATTCCAGGCGGATGGCCCCTGGCCAAGCGCCGCTACCTTGCCCAGTGCGTGGCGCGGTACGGCGAGCGACTCGCCACGGCGGGCATCCACACCAACCACTCCTACCCCGAGGCGCTTCTGTCCTGGGATTTCTTCCACCTGCCCCGGCACCGCCGGGAGGGCCGCACCCTCATCGATTACCGCAACGAGGCGGTCATCAGGGCCACCCGGCTGCTGCGGCCCTTCTGTCCGCTGTTCATCGCCGTGACCGCTTCCACGCCGCTGGCGGCCGCTCCGGGAGGCGGGGCCGAGCTGACGGAAAACGACAGCAACCGCCTTTTGACCTTTCCGAATCCTCCCGAACTTGACGTGCCCTACCTGTACGCCAGCTATGCAGACTATTTGAGAATTTCCTACGACCTGGTCCGCAAGGGCGTGCGGTTCGGCGCCAACAACTGGACACCGGTCCGCGCCCGCTCCGACGTAGACCCGGTCAACCGGAACATCTCCGCCACGAGCGAACAGTTGCGAGAGCTTTACCGCCTGGGCCTCTACAGCGTGGACGAAAGACAGTCGCTCGATGAGACCGAGCGGCAGCTCACCATTGAAAACCTTTGCGCCCGGGTGGATCTGCCCATGAACCGCGTGGAAGTCCGCACGGACGAAGGCGGAGAATCGCTGGACCTCTGCCTGGCCAAGATCGCCTTCAAGGAACTCCTCATGTACCGCATTTACGGCGACCCCGCCTTCGGCGCCCAGTACGCCTACGACGCCGAGGACGTGGACCGCGCCCGGCGCAACGAGGATGCGGCCGCCCGTAAGGGCCTCCAGGCGGAGATCGAGCATCCTCTCAGAGGCGGCAAATGTTCTGTCCGTGACTTTCTGAAGGAAACCCTGGATGACCTCGCGCCGCTGGCCCGCGCGCTTGACTACGAGTCGTTCCTGGGCCCGCTGCGCCACATGGCGCAGGGCGGTCCAAACCCGGCGGAGTCCATCCGGCTCTGGTTCCGTGGAAGGATAGGTGAGGATGAGCGTGCCGTCCCACCGGCGCTCCTGGATGAATGGGTCCGTGGGCGCGCCGAAGGGGTGGGCCGGGAGCTGGAAACCTTGTCCAACAAGATGCTGGCGCTCGGCGACGAGGAAGCCAAGCTTGCAGAAATCCTGGATCCCTTCCAGGAGGAGACGAAACGCGACCCCTCGCTGCCCTGCCGCCTGGCGCCGGAACGACCGGCCGCCGTTCAGGCGGGTGGGGACGTTACGTCCGACGTCCTGGCCCTCGCATCGTCTCTCGTGGCCATTCCCTCGGTCACGAACTGCGCGGATGAACGGCTGGATGAAGTGGAGCGCTGTGCGCGGTTCATCGCGGCCGCCCTGAAGGAATCGGGCGCGGAGGTCAGGATCTTCGACTCAGAAGCCTATCCCGCCGTCTTGGCCGGGTTTCCCGGGGCTCAGCTGGCGCCGGTCACGCTGGGCGGCCATTTCGACGTGGTAGCGCCCGACCCCAACGACACCCAGTTTGAACCGAGAATCGAAGGCGACTACTTCTGGGGCCGGGGCTCTGCGGACATGAAGACCGTGGTGGCGAGCAACATCATCTGGATGCGCCGCGCCCTTCAAAAGGGACCACCCTATCCCCCGGTCAACCTTCTGCTCGTCGGCAACGAGGAGAACGGTGAAACGTCGCCCTTCGGAACGCCGCATGTCCTGAAGGCGCTGCGGCGCGAGAGCGCCTGGTCCCCCGAGTTCATGATCCTGGGCGAGCGCACCGGCGAGCGGGGCGACGAGCGGTTCGGAAAGATCTGCACCGCAAACCGCGGCGTCGTCCGGCTGCTGATCTCGGCGAAGGGGGAGCGTGGGCATACGGGTATGTCCGCGGCGCCCGCCGATCTGCTGGAGCGCCTCGTTTCCGCCCGCAGCGCCATGGATGACCTGCTGCACGACTGGCTGACGCTCTCGGATGAACAAGAGTGGCAGAGCAGCTACCGGTTCCCTTTCCTGAATGTCGGTGAGACGGGAGTCTACAACATCACACCGGATGAAGCGTGGCTCGGGCTGGAAATCCGCCCCATCCCCGAAGAGGACCTGGACGGTCTTCTGGACAGGTTGAACCGGATCGCCGGCGAACTGGAACTTCAGATCACCCCGCAGGTTCGCGAAGCAGGCGTGGCCTGCCCCCCTGAAAACGTGCACCTGGCATATCTACTGGGCGCCATGCAGGACGTGTCGGGGCGCCCCGCAGAAGTCAGCCGGAAGCTGGCCGGCACTTCGGCCCGGTTCTCGCCGGGAGGCAATGCTGTCGTCTGGGGCCAATCCGGTAAGGGGCCGCACAGCCGCCACGAGTGCCATTTCATCCCCAGCATCGCGCCCTATATCGAGGTCCTCGACCGCTTCGCCGAACGGCAGAAAACCAAGACGTGAAGAAGTGGGGCGCCGGCATGCGGCCGCGGGCGCTCACGCGCCCTACCGCTCCGGCCGAAAGTTGGGTGATTAAGTGACTGAGTGACCAGGCCCGCGGGTATGCCTTAGCAAGCCGGTGGCCGTGGAACCGGATAAGGATGGCACCCGATTCCGGCAACGATCGGAGGCACCCTCTTCAAATACTTGCATGCAACGGCAATCCCGGGAACACTTTCTCGTCTCCCAGCTCTTGACTTCCTCGCCGGCCATTGTTTGCCAAAGGCCGATTCCTGCGGAGGCAGGTTGTTCAAATTCTTGCCCCAGAGGTCTGCACGCAACCTAATCACTTCATCACATAGCCCCCTAGTCACTGCGCGCACCGCGCGCCGGGACCGGCAGGCCCCCGGCATAAATGCTGCAACTCGTTTGTTATCAACATGTTGTCGGCTGGGCTTTCTTCTTGACAAGCCGCCCCGACCTTCCGTATGCTGATTTTTCGAAATGACTTTAAAGGAAGAGAAGGGGCGTCCGCCGGACAGGGGAACCCGGGACATTTTAAATCTGGAGGTTTTGAGACATGAAACTGTTTTCTCTGAGCAAGCGTTTTGCTCTCGTTGCCGCAGCGCTTTCGATGGTATCCCTGGCCGGGCTGGCGGAAGCACCGGCTGCCGTCACGCAGGCCAAGGACTTCATCCAGAACATGAATAAAGGCAATTTTCAGTCCGCCCACGCCGAACTCGCATCCGACCTCAGTCAGAAAGTCGGCGCCGACAAGCTGCAGAACGCCTGGGATCATTTGATCCAGAAGGCCGGCTCTTTCGTAGATTTCCACGACCACAAGGTGGACCAGAAGGGCGCATATACGATCGTGACCCAGGTTTGCCAGTTCAAGAAAGGGGCGGTGGATATTCTCGTAGCCGTGGACAACTCGGGCAAGGTCGCCGATTTCCGTTACCAGAACCACAAACCGGCAAAAAGCACGCAGGCCGAGAAGACCAGCACGGATTCGGGCCGCAAGGCCGGCTGACCTCTCTGCGGCGGCAGCCTTTCGGGCTGTTGTGCCGGGACCCCCGGCAATGTTACCTTAATGTGCGCCGCAGGCGCAGGGGGGGCCTGCGTGTGCGCGCGGCCCGCTTGCCGCTCACCGGAGGAGTTCTGATTGGGCCCTGTGGAACACACGCTTCCCAATGATGCGCCTGTGACGCGGATCGCGCCCCACAGGGGCTGGTTCGACCTTCGAATCCGTGATCTCTGGATGTACCGGGATCTCCTTTATTTTCTCACGTGGCGGGACGTCAAAGTCCGCTATAAACAAACGGCGCTCGGCGCCGTCTGGGCCGTTCTACAGCCGTTTCTCATGATGGTGGTTTTCAGCGTCTTCTTCAAAAGGATGCTGCATGTTCCCTCGGACGGCTTCCCCTATCCCATCTTCGCTTACGTCGCGCTTCTCCCATGGACAGTCTTCGCCCAGAGTGTCAGCCAGGCGTCCAAATCCCTGGTGGCGGGGAGCAACCTGGTCAAAAAGGTCTACTTTCCTCGACTTTTCATGCCCTTGGGATCGGTTCTCGCCATGCTGGTGGATTTCTTTCTGGGCGGTCTGGTGTACGTGGGACTGATGCTCTACTACCACATTATCCCGCACTGGACCGCGCTTCTGCTCCCGGCCTTTCTCCTTCTGGCCTTCTGCACGGCGCTCGGCGTCAGCCTGTGGTTGTCCGCCTTGAACGTCCAGTACCGCGACGTGCAGCACACGGTCCCGTTCCTCATACAGATCTGGCTGTTCATGACCCCGGTCATTTATCCCACCAGCCTCTTGGGCCGTTACAAGTTCCTCATGGCGCTCAACCCCATGACCGGCGTGGTCGAAGGCTTCCGTTGGGGGCTGCTGGGCGCGGGCCGCGCTCCCGGAGCCATCATCTTCGTTTCGGTGGCGTCCTCCCTGATTATCCTGGTCACCGGTCTCCTTTACTTCAGGCACATGGAAAGCACCTTCGCCGATACGATCTGATCTTCGCGCGCGGCCGGCCGCGGCCGCAAGAGAGGTCCGCAGGGCATATGGGACACTACGCCGTCACCGCTGAAAACATTGGAAAGAGATACCGGCTCGGCGAAAGGGAACCCTATAAAACCTTAAGGGACACGATCATGCGTGCCGCCGGCGCACCTTTTCGCGCGCTTCGGAGCCGCGCACACCGTTCCGGACCGGACACCTTCTGGGCCTTGAAGGACATCTCCTTTGAGGTTGTTCCCGGTGAAGTGGTCGGATTTGTCGGCCGGAACGGCGCCGGCAAGAGCACGCTACTCAAAGTTCTCTCCCGCATTACTGATCCCACGACCGGCCACGCTGAAATACGCGGACGCGTCGGCTCCCTTCTCGAGGTAGGCACGGGCTTTCACCCGGAACTGACCGGCCGCGAGAACATCTTCCTGAACGGCGCCATTCTCGGCATGCGCAAGCAGGAAATCCAGAAGAAATTCGACGAGATCGTCGCCTTTTCAGAAATTGAGCGCTTTCTGGACACCCCCGTAAAACGTTACTCGAGCGGGATGTACGTCCGCCTGGCTTTTGCCGTGGCCGCCCACCTTGAACCCGAAATCCTCCTGGTGGATGAAGTCCTGTCGGTCGGCGATGCCGCCTTCCAGAAAAAGTGTTTCGGAAAAATGGGCGAGGTGGCAGGGGAGGGCCGCACCGTCTTTTTCGTCAGCCACAACATGGCGGCCGTACAGTATCTGTGCACAAGGGGGTTTCTGATCGACCAGGGGCAGGTCGTCGCCACGGGAACGCCCAAGGAAACGGTGGAAAAATACCTCCGCCTCATCAGCGCGCAGGATCTGCACGCCACGCGGGATTTAGCCGCCCTGCCCCGGCCCTCTAACAAGCAGGCGGTGTTTTCCGACGGAATGCTCAACGGCCAGCCGCTGGTCGGGAACCACGTGGTTTCGCCCGGCGACGATCTTGCATTTGAGCTGGAAATCGACCTGAAGGAGTCCCGGCCGCGAAGCGTACTGGGCATCACCCTGGAAGACGACCTCGGCATCGGGGTGATCGGTCTGAACAGCCGCCTGCAGCAGGGCCGCCGGGATTTCGCCCCGGGACGCCACCGCATCGGTTCCAGGCTGGCGAACCTCCCGCTCGTTCCGGGACGATACTACCTTTCCCTCTTCTTCGGTTCCAGCGGCGAAAGGATGGACATTCTCGACCGGATCGCCTCCATCGACGTCGTCAAGACAGATGTATACGGCACCGGTGAAATGCCGGGCAGAGGGCAGGGGTACTACCTGGCTGACGCCGAATGGACCTTCGAGGAGGCCGGGAAAAGATGACAGGGGCCGTCCGCGCCGTCGAACGCCTGTCCGCCGGCCCGGCGCGCTCGAAATGCCGCCCGGACGATTCGCCATGCTGATACGCGCCGCGAAGCACGCCAAACACGTTTCTCACCGGTGGTACTGCACGCACTTCCGGTGCAACAGCCTCCGGCGCCCCGTGTTCCTCACGGGGTGCGGCCGCTCGGGAACGACCATACTCGGCAAGGCGATTTCGCAGCACGAAGCGGTGACCTACCTCCGTGAACCGTGAGATATTTGGGAAAGCTGGTATCCCGCCACAGACGTTTGGAGCCCCCTGGCCGGAAAACGCGGAGGCAAGCTCTATTTCGACCGCAGTGATGCAGTTCCGGGCCCGAGCAGAAGGCTGAGGGGCGACTTCTGCTTCCGCACGGACCTGACCGGACGTCCCCAGCTCGTATCCAAGCTTCCGGAAAACAATTTCCGGCTGGAATTCATCCGTGCCGTCTTTCCCGACGCCCTCATTCTGCACATCATCCGGAATGGGGCGGAGGTTGCGGACTCCATCAAAAAGATCGCGCCGAAGTGGGCATGGTACGGAGCGAACGATCACAAATGGAAAGCCCTGGCAGCCTACGCACGCACCAGGGATGCATGGAAAGACCTCCCCGAACTCTGCGCCACGGATTTCGAAAGAGGCCTCCTTGAGTGGCGTCTCAGCGTGGAAACGGCGGTCGAGCAGCTGGACGCCTTTCCCCAATCCGCCTGCCTTCAGGTCAGATATGAAGATCTGCTGGTACGCCCCGTGGAAGTACTGGAGCAGATAGAACGATTCATCGGACTGGAACCGAGCGATTCGGTGAACCGGTTCGCGCGGGAAAAGATCAGCCGCCGGTCTCCCGCGATCTCTCCCGAATCCTTGAATGCCGTCCAGCGGCGTATCGCCGGAGATCTCCTCGTTCGCCTCGGATACGAGAACACCGGCTGGCGAAAGCCCCCCGAGAAGGAAAGCGCCGGCCTGCCATGCTGATCACCCCAGATTTCGTTCTTCTCAATTTCCCCAAGACGGGAAGCAGCTTCACGCGCCAAGTGGTCAAGACGGTTTACGGCGGCTCTCCCGGCGGCAGGCTGAAACGGGGCCTGGCGAAGGCCGGCTTGTGCGAGCCGCCCTTCCGCGAGTTGTTTTTCCCCAATATCCGCCTGCGCGTGGACGGTCTCCAAGAAGATCAGCATGGAACGTACCGCCAGATCCCCGGCGTCTTCCGGCGCCTTCCGGTGGTCGCTGTCGCCCGCAATCCCTTCGACCGCTACGTCTCCAAGTATAAATTCCGATACTGGCAGAGCCGCCCCATTCCCTCCCTCGAAGAAGTGCGGCGTGTCTTCCCCGGCTTCCCCGATTTGAGTTTCGAGCAGTTTCTCGACTACGAAGACTTTCTGTCCAGCCGTTACCGGATCCCAGGCCTGGCCCTGAATCCGACGCCCGGGGGCCAGACGGTCGAGTTCGCCATGATGTTTTTCACGGACCCGTCCGGCTTTCTCAAGGCAGCCAGTGGGACCGGACTGGATCAAGACGGCCTGATAAAAGCCCTGCCGCCGATCCGTTTCTTGAGAATGGAAAGGCTCAACCGTGATCTTTACAACTTCCTGGAAGACGCAGGGGTTTCCCGCCGGCGGATCCGATTCATTCTTCAAACCGACCGGATCCAGCCGCCGGAGGGCACTTCCCGCAAGCCCGGAGATCGCTGGCAGGATTATTACTCTCCCGCCCTTCTCGAGAAGGTGTACCGCAAGGACCGGATTCTCTTCGACCTCCTCGGCGCCCTCGGCGTGGGCGAACCGGAATCGTGGCCCGGAAACCGGGAGACCTCCGGCCATGGCTAGCAGCGGGCCGGCTTCGCCGGCCTGCATGAATCGAGGCTTTCATGCCCTTTGACAGCAGCTACGAAGGCAACGACCTGGTTTTTCTCCTGGGCTGTCCCCGGAGCGGCACGACTTGGATGCAAAGGCTGATCGGCGCGCATCCCGCCGTGGAAACCGGGCGGGAGTCCCACCTGTTCGAGTTCTATCTCGGCCCCACGCTTCAATACTGGCAGATGGAGCTGGAACACCTCACGCGGCCGGAGGCCCGCCGGGGGCAGGGCGTGATGGGCCTTTCCTGCTACTTTGAGCGCGACGAATTCATGGCGCTCTTTCGTGACTATTCGCTCCATCTCCTGGAACACATCAAAGGCGGGTTGGAGCCCGGCCGCTTCTTTCTGGAAAAAACGCCGGGGCACGCGCTTTTCATCCCCGAAATCAGGACACTCTTTCCGCAGTGCAAAATCATTCACCTGCTGCGGGATCCCAGGGCGGTCACGGCGTCCATGCTGGCCGCCTCCAAAGGCTGGGCCGCCGAATGGGCCCCGCCGCATGTCCGCGCCGCCGCCTGGACTTGGCGGCATCACGTGGAAAAAGCCCGCAAAGACGGCGCGCGCCTTCCCCAGGACGCGTTTCTCGAAGTTCGATACGAAGACGCCAGAAAGGATACGGCGGCCGCCCTCCGCCGGATTCTAGACTTTCTCGGGCTGGAATGGAGCGACGACCGGCTTCGCGCCGCCGTTGAGGACAACCGCCCGGGCGCCGAAGGGACACCCGTCCCCCTTCACGGGGAGGCTGCCGCAGTCGTCGGCCCGGTCTCCAGACTGCCCGAGGGCCACGCCCGCAACGCGCCGCCGAAAGGTTGGCGGCGGCAGCTCAGTTTGCTTGAGAAGCTTCAGCTCCAGTGGAAGATCGGTAGCGCCATGCGAGACGCCGGCTATCGCTGGCGGCTGAGAGATTGGCTCCCCTGAACAAGGACCCCGAATCGGTATGCAGCTTTCTCTGATTCTCTGCACGCGAAACCGCGCCGATGCGCTGGAGCGATGCCTCGCCGCCATCCCGGGCGATGAATTGCAGGCGGCGGACGCCGAGCTGGTCCTCGTGGACAACGGTTCCACCGACCGGACTCCGGAAGTGATGGAACGCTTCCGCGGCGAAGCCGGGTTTCCCGTCATTTGCATGCGGGAAGAGAAGCCCGGCCTTTCCTGGGCCCGTAACGCCGGCCTTCGCGCCGCCCGGGGGGAAATGCTTGCCTTTACAGACGACGACTGTTACCTCGAACCCGGATATCTGGAGTCCGCCGTGCAGCTCCTCGGAAAAGACACGTTTCAGTTCTGCGGAGGCCGGCTGCTTCCGTACGATCTATCGGATTCTCCGTACGGGTTCAACGAAGACGACCAGTTCCGCCTTTTTCCTCCGAAGAGCGTGATCCCGGCCGGAGTCATCCAGGGCGCCAACATGATCTTCCAGCGCCGGGTCGTTGAGGCGGTCGGGGGCTTCGACACCCGTCTTGGCGCCGGCACGCCCTTCCGCTGTGAGGACATCGAATATGCGGCCCGGGCTTCCATGGCGGGATTCACAGGCGCATATACCCCCGAACTCGCTGTTCGGCACCATCACGGACGCAAGCCTGGCCCGGAAATCAAGACGCTCAAGAGGCAGAACGACGTGGCACGAGGCGCATACTATTCACGGCTGATCCTCATGGGCAACCTCCGGTACCTGGCGCACTGGGCGAAGATGGCGTTTCGCCGTCAGAAGCCGTCCGTGACGCTGAGAGAGATCCGGGGAGCTTTGGCCTTCACGGCCTCCAGAATCTTCCACCGGGATGGGAGCCGTGACGGGGACCGCCGGCCGGAAACGGCCCGGGCGGGCAAGGGAGGACGGACATGAGCGGGCCCCAGGCGCCTTCCGGCTTCCACGCTCCCGCTTTTAAGGCGGATGGAGCACGAGGGCCGGAGGTCTCCGTCGTCGTCTGTACGCGAAACAGGGCCGCCTACCTGGCCAGGGCCCTGGAGAGCCTGAAAGGGCAGAGCCTGCCGGCTGAGATTTTCGAAATTCTCGTGGTGGACAACGCGTCGTCCGATGACACCCGGGCGCAGGTGGAGAGAGCGGCCCGCGCGCAGTCCAACCTGGTCTATCTGCATGAACCTGCTCCCGGGCTTTCCCAAGCCCGCAACACAGGCTGGCGGTCGGCCGGGACGCCCCTCGTCGCCTTCTTGGACGACGACGCGGTGGCCCATCCCGATTGGATCGAAAAGATGCTGCGCGCCTTCCGGAAGGCCGAACCCGCGGCAGACTGCGTTGGCGGGCGGATCGAACCCATCTGGGAAGCGCCCAGACCGGCCTGGCTGACTGACGAACTGACGGCCCCGCTTACCGTGCTCCTTTGGGACCGGCCTCCAGGCCCCCTGGAAGCCGGGCGCTGGGTTGCCGGCGCGAACATGGCTTTCACCCGGCATATTCTCGAGGAGCTTGGGGGATTTTCCACCGGACTTGGAAGAAAAGGAAACAACTTGCTTTCCAACGAAGAAGTACTCATGCAGGAAGCCATCCGCCGCAGGGGCGGCACTGTCTGGTATGATCCCGCCGTCGTGGTCGGCCACCATGTTCCCGCCGCAAGGATGACCCGCGCCTTCATGCGGCGTCGTTACTGGTGGCAGGGCATCTCACAGGCAGCGACCCGGCGCAGACTTGAACCCGTTCCTTCTGGGAAACGCGCCGCAAAAGCCCTTCGATACGCCCTCGGCCTGCTCAAACCCGGGCGCTTCGCCGGCCTCGTTTTTCCCTTCCTTGGACGCAGGGGCTTCGTGCGCAAGTGCCTGGCGCTCGAAAGAGCCGGCCTGGCTTATGGCATGCTGATTCCCGGCCCATCGGGAAACCGGGAAGATATGGGGGAAGACGTCTCTTGACCCGGCGCATCGCGATCTTTTATCCCACCTGCCCCGCCCCCGCCCAGGGCGGCAGCCACCGCCGTTGCCTGGAGATGTTGGAGGGGTTCAACGCCCTCGGATTGAACGTCTCGCTGCTGAGCACCACGCTCGGGGGGGCGGAGCGATGGCAGAAAGCGCTGCGGGATGACCTGCTCTCGAAATTCACGGACGATGTTCACGTCTACGACCTCGGCATCGCCGAGCGCAAGGCCGCGGCCCTGATCCACAGAGGCCGCGCTTTACTGGGCCGCGTACCGCCCATGGATTCGCGGGCGTACAGCTTCTGGGGCGTCAGGCGGTGGTTTAGCCGCACCTGCGAATCGCTTGCCCCGGACGCCCTGCTGATGAATTACGCCAACTGGGACCGCATCCTGGACCATCGGCGCTTCTCCGGCCTCAAGCGGATCATGGAGACACACGACCTCCTGACGCTGAACCTCAAGATGCACGGCGAGGTGGACCGGAGACTGCCGCCCGAACCCATCCGGCCCGGCTCGGTGCCGGACGTTCTGGTGCAGGAAGACTTTTTCAGCTCTCTCGGGTTGGAACCCGATCCCCTGGAATTTTCCATCTACGACCGGTACGACGCGACGATCGCCATTTCCCGGCGCGAGCAAGCCATTCTCGAGGCCAGCACACACCGGACGAAAGTGGTCTTTTTACCCATGACCGCGGAGCCGGCCTTGAAAGAGAATGACTTTTCCGGTCCCGCCCTGTACACTATGGGAAAGCACCCCTACACGCTTCAGGGGTACCTATATTTCTTAAGGAGGGTGGTTCCCCTGCTGCGAGAGAATGGGAAGGATTTTCGCCTCGACGTCACCGGGGCCTTCTACCGCCAGGTCGAACCCGTCCCGGAAAGCGGGATGGTCTTCAAGGGGTTCGTGCCGGATCTTGAGGCGGTATACCGGAGGGCCCGTTTTGCGGTGTGCCCCGTTCTCGGCGGAACCGGCCAGCAGGTAAAAATCGTCGAGGCGATGGCGCAGGGGCTTCCCGTGGTGGCCCTCGACGGAGACGCCGATCCCGTCCCCGTCGTGCATGGGGAGAACGGATTCGCGGTCCGCGGCGCGGAGGAGATGGCGGAATGTATCCTCGCCCTCTGGCGCGATCGGGCACGGTGTAGGACAATGGGAGACGCCGCGCGGGAAACGGTCCGGGAAACATTGTCGCGGAGCCGGTTGTTGAACGATTTAGAGGGGTTGCTGGCGGCGCCGGCAGCCTCCCTGAAGGCCGCGCGTAAGGCCGACGCGGAGAACTCATGAACTCGAGCCAGGACAACGCCACAAACCGGGACAACCCGTTGATCTCCGTCATCACCATCTGCTGGAACGCCGCGGGTGTCATCGGAAGAACCCTTGAAAGCGTCACATCGCAGACCTATCCGGACTTCGAATACATCGTGGTGGACGGCGGCTCGAAAGACGGCACGCGCGAACTGGTCGAGTCCTACAACGGACGGATCAGCGCCTTCGTGAGCGAAAAGGACCGCGGAATCGCCGACGCCATGAACAAAGGCGTGCGGCTTTCGCGCGGCGAGCTGATCATCCACATGCACGCCGGAGACACCTTCCACGACAGCGATGTTTTGTCGAGGATTGCGGACGATTATCGCCAGAACGGCTGGGAATGGGGCTTCGGGGGCCAAGTCTTGTGCGATGCGGGAGGCCGCGTCCTGGAAATTCAGCATCCTCAGACCTTCCATTACCGGCTTCTCAGAATCCGGAATTATGTCCCCCATCAAGCGGCCGTACTGACCCGGAAAATTTTTGAGCAGTTCGGGCCTTTCGACATCTCCTACCGCATTCTGATGGATTACCGGTTCTGGCTTGCCCTGGGAAAAGATGTGCAGCCCCGCATCTTTCCCTTCATGGTCGCCCGCTTCGAATGCGGAGGGACCTCCTACTCCGACTATGTTTCCAGTTATCGTGACGCCCAGAGGGCGCGGAGGGAAGTCCCATGGGGAGCCTTTCCATGGCGCCTCCGCGAGAAACTGAGCACCTGGCTGTGGCACCCCACGATGCTCAAAATGATACAGTTCGTCTGTCCGAAGAGGCTGCGGAGGCGGCTGAGATGCCTGATTGAACCCGACAACCCCACCCCGGTGGTGGTGAATTTACCTAAAACCAAGACCGCGGCCGGCCGGCCGCGGGTCAATGAATCCGGCATTTATTCGCATCGCGTCGGTTCCTGAGGCACCGTCCCTGGAATTCTCGAGGAAAGCGTCATTCCCGCATGAATAGAAACGCCCACAAGATCGGCATCGTCGTGCTCAACTACCAAAGCGCCTCCGACACGCTGGCCTGCCTGCAGAGCATACGGGCTGCGCTCGCCGGCGACTCACACGTCTGGGTCGTGGACAATGCTTCCGGCGACAGCTCCGCCGACACCCTGGAGGCTGCCCTCGCTCCGGGAGAGTCCCTTCTCCAGTCCGATGAGAATCTGGGTTACGGCGGCGGGAACAATCTCGGCATCCGCAAGGCGCTCGAGTGGGGCGCGGACTACGTCCTGGTCCTGAACCCGGACTGCCGTCTCGAACCCGATTCCCTGAGCCCTTTGATCATCGCCCTCGAAGCCCAGAAAAACGCCGGCATCGCCTGCCCTCTGGTCCTGGACACTCAGACCGGTCTCATCCAGGCATTCGGAGGCAGCCACAGTCTCTGGACAGGTCGCGCACGCCGCCGCTACTACCACCGGGAACCCGGAAAAGCCCGGATCGACTCGTGGCGGGAGACTGAGTACCCCCACGGCACCTGCATGCTCCTCAAGCGCGCTTTCCTTGAAGACGTGGGGCTCATCCACGAAGGGTTCTTCCTCTACTACGAGGACGTGGAACTCGGGCTCCGCGCGCGGAGCGAGCATTGGAAGATCCTGGTCATTCCACAATCCCGGGTCTGGCACGCGGACACCACCGCCAGCCGGCGCAAGGACGCGCTCACCACCTACCACGCCGTGCGAAATCAGGCATGGGTTGAACGGCTTCACGCCGCCCCCCTGCAATACACCGTCTTCCTCTTGTTCAGTATCTTCTTGCGGTGGCCGGGGAAATTCTTCTCCCGCCTGCTGACGGGGCATTTCAGGGCATCCTGGTCCGTCGTCCGAGGGGCCTTCAGCGGCCTCTTCTCCTCTTCGCACGAAGAATCGCGGCATCTCGTCGTCTTTCTCACCGGCCGCCGAGTCAATCCGGAAGAGACGACGTATTAGCGGCGTCCAGAGAACGCCGTTAAGTGAATAGTGATTAGTGATTGGTGAATAGCGAAAAGGAAACGCAGGAATACCCACGCGCTTAAGAAATTCATTCACAGGCTTTTACGGATTTCGCCTCCTCAGGCAGTCACTTCCCGACCTCGCCTCTTGACTCATTGGTTCGCAGCAGTGGGGGTTAGTTTGCCAGGGCAAGGGAGCACCCTCATAGAAACGAAGTCATCACAGGTCTTCTTCGAACACCCATAAACTTATTATTTCATCAGAAGCGGCAAAAAGGGGGATCGCTCAAATGCTGAACTCTCATCGGGATTTGCTGGCATGGCAAAAAGGAAGGCTATTGGTACGAAACGTTTACGAAGTAACGGCAGACTTTCCAACAGAAGAAAAATACGGCATCGCCAACCAGATCAGGAGAGCGGCTGTTTCGGTACCTGCCAACATTGCCGAAGGCGCTGCCAGGCAGGGTTCTTAG
>JARRNO010000009.1:35467-39172 GCA_037384885.1 Acidobacteriota bacterium
CTATCGCCAGAGGGTCTCTGGCGGAGCTCGAAACACTTTTCCTGCTCTCTGGTGATATTCGGATCTTGACAGCGGAAAGAACGTCTAGCATGCTTGAACAGATTTCGGAATTGGCCCGCATTATCAATGGACTGATAACTTCACTCCGGCGAAAACACTCGTGAACAACCGTGTCGTTGGCTTCACAGTTCTCAACCGACTGCACCAGAACCTACCCACTGCTCACTAATCACTACTCACTGCTCACTAATCACTACTCACTACTCACTAATCACTACTCACTACTCACTACTCACGCCCATGCTTCTAACCAAACTCCATCCTTATTTCGATCTGCTCGCCCGCACCTGGCGGGGCAGCATTCCCGCGCCGGCGGGGGAACCGCCCGGCGGGTGGGACAACTGGCTTCAGTGGATCTTTCACGGAAAAATGGCCGGATTTCTTCACCAGAGGATCCGTGAACAGGAGATCGAAGCCGCTTTTCCCCCAGCCGTTCTTCAGGGGCTGGCTCACTATCGTTACCAGGCCGTCGCCGTCTCAGAGCGCCTGGAGGCCCTCGCAGGAAAAATCTGTGAAGGGCTGGAATCCAGGGGATTCAAGGCCGTGCCCCTCAAGGGACTCTGGCTGAACCGGATGGTCTATTCCGACCCATCGCTGAGGCGGACGACCGATGTGGACCTTTTGGTTTCGAGAAAGGCGCTGCCGGTGCTGGAATCCATGTTGCGGCAGAGCGGCTACCGCCGTTCGAAAAGCCGTTATTCGCCGCCCTGGCAGGTCGTCTTCACCGGGCAGGGACTTACGACGGTGGAGGCCCACCTCGAACTGACGCCGCCCGACGAAAATCCGCCGCCTGCGGAAGAGATCCTGGCCCGTGCCCGGCCGTGGGGCCACCCCAACGAGGGCCTGGACGCCGTGGACGCCCTCTTGTGCCTGGCGATCAACAACGCCAAGGACAACCTGGTCGTCTTTCCCGGCAACCTTTGCGATATCGACGCGCTTGTCCGCACCCCCGCCATGACGGGATTCTGGAAATCGGCCCTCGAACGGGCCTCCTCCTGGAAATGGCGGACCGGTCTCTATTACAATTTAGTCTTTGCAGCGCAACTGTATGAGACACCGGTCCCGGACAACGTCCTGCAGGTGCTGAAGCCCCCGTCGTGGCGGCGGGCCGCCGTCTCGACCGCCCTGGGCCGTTACCGGACAGATGTTCTCAGGGTGGACAATCTGCCGAAGGGATGGGGGGCGCTGTTTAAAACCGCCCTCATTGAAGACCGGGGACCCGCCGGCTACTTTTTGCGCCGGCGCCGCCTGCTGTCCGGCAGCCGGCCGCTGAATGAGGAGTGATGGGATGACCGCCACCCGGCCAAGTTCAGATGGACCGGTTCGAAGCCTCCGCCGCGGCTTTACACCGGCATTCCGCCAGCTCACCTGGCGCCTGCGCCCGCTGCCCGGCCTCATCGTCATCGGGGCCCAGAAAGCGGGGACGACGAGCCTGCACTACTTCCTCGGGCAGCATCCCCAGCTTTGTCCATCTCTGACGAAAGAGGTTCATTTTTTCGACGGCGGACTGGAGCGGGGCGTGGACACCTACGCGGAGGGCGAAGCCTGGTACCGCGCCCAGTTCCCTCTCCGCCGCCACGTCATGAACGGCGGCCTGGCCTACGAAACCACGCCCCTGTACATTTTCAACCCGCTGGCGCCGAAGCGGATCGCCGCAATGATTCCCGGGGCGAAAATCGTCGCCGTCCTGCGAAATCCAGTCCAGCGGGCCGTTTCCCATTACTTCAAGGCCCGGCGCCGGGGGCGGGAGAGCCTGCCCATCATGGACGCCGTCAAAATGGAAGAGACGCGGCTCGCGCCGGCGCTCGAGCAGCGGGATTACAAGCATCCCGCATTCATCAGGAACTCATACAAGAGGCGCGGACTCTACCGCGAGCAGCTCGAACGGTATCTCGAGCACTTTCCCAGGCGGCAGATCCTCATCCTCGACAGCAACCCGCTTTTCCAAGACCCCCACAAGACGCTGCGCCGCATTTTCAAGTTCGCCGGCGTAGACCCTGACTTTGAACCCCGGGACCTTCGGCCCCAGAATGTGGGACGGAACCGCGCCGATGTGCCCCGCGAGGTTTACGCCTACTTGGAAGACTATTTTCGGCCCCATAACCAAGCACTTTACGAGCTGCTGGGAGAAGACTATGGGTGGTAACCCCGCAAAGGCGGGCAGGCCGTTCCGCCTCTTTGCCCGCCCACCGCAGCGTGTCACCGGGAGTGACGTTGTTTTCGGTTGACGAGATCGTCGAAAAACTCAGGGGAACCGATTCCCTCGCGCTGATCGCGAAGGGCGCCGGTGTCGCCATCGCCATCCAGGCGGCGGGCGTCTTGGTGCGTTACGCGCTCCAGGTCCTGCTCGCCCGGTGGCTGGGACCGGCGGAGTACGGCAAATACGCCTTTGCCCTCTCCTGGGCGCAGGTACTGAGTGTTCCGGCCGGGCTCGGACTGGCCACGGCCTCGCTGCGCTTCATTCCCGAATACCGGGCCCGCGCCGAGTTCGACAAGCTCCGGGGGTTCATGAGAAGAAGTTGGCAGCTCGTCCTCATGGGAGGATTCGCCTCGGGGCTGATCGGCCTGGGCATCGCCCTGATTTTCCAGCACGCCCGTTCCCCGTTCGCCGTCCCCCTCATGGCGGGAATGGCCATCGTTCCGCTGCTGGCCCTGCTCACGCTCCAGTCTGAAACGGCGCGCGCCTACGGACGTGTCTCGCTTTCCCTGCTTCCCATGTGGCTGGCCCGGCCGGCGCTCGTTATCATTTTCAGCGCCCTCGCCGTCTGGTTCACCGGGGCTCTCAACAGCGTCCAGGTCCTGCTTTTCGTCGCGCTGGCCCTTCTCCTGGTTTCGGCCGCGCAGCTGGTCCGCATCCACCGCCACGTTCCCGCTCCCGCCCGGGCCGCGGCGCCTGAATTCCGCACGTTCCACTGGCTGCGCATCAGCACGCCCCTGCTTCTCATCGCCGGCTTCTCCATGCTGCTGAGCGAAACGGACATCCTCATGGTCGGCGGCTTTCTTGGCCCCTCCAACGCGGGCGTGTACAGCGCAGCGGTGCGGATCGCCACCCTCGTGGGCTTCGTTTTGATCTCTGTCAACGTCCTGGCCGCCCCGACCTTCGCTTCCCTGTACGCCCAGCACCGGCGCGAGGAACTCCAGCGCCTCCTCGCTCGTCTCAGCCACTTGATCTTCTGGCCGTCCCTGCTGCTCGCCTTGCTGATGATCGTCCTGTCGCGATACCTTCTTTTGCTTTTTGGACCCGCCTTTATGCAGGCGCGATTGCCGCTTATCGTCCTGATCCTCGGCCAGCTCGTTCTCGCCGCCACCGGAAGCGTCAATTACCTCATGGATCTCACCGGCCATCAGGACCAGAGCGCCAAGGTGCTGGGGGTCTGCGCCGTGCTCAATGTCGTCCTCAATTACGTGGGCATCCAGGCCTTCGGGCTGGCGGGCGCGGCCATCGCCACAGCCTTGACGCTTCTGGTCTGCAGCGTCTGGCTCCATCACCTGGTCTTCAAAAACCTGAAGGTCAGGCCCTCCATCCTCTCCTCCCTCAAAACCCGGGCCGGCCGTTCCGGTTAAGCCCTCCCAGCCACTCCACGCACCATGATGATTCGCCGCGGCGCCGCCGCGGTGGTAGACTACTGGTTACCGGCGCTGGAA
>JARRNO010000010.1:0-28527 GCA_037384885.1 Acidobacteriota bacterium
CTATTCCGCCCATCTCACCGACATGCGGGCGGTTTACCAGTTCAGCGCGCGGACGTTCATCCGGGCCATTGTCCAACATACGGACTACACCTTCGACCCATCCCTCTATCCTTACCCCATCGAAGCCCACTCGAAACACATCCTCGGCCAGTTCCTTTACAGCTACAAGCTCAACCCGCAAACCGCTCTCTACATCGGCTATTCGGACCAGTATCTCGGACACCCCAAAGCCGGCCTTACCCAGACCGACCGCTCCGTCTTCATGAAAATCGCCTACGCCTGGGTGCGCTGACAGCGCGGCGCCTCCCGGATTTTGCACGGCAAAATTCCCTTTACTTGCAACTCGTTACCTCAAGGGCAGAAGGAGCGCAAACGGCTTGCTTTTCAGCGCATTGCGCACTAAATTGAAGATACTGATAACGATTATCATTATCACTATCGGGAGCCACAAAGGGAGACGTCGCACGATGCCGAGACCGCTAAAGTACAGAGAACTCATCCTGGGATTGCTCGAAAACAACCCCAATCACCCCACCGTCGACTGGATCCACTCCGAGCTGCGGCGGGACTACCCCAGCGTCAGCCTGGCCACGGTCTACCGGACTCTCAACCATCTCGTCGCGGACGGCGCCCTGTGTGAGCTTCCGTTCGGGACCAGCGAGAGCCGCTTCGGACTCGTCACGGAGCAGAAGCACTACCACTTTATCTGCGAGAAGTGCCACAAGATCCTGGACCTGCCTATTCATCCCCGGACCGCTCTGGAAGCGTCGGTAGAGTCGGAAACAGGCCACATGGTGAACCGGCACACCATGGAATTCTATGGGGTATGCCGCGGCTGTCTCCAGAAAAAGGCGCCCGGGAATGGCGCGCTCTGCTCGTCAAAGTGATTCAAGCCCGGCCCGGTCAACGTCACGCAGACGGGACGTGGCTTTTAAAAAGGAGCAAATACGATGAGTGAAGAAAGCAAATGCCCCGTTACGGGCGTGGGACATGGGAATACTGCCGCAGGCGGCACGTCGATCCGCGACTGGTGGCCTGCCAGGCTCGACCTGAAAATACTGCGTCAAAACTGCGCCAAATCCAACCCCATGAGCGCTGATTTCGAATACGCCAAGGCCTTTGAAAGCCTCGATCTGAACGCCGTCAAAAAGGACCTTCAGGCCTTGATGACCGACTCCCAGGACTGGTGGCCGGCCGATTTCGGCCACTACGGAGGGCTATTCATCCGCATGGCCTGGCACGCAGCCGGCACCTACCGCATCGGAGACGGCCGCGGCGGCGCGGGAACCGCCCAGCAGCGATTCGCGCCGGTCAACTCCTGGCCGGACAACGCAAACCTCGACAAGGCCCGCCGTCTGCTATGGCCCGTCAAGCAAAAGTACGGCCGGAAAATTTCCTGGGCCGATCTGATGATTCTCGCCGGCAACGTCGCGCTGGAATCCATGGGATTCAAACCCTTCGGTTTCGGCGGCGGGCGCGAGGACGCCTGGGAGCCGGATGAGTCCGTCAATTGGGGAGCCGAGGCGGCCTGGCTCGGGAACAAGCGCCACGAGAGGGACGGTACCCTGGAGGGGCCCCTGGCGGCTGACCATATGGGCCTGATTTACGTCAACCCGGAAGGCCCCGACGGAAACCCAGATCCCCTCGCGGCCGCGGCATTCATCCGCCAAACCTTCGCCCGAATGGCCATGAACGATGAAGAAACCGTCGCCCTCATCGCCGGCGGGCACAGCTTCGGCAAGACGCACGGTGCCGGCGATCCCGGGCTGGTGGGGCCAGAACCCGAGGCCGCGCCGATCGAGGAACAGGGCTTCGGCTGGAAAAGCAGCTTCGGCGCCGGCAAAGGCAAAGACGCGATCACCGGGGGCCCGGAAGTCACCTGGACCTCGACCCCGACCCGGTGGAGCAACAACTTCTTCGAAAACCTCTTCGAATATGAATGGGAGCTGACAAAGAGCCCTGCCGGCGCCTACCAGTTCAAGGCGAAGGGCGACGCCGCCACGGTCCCGGACGCCTTCGACCCCTCGAAGCGGCACGCGCCGGCCATGCTGGTGACGGATCTCTCCCTGCGCTACGACCCGGAATACGAAAAGATTTCCCGGCGCTTCTACGAGCATCCGGACGAGTTTGCAGGCGCCTTCGCGCGAGCCTGGTTCAAACTCACCCACCGCGACATGGGCCCCCGCGCCCGCTATCTCGGCCCCGAAGTTCCCGCGGAAGAGCTGATCTGGCAGGACCCGATCCCCGCCGTCGATCACCCCCTGATCGATGAAAAGGATGCCGCCTCCCTTAAGAAGACGATCCTCGCTTCCGGCCTCTCCGTGTCTGAACTCGTTTCCACCGCCTGGGCCTCCGCATCCACCTTCCGCGGCTCCGACAAACGCGGCGGCGCCAACGGGGCTCGAATCCGGCTCGCTCCGCAGAAGGACTGGGAAATCAACCAGCCGGAGCAGCTTGCAAAGGTCCTGAAGGCGCTTGAAGGCATCCAACTCGAATTCAATGGCGCCCAGTCCGGCCGAAAGAAGGTCTCGCTTGCCGACCTGATCGTGCTCGCCGGATGCGCCGGCGTCGAAAAGGCGGCGAAAAACGCCGGCGTCGAAGTGACGGTCCCCTTCACGCCGGGCCGCATGGACGCCTCCCAGGAACAGACCGACGTAGAGTCCTTCGCCGTGCTCGAACCGGCCGCGGACGGCTTTCGCAACTATCTCGACCCAAACGCCGGCATCAAAGCCGAAACGCTACTCGTCGACAAGGCGCAGCTGCTGACGCTGACCGTGCCCGAAATGACAGTGCTCGTGGGGGGCATGCGGGTGCTGGACACCAATTTCGGGCAGACCAGGCACGGTGTTTTCACCAAACGGCCCGAGGCGCTGACCAACGACTTCTTTGTGAACCTGCTGGACATGGCCACGGAGTGGGAACCGGTCTCAGAAGACAAGAACGTCTTTGAAGGACATGACCGCAAGACCGGCGAGCTGAAGTGGACCGGTACGCGCGTCGACCTCATCTTCGGTTCTCATTCCGAACTTCGCGCCGTGGCCGAAGTCTACGCGTGCGCGGACGGACGAGGGAAATTCGTCCACGATTTCGTGGGGGCCTGGACCAAAGTCATGAACCTCGACCGCTTCGACCTGGCCCGGTAATGCAATTCTTAGCGATGGACCCTTCGGAGCGGCGAGGAAGACACAGCAGGCGGGCCGGGGCGGAAAACAGATCCCGTCCCGGCTCGTCTGCCGGAAACTCTGATGGGGTGTGAATTCATAAGGAGAGCGCATGAGTGACGATCGCAGGGATGGGTGCGTTTCTCCGGCGGCGGGTCCCATCGCTCCGCCGGGGGAGCCGGAAACAGGACGCGCCGGCGGCAGCGGCGCCGGACGAAAGGAGGGCGGCATGCAGGTGATGGTTGGAAAGGAGGCGCCTGATTTCGAAGCCTCGGCCTTTTACGGTGATGGTTTCAGAAACGTGAAGTTGTCGGACTTCAAGGGGAAATGGGTTTTTCTCTGCTTCTACCCCGGCGACTTCACATTCGTCTGACCCACCGAACTGTCGGCGGTCGCCGGCAAGGCTGAAGTCTTCAAAGAACTCGGCGTCCAGGTGCTGTCGTGCAGCACGGACAGCCGGTTTGTGCACAAGATCTGGCAGGAGCAGGAGCTCTCGAAGATGGTCGACGGGGGCTTCCCCTACCCGATGCTTTCCGATGGGGGCGGACGGATCGGTTCCGTCTACGGCGTTTACGACGAGGCCGCGGGGGTAGACGTCCGGGGCCGCTTCATCATCGACCCGGACGGCGTCATCCAGGCCATGGAAATCCTGACTCCGCCGGTCGGGCGCAAGGTGGGCGAATCGATCCGGCAGCTCCAGGCCTTCCAGCACGTGAGGAAAACCAAGGGGGCGGAAGTCTGCCCCGCCGGCTGGGAACCTGGCAAACCCACACTTAAGGTCGGCCCGGACCTGGCGGGCAACGTCTGGAAGGTATGGAAGCCGGACGAGTAGTCACACAACACTTCAAGTCTCAGGGGCTCCTTCCGCTTGGAGGGAGCCCTCTTTTGGCGCAGCAAGGCGTTTCGCGCGGTGAAACGGCCGGCGGCCGCACAGCAGCCCGCCCCGGGGCATATCACTCTTAAAATGGTTTTTTTCGCGAGTTTTGCATCCGATTCCGCCATGCAGGAGGATACTGAATGTCCGGGCCGGATGCTTCCCCCGGCGCCGGAGAATGACAATGGCCGCCGGCTCATTCACTGTTTGGAGGCTGAAGCGCCGGACCGGTGTCTAACTTGCGCCGGAAAGCGCTCCTACGAGGAAAAGCAAGTGACCTTACAATCCTGGATCATTTACCTTACCCTCGTGCTGATCGCTACCGCCACGCCAGGCCCCGCCGTGCTGTTCATCATGACCCATTCCACGCTGCACGGATGGCGAAAGGCGTCATTCGCCGCGCTCGGCAATATCACGGGTCTCCTGATCCTCGGGCTGATCGCCGTGACGGGGCTGGGCACCGTCCTCAAGACCTCGGAACTGGTTTTCAACGTGATCAAATACGCAGGCGCCGCCTACCTGGTCTGGCTGGGTCTCAAGTTGATCTTTCAAAAGACGTCGGATTTCTCGAAAATGGAGGATCTGCTGGCGCCCTCCGGAGTCTCGAGGCGGCAAATCTATTTCCGGGGGATGGGGGTGGCCCTGAGCAATCCCAAGGCCATCGTCTTTCTGACCGCGCTGTTTCCCCAGTTCGTGGACATCCATGAAGCCCTGGCGCCTCAGTTCGCCCTTCTGATAGCCGTTCTGATGTTCTTTTCCTTTTCATTTCTCACGTCCTACGCCATTCTCGCCCACCAGGCCAGGGTCTGGCTGACCAAGCCCCGGCGTGTGCGGATTTTCAACCGCGCCAGCGGCTCCATGTTCATCGGCCTCGGCGTCCTCCTCGCCCGCTCCTCTTTGCGTTAGCCCTTACCCGCTAATGATGAAGCGTTGCGGTAAGCCGTAAGCCATGAGCGGAACGCTCCCGGAATTGAGCACGGCTGGTGTGGCGCACACGTCGTGAGCCAGGCCCTCAAGTTTCGTCTTACTTTCAGTGGAAAAAGCTTATCACAAATGAGCGGCGCTGCGGCCGTTGCCCGCACGAATTTCCTTCGGGCTTCGCTTTTTTCGCGCCATGCATCCAGGCCTGACTCCGTCGCGACCATGCCTTTCAGCCCGCTCAGCAGTCGCCCCTGTTTTCAACAAAAAGAGCAGGGGATTTCGCCAGGATCCCCTGCCCCGCTGAAACGCAGCCGGGCGTCATCGCCCGGCGCGCTTTCTGGAAAGTTGTCAGTTCTCGTCGCGTATGATCCCGCGAACCTTTTCGGCAACTTCCGGCGTGACCTCTTCCAGGCCGTGAAATTCCTTGGCGTGGGCGGCCGCTTTTGTCAGGGCCTCATCTTCCGTCGCGCCCCGGATCACGGCGTCGCAATCGTAACCGGCGTCTTTACATCGAATGACTTTCGCCATGTTGCACCTCCTAACAAGCTCAAATTCGAAATGAGGGCCGCCCGCGTCCCCAAAATTGGGCCGGCCGAAATGAATGCTCAGGCCACCCTGTCCGCAAGCTCCATGAGGAGCTTCGCGCCGTCGCCCCGCCAGGCGCTGCCGTGCATACAAGCCAGCGTCGCCGGCTTCGCCTCCGCCAGCTTCTCGAACAAGCCGCGAGCATTCCTGGTGTGGGAAAAATAATCCATCTGGACGCGAAACGCTTCGCTCGGCTCCAGGATGTCGGACTCCTTTAATGGAGGGCAATCCGATCCGCCCTGCGTGAACAGATCGCCGCAAAGCAGCGTGGATGAACTCTCGTCCATCAAAAAGCCGCAGTCCCATCCATGCGGCAGGTGCGGCGTCTCGAACCAGCGCAGGGTGCGGCCGCCGAGCGAAAGGGCCTCTCCGTCGGCCATGCCCCGCGGCGCCCGGTCGGCCATGTCCCCGATGGAAACCATGGCCGCCACATTTCCACAGACCGGCGCGGCGTTCGACGCGACAGAGAGCCATTCGTTGAGCGCCCCGCACTCGTCCGCTTCCACGTGCGAAAAGGCCAGATACCGCAACTTATCCACCGGCAGAACGCTGGCGACCGCCTCCCGGACCAGCGGAAACATTTTCCGCAGGCCCGTATGGAAGAGAAGTGGTTCGTCGTCCACCACCAGGTACTGGTTGAATGAAAAGCCGCCTGCCCCGGGGATCTCTACCGGAGTGTTGATCCTGTAAATGCGGTCGGCGATTTCGTGTATATTTGTTCCCGACTGGCTGTTGGTCACGCCCATTCTCGTCTCCTCACGCGGGCTGGACTGCCAGTACCGCTACATGACATCCCTGCCTCTCCAGCCATGGCAGAACCCCCGAAAACACCTTTCCCGTCCGTCGCAGCAGATCCGGATGAAAATCATATGCTTCTGCTTCGGGAACCCCGGCTCCATCCGGGTTATTCCCCTTTTCGAGCGCGAGACCCTCTCACCTCTAAAAGGCCCGTCAAATCAACGTGGACTAGCCGTCGGCCTGGCGTCCCCCGCGGGGATCGCCACTTTTGCGAGGAGCCGGAGTCCCCCCAGGACCCCGCCCAGGCTGTCTATTCATAAATTCACGGAATCATCCCAAAGGAAGTGCGAAGCAGAGAGATTAGACCCTGCGCCCAATCCCGAGGCGGCTCGTCGGGTTCTCTCCCGCCGGCGACTGAACGGGCTTCCTAACAGCACCGCATTTAGTCTTACCCGCCGAATCCCACCGCCGCTCGCGCCGCAGGCCTGCTGACGAATTCTCCTGCCCACACCGGCCATCTTTTCAAATCTTCAGCCACCGCCACCTTCGGCCGACCTCGCTCGCAGAAAGCGCCGGGCGCGAAAAACCCGGCAAACAGAAACCCCATTTGAGCCGAATGCTCAAGGAAAGGAGCAGAATCATGCGTCAGCCGAAACACACGATCAAGATTTTCGTCTCTTTTGTCTTTGCCGCCGCCTTCGCCATCGCCGGAATCAGCCTGAGCGCCACGGCCCCTTCCGGTCCCGTTGTCCAGGTCCAGGTCCCCGGCACGGTCAGTCAAACGGTGACCCACCTGAGGAGAATGGTTTCGCACAACGGCATGATGGTCATGAGCGAACTTCACCAGGGCAAGGTGCTTGCCATGACCGGCCTTCACGTCCAGTCGGAAACACTTTTCGTCGGCAACCCCACCGTGGGCAAGAAGCTCTTCTCGGCCAACCCCGGCGTCGGGCTCGTCGTGCCCGTCCGCGTGAACATCTTCAAGGATGCGAACGGCAAGACGGTGGTTAGCTATATTCCGCCCTCAAAGCTACTTCAATCCTACGGGAACAAGAAGGTTGACAGGGTCGCCATGATGCTGGATCAGAAACTTCACAACATGGTGACCATGCTGTCCAGGTAACAGACTGAAAGATTTTGCGGCCGGGGGTGTAGCGCCCCCGGCCGCGGAGGCCTCCATATGACACGTAAAACGATAATAGAAATCGGCCTCAGCCTCGTTGCGCTGCTGATGGCCGGCATGTCCCCCAACCTCTTCCCCGCCGCCCAGGCCGGCATCGCCCCCATGCCCGAAATGGCGCGCTGGCTTTTGCTCCCGTCCATCGCCGTCCTGGCAATCGTTTTCGTCCTGGCCGCGGCCGGCGGGCTGGACCGGCTGAAGAACCGGCTGTTGATGGGCGCTCTCGCGGGGCTCGTCGCGACCGTTGGGCTGGAAGTCGTCCGGATCATCAGCTTCCGGGCCTTCGGCGGCATGCCCGGGTCCATGCCCGAGCTGCTCGGCGTGCTTCTTACAAACCGCTTCATGCTCGGTCCATCGGTCACTTCAAACATTCTGGGATGGGCGTACCATTTCTGGAACGGCGCCTGCTTCGGCATGATTTTCGCTCTCGTCTTCGGGCGCAAGCCCTTCTGGTGGGCCGTCATCTACGCCGAAGCCATCGGCGTGGGGTTCTTGCTCAGCCCTGCCGTCCGCTCCATGGGGATCGGCTTCATGGGTAGCCAAATGCCGGGCATGCCCATCACCGTCTTTCTCGCCCACCTGGTCTTCGGAACCATTCTCGGCCTGCTCTGCGCCAAGTGGATCCGCGACAAGGGCTGGCTGCTTTCACGCGGCCAATGAGCCGCCGTCCACAGTCCGCGGTCTGCCGTCGGGCCGCGCACTGCGCGGCCCTTAATACACGAACGGCACCATCCGCTTGGTTTCGCGGGCGTAGTCCGAATATTCAGGCTACCGCCGCCGGAGGAAATGCTCTTCGCACAGGATGCGCGTCACGGCCCCTGCCGTGACCAGCGCAGCGAGGCACGCGGCGAGCGCGGAAAACGAGCCGCAAAACGACGCCCAGACGAACAGGCACACCGCCGTATAGATGGGGTGGCGGATGAAGTGGTATGGCCCGCTGGTCACCAGTTCTCCTTCGGTGGGCTCCGCGCCGAAATGAAAGCTCCTGCCCCGGAACGTGAGCCGCGCCCACAGCATGAGCACCCCGGCCGCAACCTGGGCGGAGATGACCGGCCAGTAAGGAAAGAACAGGGTTTTGGCCAGAACCATGCCCACCGCACCGGCGGCCATCGCTACGTACCCAAGCACGGAAAGGATTCTCAGGATCATTCCACCCTCTAAGCAAGAAAAACCCGGCCAGCTCCAAGCCAGGTCCGCCGGCAACCTTGCACCAGGATAGCGCAATCGTCCCGGCGTTGTCTTTGAGGGGCCCAAAACATCTGTCGCGCCATTTTTCGCCGGAAGACGCCTTCGCGCCTCAAGTCTCCCCGGCGAAAATCTTCTCCCAATCGAGGCGCGCCGTCATGCGCACCTTCTCATGTCACGATTGAGGCCCCGCGGCAACGGCGTGGGGGGCATTGAATAGCCTGCCGTCAATCTCGACATGCCTGAGCATGCCGAGAACCTTCAACACCATCTTCTCTCGAGCCGGAATGTGATACAGCCTGTCATAGAGAAGAGCAAGCCCCTGCCCGCCCTTTCTTCTCTCTGCTTCATACGACCTCATCTGCTGCCTGCGGCTCTCTCTCATCAAGGGCGGCATACCGGTGTCTCCGAGTCTCTTGTCCCATTTCGACTTCCAATCCTCAAATCCGATACAGTCATAATGCAGCAGCTGAATTTTCTTGGTATCCGTCACGGTTAAGGGGCCCTCGTGTTTTATCGCTTTGTGTATTCTGTACTGTTTAATTCCGGCGCTGGTTCTGACCGCCATTTTGGAAGCGGTGTGCGATCTGAAATATTCGCCTTCGAAGATGGCTCTCGAACAACACAAGATCCTCGCGAATGCCATTTGGATTCTGTTCGGCATGACTTTAAAAAGGGTCGGCTTAAAAATGTTTTCATACTCCTCATTCAGCGGTACCGCCTCCAGGCCGAGGAATCTCACCGCATCATCCTTGGATGAGCGAAGGATCTCCTTCAACGGCCCAAGAGGATGGATCAATTCGTCGCTGTCGATATGAATGATCCATTCGCAGCCCCTTGACGCCAGCATCCTCGCCCCTTCGTTGACATTAAACACTTGCCTGTCCCCGAGGGCCTTATGGCGTCCTTCCTCCCTTTTTGACCAGTACTCTGCAGAACATCGCACCGCAGTGACCTGATCGTACGAGGCCAGGACCTCAACGGCCTCATCATCCGGATCGTCAAAGAACAAGAGGATATGATCCACTCCAATATTCAAGTGATAATTGACCCACAGCGTCAGTTCCGAAACCGGAGCCCTGACCGTGGCAATGACGGCGGCTCTTTCCAAATATTCCCCCAATCCTCTCTCGCCCATGAAATGACCGCTTCTCAGGCCGCCATCGATCCGTTCTCAAGGACAATAAGATTCCGGCGCGGAGCGGCCCCTTCAACTTGCGGTCCTCTATAGGCTCACCCCATTTTACTCTTACATGGATTCCCGCGCAAAAGGGCAACTAACCCCCCCGCAACGGCCTGCTCTCACATTTTTGGCCTCCGACTGCCGTCAGCCGGCCTCCGTCGGGCCGAAGACCCCTACAACTCCCAATGCACCCCCGCATACCGGGCACGCCGGGGACCATACTGCGGCGCCCCGACGCCGATGCCCGTTCCATCGCGAATTTCGTACACCCGGTCGAAGACATTCAACACTGAAAGGCGAAACTCGAGCGCCCGTCCCCTTCTCAGCGTGACAGAACGCGTGGCGCCCAGGTTCACCTGCATATAAGCCGGAAGCGAAAGCGTATTGGCGAATCCCCGCCTCAATCCGCTGCCGTAAAGCGCATTCACGCTCACGGATGTCTTCGTCCACCGGTACGACACGCCCCCCGACCCCGTCCAGGTCTGGTCGTGATCCAGGTGGACGTCATGGCTCGCGATGTAGGCCAGTTCTTCCGCATCGAAGTTAAACTGTCCCGAGACCACTTCCTTTCCCTTTGCAGAGGAGCAGGCCGCGTTCAGATAGGCCGTCCAGCCGCCCCGCCGTAAATGCGTGGTGATTTCGATTCCGGAAATCCTCCCTTTTGCGTAGTTGAAGGGCGAAAAAACCAGCGCCTGTCCGAACTGCCCTTCATCCAGAAGATCGGTCACGCGTTTCACGTAACCGTCCAGCCCCAGGCTCAACCCCGCAACCGGTTCGAACACAACGCCGACATCGAAATAGTGGCTGCGTTCCGCCTTGACGTTTGTGTCGGCATCCGTGGGCAGCGCGTTCGTTGTGTCCTTGAACTTCTCGATGCTCGTCGGCGCGATCAGCTCGAGGGGCGGCGGGGTGAAGTATCTCGCGTATCCTGCATGAAGCGTAACTTTGGGCGTCACTTTCCAGACCAGGCCGGCCCGCGGGCTGATCTGTCCCGCCCGGATGTAGGCGTCCATCCCGTCGGCCCGGAGGCCGAAATTCACGGTCAGCCGCCCTGTGGGGTGCCATTCGTCCTGCATGTAGGCCCCGTAGAGCCAGCCCGTCTTCACGTGGTTGTCCACGATGGTCAGCGGCGCGTCCGAGGTCTGATTCCCCAACGCATCGGCCGGAAAGACCGCCGACGTGTTGTCGCTGCGCGCATGGTCGGCGCCGGCGAAGAATCCCCAGCGCAGGGTATGGTGCGGGTTCAACCGAAACGCCAGATCGCCCTGCAGCCCGTTGCCGAAGCTGCTCCTGAAAACGCTGGCGGCCACGCCGTTGTAGATCAGGTCCCCGATGGGATCGGGATGATAATTGACGCTGCTGTAACGGCTGAAGAGCGCCAGCTGAAAACCCGTCCGGCCGTTGGGGTTCCCCTGCCACGCCACGATTCCATAGTGGTTCGTTTCTTGCTGCGTCTCGTCCAAGGAGGACGAAGGATACCTCGACGCCAGTTCCGCCGGATCCAGCCCCCCGTAGCGGAAGGCGGGAGACTGCCCGGGAACATTGGGGATTTCGAACCCGCTGTCCGCCGTCCCCAGAATGACGCTCAGACGGTTGTCGGGATTCAGGATCCACGAGAAGTATCCGAAACCCTTGGCTTGGCGGGTGTGATCGTGCATGGGGTCGGGACCGGGCGTGGGCGATTCGACGCCCAGATCGCTTTCCAGGCAGGACGCGGTCGCGAAGTAAAAGAAACTTCCCTTCGAACCTCCGGACGTCACCGACGGTTCGAAGGTGCCCCGCGCACCGCCGTAAAGATCCGCACTCCCCCCGCCCGCCACGGCGCCGCTGCGGGTTTCGATCTCCACCACGCCGGCCGTCCGGTCGCCATACTGGGCGGGCAGCGCCCCCGTCACCAGGTCAATACTTTCGGCAAAGCGGGTCGACAGCGTCTGGCCGAAACCTGAAATGCCTTCGGGAAGAAGAATCCCGTTAATCCTGTACTGAAGATCACCGTGATCGCCCCGAACATGGAGTTGCCCATAAGAATCCTGTACCACGCCGGGCGCCTGGAGCACCACCTGGTTCAGCGGCGTGCTCCGTCCCTCCGGCAGTGTCTGGATAATCATGGGGGTGATCCGGTACACGCTGCTTCCCGTTTCCGTCCGCTTCTGGTTGATGTCGGGGGGCGCTGCAGTGACCGTGACTTCCGTGGCGCCGGCCGCCACCGTGAAAGGCAGCATGACGGTCGCGCCGGCTCTTACTCGGATATTCTTTCTCACCACGGGATTCATCCCCACGGGCGAAACCTTCACATCATAAGACGCACCGGCCGGAAGCCCTTCGAACCGGAACCGCCCGGAGGCGTCGGTGGCGGCCCCGCGCGGCTCGTGAAGCAACGGTCCGGACACCTGCACCAGGGCGCCTGCGACGGCATTGCCTCCGGAGTCCACGACCCGCCCCGCAATCGCCCCCTCCGGCCCGGCGGCCCAAACGGCCGCGGCAGCGAATAGAAACAAAACGACACAACACACCTTTTTCAAAACATGCATGGACACTCTCCCGAGCCCCGGCAAAGCGGGGCCTGCGTTTCGGGCGCGGCGTCCGAAAAATACACGGACAAACCGCTCCGAAGGGATGCAAGTTGGATAAACCGGCTGATTTCTAGAAAATCGGGAAAGTGGGCGGGGGGCCGCGGGCGGTCCGGGGTGTGGAATGTGCGTTTAAAGGGAGTTGCGTGACGCAAAATACAACCGGAAGGGAGGGCGAAGGCGCTTTCGGCACGACCGCGGGCGGCGTCGGCCAGCCCAGGCTGGCGCGCAGCGCCGCACAGATCGGGCATCCGAAGACCCCGCCCTGCACGATGGGCTGGTTTGTCGTGCCAAGCTGCGTCGGCGGGCCGTGCAGCAGGACCACCAGCAACATGGCGGGAAACAGGTACGCCAGTTTTCGCACCCACCGCGACTTCATCATCAGTCGTCAGAGTAAGCAAATTATTTCGTGGCGTCAACTGCGGCAATTTGCGGTGGATACCGGATACAAAATCAGCAATGGGGCAATTCCCCCTACCCGGTCCCGTCGACCCCGGAAGTTTTCGCGATTCTGTCGAACTTCTGTAATCTGGAACCTTATCGGGATTCTCGCGCCAACCACCCCGGCTGAGCGAATTCCGAGAATCCGTGAAACGTTCGCACAATTCGGCCTCATGCTCCGTACCACCGAGCGGGCAGGCAGGGGGGAACCATGTTGCACATCGACACGGGCAATACGGCCTTCATGTTGATCTGCGCCAGCCTCGTGATGCTGATGACACCCGGTCTGGCATTTTTCTATGGAGGCCTGGTCGGCAGGAAAAACGTCCTGGCCATCATGATTCAGAGCTTCGTCTCCCTGGGCTGGACGACGGTACTCTGGTTCAGTTTCGGCTACTCCATGTGCTTCAGCGGCAACATGAAGGCCGGGACAGATCTCTTTGGGATCATCGGAAACTTCCACCTCTGCTTCCTCAACGGCGTCACGCTTTCCACGCCGTGTCCGCTCAATCCATCCATCCCGCTGGCGGTCTTCTTCGCCTACCAGATGATGTTTGCCATCATTACGCCCGCCCTCATCACCGGCGCCTTTGCGAACCGGGTCACCTTTAAGGCCTATTTCATTTTCCTCACGGCATGGCTGATCCTCGTGTACTTCCCGTTCGTGCACATGGTCTGGGGCGGTGGCATCCTGGAGCAGTGGGGCGTCCTGGATTTCGCCGGCGGCATCGTGGTTCACAACATCGCAGGGATCGCGGCCCTCGCCGCCGTTCTTTACGTGGGCAAACGCAGGGTTCAAGATCCGGGCCCCCACAGCATTCCGCTGGTGGCGCTGGGCACCGGCCTGCTGTGGTTCGGGTGGTACGGCTTCAACGCGGGCAGCGAGGTGGCCGTGAACGCCGTGACCGCCACGGCATTCATCAACACCGACATTGCTGCTTCTTTTGCGGCCATCGCCTGGCTCTTCGTGGAATGGTTCACCTCCAAGAAGCCGAAGTTCCTCGGCCTCCTGACCGGCGCCGTAGCGGGACTGGCCACGATCACACCCGCCGCCGGCTACGTGTCTCCCATGACGGCGGCTCTCATCGGCATCATCGCCGGTGTGGTCTGTTACCTGGCGGTCGCCCTGAAGAACAAGCTGAAGTGGGATGACGCGCTGGACGTCTGGGGCGTGCACGGCGTGGGAGGCTTCCTGGGCATCGTGCTCCTCGGCCTCTTTGCCACCACCGCTTTCAATGCTAACGGCGCCAACGGTCTCTTCCACGGGAATCCCGCCTTCTTCGGCAAGGAGTTAACGGCGGTCCTCATCTCCTCCGTCTACGCCTTCGTGTTCACCTATGCCATGCTCTGGATCATCGATCGCTTCACCACGGTCAAGGTGACGGAAGAAACCGAGAAAATGGGCCTCGACGAAGGCCTGCACGGCGAACACGCCTACCTGGAAGGCGTGTAGCAGCCCTCGCGACCGGGTCCTTACGACCCGGACGCCTCTTGATTCAAGCCCTCCGGGCGGGGACGGCCTCCGCGGCGTTCCCGCCTGTTTTTCTCATGGTGGGTCGTACAGTGCTCTCTCGCATGAGAAGTCCCGAATGCTTAAGCTGACGCAGGATACGCCTCACCAAGACCCGATTCAGCGATGCCAGGCTCTTTTCGGGAATAAGAGACGCAGGGGGGCAAACCATGATCATCCGGATCTGGCACGGGTGGACGACGCTTGAAACCGCAGATTTTTACGAAAACATGCTCAAGAACGAGATATTCGTGGGCATCCAGAATCGAGGCATTAAGGGGTTTAAGAGCATCCAGCTGCTGCGCCGCCAACTGGAGGACGAGGAAGAATTCGTCACCATCAGGCGGTTCGACAACCTCGGCGCCGTCCAGGAGTTCGCGGGCCTGGATGACGAAGCCTGCGTTGTCCCTGACAAGGCCCGGGCCGTTCTTTCGCGCTTCGACCAGCGCTCGCAGAACTACGAACTTCTCGCAGAAAGGTTGTGAGAGCCCACTGAGGCGCGACCGCACCGCGGCCCTCCGCCGTTTTGCGTCCCGCGCCTCGCAGGGGGATTTGCCTCTGCCGCCAGCTCAGTTTGAATAAACTGCCGTAAATGGCTCATCGTGGGAGTAACTTTTCATCTGGTGCCAAGGGGCACTTGACTTGATGAAAGGAGTCCTAGCATGCCTGAGTTTGGCTCTCCATTTTCCGGGCTGGCCCACGACCGCAAGCTGACCGATCAGGAACTCGTCCGGGCGATCCGCTTCATGGTGGCCGCGGAGTACGAGGCGATTCAGATGTACATGCAGCTCGCCGAATCCACGGACAACAAGCTCGCCATCGAAGTATTAAAAGATATCGCCGACGAGGAGCGCGTCCACGCCGGCGAGTTCCTGCGGCTTCTCCACGAGCTGGCGCCCGATGAAGCCAGATTTTACAAAGAAGGCGCGGGCGAAGTCGAGGAAGAGATCGAGAAGCGTTCGTAACAAACTGCATCCACCCAGCCATGCGCCAAACCAAAAACATGCGCGTCCCACCGCTTTGCCGCGGCAGATAGAACCGCCCGTCTGACCTGTTACATGCCCAGACCGGCCGCCGCCGCCCTGCGCCCGAGTTCTTCCGGATTCACGTTCTCGACGTGCGTCGCAAGGGTCCACTGATGACCGAACGGGTCCACGAGGGTTCCCGTTCGATCGCCGTAGAACTGGTCAGCGACGGGACGCACGAGCTTCGCGCCGGATGCCAACGCCTTTTCGACGATGGCGTCCACGTCCTCGACATAGAGCAGGATGAAGACGCTCGCCCCCTTGAGTGTCTTGGGGCTGACCGCGCCCAATTCTGGATGTTCGTCGGCAAGCATGATGACCGAGTCCCCGAGTTTCATCTCCGCATGGGCGATCTTGCCCCCGGGTGTTGAAAGACGAAAACGCTCCTCGGCGCCGAAAGCTCTCGCGTAGAATGAAAGCGCGGCGGCGGCATCATGAACGATCAAGTAAGGGGTGACATTGTGATATCCGGCGGGAATCGGTTCGACGGTCCTGGCCATGGAACACCTCCCGCTCGTAAAACGCCGCGGGAGGTCCCCTAATTTCTTCCAGGCCTGCGCCATGAAGAACAGCGCGCGGTCAGTCCGGCCAAACCTTGTCTCCGGATGTCTTCCACGCCCTTACACCGTTGCCTGAACCGCCTTCGCTCGGCACCAGCTTCAAATCGGCGCCCAGCGCCGCCATGTGGTCAAGCTTTTCCCGGCTGAAGGCGTCCGAGCTGACGATCTTCAGACGATACCCCTTCGCGGCGCAGACGAGGGCGAGAGAGGTCCCCGTACTCCCGCCGGTGTATTCTAAAACCGTGCCTCCCGGCTTGAGGCGGCCGTCCGTTTCCGCCCGCGATATCACCGCCAGGGCCATGCGGTCCTTGAGGCTGCCCGTCGGATTTTCCCACTCCAGTTTAACCGAGATATCCGCGCAGCCGGCCGGCACGATCTTTCGCAGCCGAATCAGGGACGTGTTGCCGACGGCCTCCAGAATGTTCATGGATCATACTCCATCACTTCTTCGGCGTCTCGCTTTCATCACCCTCACCGGCGACGACGCGGTTGCGGCCCTCGCCCTTTGCTTTGTAGAGGGCCTGGTCTGCTGCTTCCACCAGCTTTGCAGGAAGCTCTTCCCTTTGGGGCATGCTGCTTGCCACGCCGATGCTGATGGTCAAGTGCGGCCCGGCCTTGGAAACGCTTGTCGGGATCTCGAGTCTCTCAACCGCCGTTCTCAGCCGTTCCGCCACCTCGCGCGCCTCATCCCCGCCGTGCCCGGGCAGGACGACGACGAATTCCTCGCCGCCATAACGGGCCAACAGATCGCCCGCCCGCTGCAACTGTGCGGACATGGCGTTTGCAACCCGTTTCAGGCACTCGTCTCCCTGCTGGTGCCCGTATGCGTCATTGAAGGGTTTGAAGTGGTCAATGTCCGCCATGAGGACGGAAATGGGAGTCCCGGTCCGCTGGGCCCGGCGCCATTCCACATCCATCACGGCTTCGAACCGCCGGCGGTTGGCCACGCCTGTCAGCATATCCTGGTTCGACAGTTCGCGAAGCCTCCGGTTCAAGGTCCTCAACTGGCGGCTCCGCTTCGCCAGAAGCGAGGTCCGCTGGCCCACCAACTGCTTCAGCACGGCTTCCCGGCGCCGGGCCGCGCTCAGTCTGAGTCTCACCAGCCCCAGAATGCTTCCCAGCGCCAGAAGCACGATCACCACGTAGAACCACCATGTCTCGTAAAAATGCGGGAGTTGGACGAAGGTAAACGACGCGCCGCGGTTGTTCCACACGCCGTCGTTGTTGCAGGCGATCACACGGAAGGTGTAGTCGCCCGGCGGAAGTCCCGTATACACGGCCTCCCGGCGCGTTGACGTCCCCACCCAGCCTGGGTCGTATCCCCTCAAGCGGTACCGGAAAAGCTCCTTTTCAGGCGCGACGAGACTGAGGGCCGTGTAGCGGAACTCGATGCGGTGGCGGCCCGGCTCCAGTTTCACGTGGGACGAAAGCGGAACCGAACGCCCATCCACAAGCATCTGCTCGATCACGACAGGCGGCGGCTTCGTGTTCAGGTGGATCGCATTCGGATTGAGCACCGAAAGCCCGCGCATGGTCGCCACGCACAGCCACCCCCCACGCGTGCGCCACCCGGAGGGCTGCATGCCGCCGTTGCATTCGCTGCTGCCCATGCCGTCCGACCGCCCGTAAGAATTGCAGGATACGGCGCCCGCGGTTCCGTCCGCCACGGCTTCGAGCTGTTTTCGGGGGACGCTGAAGACGCCCTTGTTGCAGCTCATCCAGAACCGGCCGTTCTTATCCGGAATCAAGATGAACACGGTGTTGCTGAAGAGGCCCTGCTTTTGAGTGATATTGGAGAAGCGCCCGCCCCGGAACCGGCTGACGCCGTCCATCGTTCCGATCCAGAGCGTCCCGTCCGGCTCCTGGTAGAGGGCGTTGACACTGTTGTTCGCCAATCCCTGGCGGGTGGTATAAACCTTGAACTTACCCTCTTTGTAGAAGTCCAGGCCGCCCGAATCCGTGCCCACCCAGATTCCACCGTTCCGGTCTTCCAGCAGGCAGTTGACCTCGTCTCCTGAAAGACCGTCCTTCCGGCCGAGACGCCGTGCGCGGCCGTTTCTGATCCGGAACAGGCCGTTGGCGGTGCCCGCCCAGAGCGTCCCCTTGCTGTCCCTCATCAAGCAGTAAATACCGGTGCCCACCAATTGCTTGTCGTGGGGCAGGAAGCGTGTCAGACGGCCGTCTTTCCACTTCACCAGGCCGCCCATCTCCAGCCCCATCCAGATGGTTCCGTCCTTGTCTTCCATGAGCGTGTTGACGGTATTTCCCGGCAGGCCGTTCTTCTGGGTATAGTTGGTGATGCCCTTGGCCGTCCACCTGGACGCCCCGCCGCCGTCCGTTCCGATCCAGATACTGCCGTCCTTCGCCTGCAGGACGCTGTCCACCAGGCCGCTCGCGAGGCCGCTCCTCCTACCGATGCTGAAAAACTTGTCGTCCCGGAACTGGTTCAAGCCATAGGCTGTTCCCACCCACAGATCACCTTCGCGGTCCTCTGTCAACGACAGGACCTGCCGGTTCGAAAGCCCGTCTTCCACCCTGTAGCTTTCGAAATGGCCGTTCATGTAGCGGCACAGGCCGTCCTTGGTTCCGATCCACAAACACTTGTTTTCCGGGTTGTCGTAGAAGGCGTAGACGGTGTCGTGGGGAAGCCCGTCCCGGGTCGTAAAGCGCGCGACCTTGCGGTCCGGGCTGATCCTGAAAAGCCCCTTGTAGCTGCCGGCCCAGACGTTCCCGGCGGCGTCTCCGGTGAGTGCGTAGTACCAGTTGCGGCCCTTAACCGGCAGTTCGAATTGCGACAGACGCCCTTTGTGAAGGGTGGCCAGGCCGCGGTTGGTCCCGATCCAGATCGTACCGCTCCCATCCTGGTAAAGCGCATAGACCACATTTCCGGGAAGGCCGTTTTTCGCGGTATAGCGGGTTATCTTGGCGCCGTCGAGGCACAGCAGGCCCGACCTGTCCGTGCCCAGCCACATCCTGTGCCGGTTGTCCTCCATCATCGCATTGACGCGCACATTTTCGAGCGCCTTGCCCGCCGCAGGTTCCGAGAAGGTTCCACGCCGCTCGATCAGCACACCGCCGGAATCGAGGGAAAACCAGAGATTTCCCGCGTGGTCCCGGCACAGCGTGACGACGTAATTGCCGCTCATAAGGGGCGTGTTCCGCTTGTTGAAGACCGTGAAGCGGACCCCGTCGAATCTGACGAGACCTTCCTGCGTGGCCAGCCACATGTAGCCGCGCGGCGACTGCACAATGGCCGTCACGGAATTCTGGGGCAGGCCGTCCTTTTCCAGCCACACGCGGTGGCCGTACTGGACGATGAGCTTGCTCGGATCCAGGGCATGCGCGGGGAGGCTCAAAACGACACACACAGTGAGAAGCGCAGCGGCCGCCAGGGCACGGCGAAGCGGCGGCGATCCCGCCTTCGCGGCAAATGCACCGATTCCCCTGATCTTCCGAAACGGCGTCATGAATGCTCCTCGTTAGCAAGTAGTGTACGGTGTCACGCCGGAAACGGCAAGAAGAATGACATGCTGGGGCTTCTTAAAGAATCGCTGCAAGAGGGTCCGCATGGCGAAATGCCCCAGAATGAACATCGGAGGAACTATTGTCTTTCCAGAAACCATTCATCCGAGCATAATTCTGATTTCACCAATGCGGACATTGTGTGGCCAAACTCTTGAGGGGTAGCTTTTGTCCAGTGAACTATCCATTAGCAGGATACGACCTTGGAGGGGCTGATCGAGGAGCCCGCCCAAGCGATGAGCGCGAACGCCCGCTTGGGCCTTGCGCGAACCGTGTTTTCTGCTCCAGATCCACTCCGTTTTCTCAAGGATATCGCTTGCAGGAGATCTCAACCATGACCGAAAAGGCGCTTAAATGTCCCCAATGCGGCGGCCCTCTTCAGCCTGGCCGGTTCGCCCGCATCGCCGTGTGCCCGCATTGCGGTTCTACCATCTCGCTCGACGAGCAAACCGTCGAAGCCGAACACTTTCGCAAGGCCTTCCGGGATTGGGACTTTCCGCCCAACAACGGCTTCACCGAATGGCTCACCGTGAACGGAATGCATTGGGCCGTCGGCAGGAAGATTGCGGGGGGGCACATTTCAGATGCCTATTTCGGCTTGCGCGCTCGATGGCCCACCGAGTGTATCCTTTTGAAGATACTCCGCAATCCGGGAGAGGTTGGACGCTTTCAAAACACATGGAAGACCCTGGTCCATTTGAACCAAAGCATGGCTCCCGGCGCCGAAACTTTTTCCAAGCTGACACCCCAACCCGTGTTCGCCGGTAAGATCGAGTCGGGTGAGTTTGCCGGGACTCATGCCATGGCCTTCCGTTGGGCGAATGGATTCAACCATACCTTGGGTGGGGTGAAGAAGGCTTATCCTTCAGGAATTCCGCCTCGATCTTCCATCTGGCTTTGGCGGCGTATCCTCGAAATCCTTACGTTCATCCATTCATCCGGGCTTGTTCACGGCTCTGTGCTGCCCCCTCACCTTCTGCTGGAAGAAGGCGAGCACGGGATCAGGCTTGTGGGGTACGGCTGCGCCGGCGAATCCGGCGCCCCGCTGCAGCATATTCTGCCCCGTTTCGAAAACTATTATCCCAAGGCTTCGTCTCGCCCTATGAAGCTGACGCCCGCGTTAGACATCACCATGAGCGCAAAGACCATGGCCTCGGTTTTGGGAGGAGATCCCGCCACGGGGAACGTGCCGGACATTGTGCCTGCGCCGCTTGCCGGGTTGATTTACGAAACCGCCAACGGAAGGGGAAGTTCAACCGGAGGAGATGCCTGGACGCTGCGCCAGCGCCTCGGAAGACTGGCCCAGGAAGTCTATGGAGCGCCCAAATTTTGCCCGATCGTGATGAGAGAAAAGGAGGATTAAACCATGGGACAAGGTAGCTACAGCCACGATGCCCACCAGGCACTGCTGAAAGGACGCAAGAATTTACCGGTCCAAAAAGTTTTCCGGCAGCAACAGTGCCATCCCTTGATGAACCCCAAAGGTGTAAAGGTACGCGAATGCAGAGACAGCGCCGAGCATCCCCATTCGCTCGGCATCGCCTTCGCGCTGGATGTGACCGGGTCCATGGGAGACATTCCCCATCTTCTGGCGACGCAGCAGCTCCCAAGTTTCATGAAGGTTCTGATGGACTGCGACATACCGGATCCACAACTTCTCTTCACGGCCGTGGGCGACGCTACGAGCGACCAGGCGCCTCTCCAGGTCGGGCAGTTCGAATCAACGGCCGAGCTCATGGACCAGTGGCTGACACGAAGCTTCCTGGAAGGCGGAGGCGGGGGCTCGGGCGAAGAGTCCTATGAGCTGGCCCTTTATTTCCTGGCGCTTCACACTGAGATGGATTGCGTGATCAAGCGCAAAAAGAAGGGCTACCTGTTTATCACCGGCGACGAACGGCCCTACCCCACGCTCTCGCGCCACATCGTGGACACCATCGTCGGCGACAGGCTGGACGAGGATTTAAAAGTTGAAGAAGTCCTGGCGGAAGTTCAGAAGAGCTTTGTCCCATTTTTCGTGATTCCGGACGACGTGCGCCGTTACCGGCAGCACTGCGAGCGGGCATGGCGGGACCTCCTCGGCGATCACGTCATCTGTCTCGAATCGCCGCAGGACGTGTGTTTTGCAACGGCGGGCGCCATCCTTCTTTCCGAAGGTTTGGTCCGTAACCTGGACGAGCTGAGTCAGAAACTCCTGGCGGCAGGCATGGATGAAACCAGAAAGGCGGCGGTCGTCAAGGCGCTCAAGCCCCTCATTCTGTCCGAAAAGAAACTCAAGATTCCCTTTCTGCGTTAATGGGTGGAACTCGCGCCGCATGGGCCGTCGTCGATCTGGGGTTCGGCGACGCCGGGAAGGGGCTGATGACGGACTACTTGGTCCGCCGCACGGGAGCCGATGTTGTCGTCAGGTTTAACGGCGGCTCTCAGGCGGCGCACAACGTCATCTGTCCGGACGGGCGTCATCACACTTTCTCACAGTTCGGCTCGGGCAGCTTTGTAGGCGGTGTGAAGACCATCCTCTCCCGGTATGTTGCTGTGCACCCAACCGCACTTTTGATCGAGGGCGAAGTCCTGAGACAAAAGGGGCTGGCCGACATTTTTTCCAGGGTCATCGTCAGCTCAGAAGCGCCGCTCATCACGCCCTACCATCAGGCCGCAGGCCGTCTGCGCGAACTCGCCCGCGGTACAGACCGGCACGGGAGCTGCGGCGTCGGATTCGGCGAAACCGTGCGCGACGGACTGACGGCGCCGGGCGACGCGCTGCTCGCAGGGGATCTTCTGGACCGGACTCGCTTGCGCAAAAAACTGCTTGGCGCCCGTGAACGCCTGTGGCGCGACGTGCAGAGTTTTTTGCCTCAAAACCACAGCTCCCGGGCCGCCGCCCGCGAGAGGGCGGTCTTCGAACGGAGAACTATCCTTGAAGACTGGATGAACGAAGCGGTTCGCCTGGCCGGTTTGGGAATTGTTGCGCCGGAATCCAAGCTGGCTCAATGGATGAGAAAAGCGAGCGGCCTGGTCTTCGAGGGTGCACAGGGAGTCCTGCTGGACGAGTGCGCCGGCTTCCACCCCTTTACGACCTGGTCACGGTGTACATTCGACAATGCGGCCGCCATTGCCTCCGAAACGATCCCCGAATTGCCTCTCCGTCGCATGGGAGTAACCCGGGCCTATGGTGTCCGCCACGGGCCCGGTCCGCTTCCCACCGAAGACAAGACGTTGAACCCGGCTGTCACTGAACACAACCGCTCTGGAGTGTGGCAGGGAGACGTCCGCTACGGGTGGTTCGACGCCGTACTCATGCGATATGCGCTCGATGCGGCCGGGCCGATGGATGCTCTAGCGCTCACCCATCTGGACACGCCGGCCCGTATGAGCCAATGGAAACTGGCCGAAAGCTACGCTGTCGCGGGAGACCACCACGGCGAACTGGTGAGCAAACGAACCGCCGGCGGCGCAATCTGCGGCATCACCGCGCCTGACGCGCCCACTCTTGAACGACAATCCAAACTGACGCACCTTCTTTTTAGTGCGGCCCCCAACTATCACCCCTGCCCGGCAAGCCAGGAATCGGTTATTCAATCCGTGGAGCAACTTCTATCCAGGAAAGTCGACGTAATCTCCAGAGGCCCCACCGCGTCCGACGTTCTGTGGAGAGACTGACGCCTCGCAGCCAAATATCTCCTGCGGATGTGCTGCAGCCGCATCAAACTTTCATGATTTTTTTAAGTTGGAGCGGAGCGGTGCGCTGTGCGCCATTAGCCGCACGTCGGGGCACAGACGACGGATGTCGGACGCTAAAGATTTGAAAGCATACCGCTGCGGGCCGGTGTTTGAGTGCTATCGTTCTTTCTTCTCACCGGCCTTCGAGGGTTTCTGATGGTTCTCGATCTGCTCAGGGATTGGGCCGCCCTTCGGCTCCCCCCATGGGAGAACCATCCGTATCGTTGCATCTGCAAGGAGCTGATTGTTCCTCCATGCCGACATATCGATCAGGGCTTCATCCGGCGCCGCATGCAGGACAAATGAGCCGCCAAACCCTAAGGAGTAGCCAAGGACCGGAGACAACTTCGGATTGATCTTACCGGTTCGCTCCAGGAGAAACCGGCGGCTCTGAATTTTTTTGAGGGCGTACTGGGAAAAAGTCCCTTTCGGCAGCCAGAGCGAAATTTTGAAGACAACGTCCGGATCTTTGCCTCGCAACTCGAAGGACTCAACCATCCAGAAGTAGGACGCCGGCGCGGAATCGTCCAACGGATAAAAACCGCACGTGACATGAGGGACGGGATTGCCTGCGAAATCCAAGCCCGGCCCGCCGGCCGCAGCCTCGACTTTGAATTCGGACGGTATCTCTTGGCGCACCGTGAATGTCTCTTTCGACTCATCGACTTTGAAATCCTTGAATTTGATGGAAAGCAGTTTCTGTTTCCCATAGTTCAGGGTCGTTTCCTGGTTCTCGCCGTATGTCGTGCTTGTTCCAAAAACCGGCTTCGAGGACGGCCCGGAAGCCCGGAGGCAGGCCGGCCAGAGCGCCCCAAGCAGCAGCGCGGACAGCAAAATTCTCACATGGCTTCGACCCATTCCTTTTCCCTCTCCGGTTGAAGCACCATGCGGCACAATGCAGCTCGGCCGTCAGTGCTCTCCCTCAAAGATCTTCTCCCAATCCAGGCGCGCCGTCACCTGCATCACAATGAAAAGCGTCACGATACACAGAATCGTAATGGCGAGTCCGGTAAAGGATTTGAGGAAATAGGTGCACGAAAACAGGACCTGGTAGACGAGCTGCGCCAACCCCACGTAAACGATGCCGAACTTCGGGCCGGACACGATGCGCATGTACGACGTCACCAGGAAGAGTGAAACCACGGAGCTGACGACGAACGCCATCTGCAGGCTCACATGGTCCACGAGGTACGCCATCAGGAGGTGAAAACTGAAGTACGCCGCACCGATGAAAAAATAGTGCATGGGATGCAGGGAAATCTCAAGGCGCGTGCTGATGATGAGGAGCAGAAAGAAGAAGAGAAAAAGCGAGACGGGGGCCGACGTTGTCACCCTCCGGACCCAGGGACCCGGGTTCAGCTTCCTGGGCATGGCGATGCCGAGCTGAACCCCGGAAAGCAGGTTGTCGTAATGCCACGTCAGCGTCCAGCCCTTCCCAGCTTTTTCCTTGCTTGTCGGCGAGACGGAGTTCGGCGGAAAGTCGACTCCGTGGAAGTTGGTGTGGGCGATCAAGGTGAAATCGTGGACCCGGCTGACCGAAGAGCCGAAACTGTACCACCATTCCTTCATGCCCTGGGACCGGTAAGTCACCTTCAAGGTGCGCGATTGTCCGGGCTTCATCGGGATAGTGCAGGTCGCGGCGCCGTTGTCCATCGAAAAATCATCTGACTCTACACCGTCGACGCTGATTTTAAAGTCGTCGTAGACGGCGTCGCGCTGAGGAAGCGTGAAATGAAATCCGGCCTCCACGGTCTTTTTCTCCGTGAAGTAATCGATCGCCGGCGCTTGTTGATTTTGTGCACTGCCCCACAGCTTTCCCACATCGGTGGCCAGCTTGCTTCCCATGGAACTCGAGCGGAACGCCAGCGTGCCGGCCAGGATCATCCATGCAATCGTTATGCACACAAAAATAAAGCTGATTCCTACAATCTTCTTCATCATGGAAGCCTACTCCCCCTTTTTCAACCTTGTCCGCGCCGCTTTCATCCGGCCCCGGAGAACCCATAAGCGCGCCTCCCGTTGGATCCTCCGGAAAAACATTTGGGAATGTTTGGTTCGACAACAGCTTACCACGGAATGTTCCGGGGCTGGAGGATGCGCTTGCGCTTCGCGCGGTAACTGGGTGATTGGGTGACTACGTGATTGGGTGACTACGTGATTAGGTGACTAGGTGACTAGGTACGCGGGCGTTCGTTCGCAGGCAGGCCGTTGGAGTGGTGAGGAGGCGAGGAAGCTAGGGCGTTAAGAAGTAGCCGCTTGGGGCCGCATGCGCTGCCGCGCCGTTAGCCGTTAGCCGTCAGACGTTAGTCTTCAGGCGGGATTGCCGCTGAAAGGCGATCCTGCAAAGACATGCTGCAACGAAATGTAGCGGCCGGTTCCCACCGGCCGGATTCAGTTGAACCAAACGGCCGCAGGGATGTGGCCGCTACACGGCAAAGCCGTATCCCTGTCCAATGTAGCGTCCTTTGCTTGCCAAAGGACGGGCCCCCGCGAAGGCCATCCATCCAATTTGTCGCCTGCTGAGGACTGCCCGCGAACACCCCCCAGTTCCCTAGCTCTTAACTCTTCACTCGAGTGGCCGCTCCAGCCCCCTTTCCGCCAAAGTAACGCCGCTGGAAAAACAGCGACACGTTGACCAGACTGATCAGCACGGGCACTTCCACCAGCGGCCCGATCACCGCCGCAAAAGCTTCTCCGGAACCGATGCCGAAAACGGCCACGGCAACGGCGATGGCCAGCTCAAAGTTGTTGCTGGCTGCCGTGAAAGAAATGGTCGCGGACTGCGAATAATCCGCGCCGATCTTCTTTCCCATCCAGAAGCTGACCAGAAACATGACCACGAAGTAGATGAGCAGCGGCACGGCGATTCGCAGCACGTCCAGCGGAATATGGACGATGGTCCCGCCCTTCAGGCTGAACATCACCACGATGGTAAACAGCAGGGCGATCAGCGTGATGGGGCTGATCTTCGGGATGAACCGCTCGTGGTACCACGTCTTTCCCTTCGCCTTCACCAGGACGAATCGCGTAATCATACCGGCGATAAACGGAATGCCCAGGTAGATAAATACGGTTTCTGCGATGTGGCCCATGCTGACGGCCACCGCCAGCCCCTTCAAGCCGAAAAGCGGCGGCAGAACGGTGATGAAGACCCACGCGTACAAGCTGTAGAAAAGCACCTGGAAGACGCTGTTGAACGCCACCAGGCCGGCCGCGTATTCCGAATCTCCCTTGGCCAACTCGTTCCAGACGATGACCATGGCGATGCAGCGGGCCAGGCCGATCAGAATCAGCCCCACCATGTAGGCCGGGTAGCCCCGCAGAAAAACGATGGCCAGCAGGAACATCAGCACCGGCCCCACGACCCAGTTCTGAAAGAGCGACAACCCCAGGACCTTCCAGTTGCGAAAAACGTCGCCCAGCTCCTCGTACTTCACCTTGGCCAGGGGCGGATACATCATCAGGATGAGTCCGACGGCGATGGGCACACTCGTGGTCCCCACCTGGAAGCGGTCCATGAAGCCCTGCACGCCGGGAAACCACGCGCCCAAGCCGACGCCTGCGCCCATGGCGGCGAAGATCCACAGCGTCAGGTACCGGTCCAGGAACGACAGCCGCCGCACGACCCCCGCGCTCACGGACGCATTCCGCGCCGCCCCCGCGGCAAAACCTTTTCCGTCCCGTCCGGCCCGCACCGGCACCGGCCGCAGGCCGCCAGGTCCTCCCGGGCGCCGGGGTCCCGGCGCGCCTCCTCGAGCACCAGCGCCAGAACTTTGCGGCCAAAGACGTCCCCACCGGGGTTCAGGGCGTAATAGATCCACTTGCCGCGGCGCTCGTCCTGGATCAGCCCCGCGTCCTTCAGAAGGGAAAGATGTTTGCTCACCGTGGACTGCGACAGCCCGATCACTTCGACCACCTCACACACGCACAGCGGCCCCGGGCCCAGCAGGTTCAGGATGCGAAGGCGGGTCTTGTCCGACAGCGCCTTCATTACCTTCTCCATGTCTTTCATCACGAACGCCTCCATTCACATCGTCCCATCGCGATTTAACGATATTAAATGGAACGACGCCTGTCAACCCGGCGGGCGCCTTAGCACGCAGGCCTTCTTCGTGGGATGCCCGTTGAGGTTGTGAGAAAGCGAGGAGGGTAGGAAGTCAGGATGTCGCCGCCGATGCGCTAACGCGCAGTAAAACGTGACTTGCGCGGCACGGCGCGCTGTTAACCGTTAGTCGAGGCCGCCTTGCGGCCCCTGTGGGAGCGGCTTCCAGCCGCGACCTCCCGCAGCTGCAAGCGGGCCACGCGATGCGCGGCCCCACTCACAATTCACAAGACACCGGCCGCGCCGGCCGCCACTTCTACCCCGCCGCCTGTGGCCCCATTTCCTTGATAAGATTCAAAATCTCTTCATTGGCAGGGATGTCGGCCATGCTGTGCCCGTAGTGAACATACCGGAGCGTGCCCGACCGATCGATCAGCATCTGTGCCGGCATTCTCCCCAGTTTGAACAACTTCACCTCTTGTCCATACAATTTTAAAACGTGATGCTCAGGATCCGGCAATCCAGTAAACGGCAGATCGTTCTCTTCCCAGTACTTCTTGAAAGACGCCGCACTCTCGGGCCCAATGACAACGATTTCTGTTTCCAATTCCTGAAAACGTGCATAGTCTTGACGCAACTGCGCCATATGCCTGCGGCAAAAGGGTCACCGAAAGCCACGGTTCAACACGACAAGCACATGGCTCCGGCCGGCAAACTCCGACAATTCCACAGTCTTCCCGTTGAAATCCTGCAGAGAAAAACCCGGCGCTTCCTTATCGAGTTCCACTCTCGCCATCTTGAGGACCTCCCAAGGCCTTGCAACGATGTGATGCCGGTCGATGTGCGGCTCGATTTCACGTTACGCCTGGGGGGATTCTGCGTCAAGGGTGAAGCAGAACAGCGAAAAGAGTGAAGCCGATCCACTTCGCTGCGCCTACCGCTTTGTTCATTATCCGGCTTTTTTGGGCGGCAAAAAGGGTTGTCTAAGAGTCGGGTTGCCCCTTTTTTACAAGCATCTCTCCTGCTATCTATCACTTCACTTTGTCCGACCCCGGAGCGCTTTTTGGGCGGAGCATCAGTCGGCGGCCGCGTTCAACCCGATTTCGACGTACTAAACCGCCGGCCAAGGAAGGCACAGACCCCATTGGGGCCCGGGCCCGGCTTACTTTCGCTGACAGGCGCTGAGTCTCGGGCGCCCCGCGGCGTGCGGGCTTCTCTTCAAGACGCGGCCGCCGCTCCTTCTACCGTAAATTATTGATTTTTAAGTAGTTACGCACTATATTATTACTAGATTTGCTAACACGACTCCAAGG